>JAISRC010000157.1 GCA_031273845.1 Desulfovibrio sp.
TGTATTTTCTGTAACATACTGATATTTTTATATATAGCAAATCCGATCAATGAAAGCCGTATATAATAATTTCAGTATGTTATAAATATTTTAAGGCAAAGTCCGACAGGCTCCTAGCGAAGCGCCGGCGCTTCGTTGCAAAAGAACGCGCTCCTGCGCGGCCGATGTATTGTGCCATCTGTTGCGGGTGCCCCCGGCAAGCGTTGTCGTCCGTCCGCCGTGCATCCGGCAGCATAAAAAATTCAGAGATTTTTCCCCGACCTCTTCACATTCAGGTGCCGATCTGATAGCACATGATCGGTTTTCGCATTTATTGCCTGCGTACAAGGCCCGTGTGATGCGTTCCGTCGAAAGTTGCCGTCGATCGGCTGTCCCCGGTTGCGGAGAGAAAGTTCGGCAAAATCCGAATGTGCGCCGGGTAATAAACACCGAAGGAGGCATCTCAAAATCAACTTGCTTTAACCGTCAAACAGTGAGGAAATCATGGACGACTATTTGAAAGAAGCATTGGAAATCGTAAAGGCCCAGGCATCGGTAAGAACCATGAACGAGGATGAAATCACGTCCATGGTGAAGAAGATCGCTGCCGATCTCAAATGCATTTCCTCCGGCTGCTCCTTGCCGGAAAGCCCCGGCACGGATGTCGCCCCGGAAAAAAGCATCAAGGACAGGTCCATAGTCTGCCTGGAATGCGGCAAGAGCTTCAAGATACTTTCTTCCCGCCATCTTGCCTCCCACGGCCTGGATGCCAAGTCATACAGGGAAAAATGGGGACTCAAGAAAGGCGCGGCCCTGGCGGCAAAAGCCCTGCAACGCGAGCGCCGGAAAAAAATGAAAGACATGAAGCTCTGGGAACGGCGCGGCGCGGCGAAAGGCACGGCAAACAGCACATCGTAACAGGCTTTCGGACGCTTCCGGTCTTAAGTCAATTTGATTTTGAGACGCATCCTCCGGCGTTTAACGGCGAAAGCGAGTTTCGCCTACGCCTGCAGGGCGGGCGGCTGCGTTTCGCGCTTGCGCCGCCTGAGCATTTTCAATTTTGAAATGCTCAGGTGCCGTTTCATTTCGGAGTGCCCCGGGACGCGAAGCTCGGCGGCCGCATGCCGGATATGCGGCTGCCGCTTTTGCCGGCGCCGGAAAATCTTTTCCGACTGCACTTCTTTTTATCGTATTTTTATTGACCTCGGGCCGATACTGGATCATAATTGTGCAAAGTTGTCCAAACACCTGACGGAGGTTCCCCCATGAGCAAGAAAATCCTTGTAGTGGACGATGAACTCCATATCCGCATGCTGTATCAGGAAGAACTGCAAGGCGATGAGTATGACGTCGCGCTCACCGACGGTCTTACTCCTATTATGGAAGTTCTGAAAAAAGAGCGGCCGGATCTGGTGATTCTGGACATAAAACTTGAAGGCAACCCGCTGACCGGGCTGGACATACTTCAGACCATCAGAGCCGGGGATTCTTCTTTGCCGGTGATCCTGAGTACGTCCTACGACAGTTTCCAGAACGACCTCAAATCCATTGCCGCCGACGACTATGTCGTAAAATCCGTTGATCTTGCCGTACTCAAAAATGCCATCAGTCGGGTGCTGGCAACAAAAAGCGCGTAAGGACGCCGTCGGGCGGGCGCAGTTGTTCCGGAGGGACACCCGATGCGGGGAAAAAATTTTCCCCGCCGCAAATCTCTAAAGCATAATGATTTTGGAACGCTCCACCCGGCGTGACGGTGAAAGTAAATTTCGCCTATGCCTCGCGGTCGGGCGACGGTTTCCACCGCCGGAACGTTTTGCAATTTCATCAAAATTTCTTTTATGGTTTGAAACTTCTCCCTTCAGGGAGATTGCCTGTTGACTCCCGGCCTTGCCGGGAGCACATTTCAGGTAACCCCTTCCTTTAGGGAGAGGGCAAGCCGGCCGGTTCCTGTCCGCCGGGATGGAGTCAATCGGCAGCCGGCGCCGGTTGTTGATTGAAACATTCGCAAAATGCCCCAATGACCCAAGATATTCAAACTTATCTCTTGCGTTTGGCGCCGGCCTTTGTGCCGGCCGTCTTCGGCATTATCCTGCACGAGGTCGCCCACGGCTGGGTGGCCGGCAGAATGGGCGATCCCACGGCAAAGCTGTCCGGCCGGCTGACCCTGAACCCCGTCAAACACATTGACCCTCTTGGACTCGGCGTCTTTATTTTCACCGCACTGGCGGGGCCTTTCACCATCGGCTGGGCCAAGCCCGTGCCCATACAGCCGCGCCTGTTCCGCAACCCGCGCGTAGGGCTCATGCTGGTGTCCCTGGCCGGTCCCCTGGCCAATTTCCTGACTGCCTGCCTGTGCGCCCTGATCTTCAAACTCTGTGTCAATCTGGAGCAGGCCGGCTTCTCCGGTACCGGCGCGCTCCTTTTTATCGCCCGTTCCGCGTGGGTGGGCATGTCCATCAATGTCGCCCTGGCCTGGTTCAACCTCATGCCCATTCCCCCACTGGACGGCAGCCACATCCTGGCCGGACTGCTGCCCGCCGGGGCGGCGCGCCTGTATGTTTCCCTCTCCCGCTACGGGATGCTCATCGTCATTCTGCTGGTGGCGGGTGGCTTTTTGCGCCATGCGCTTGTCCCCCTGATGACTTACAGCATCGGGTTCATCGGCGCTCTCTTCAACCTCGGATACCGGCTGTAGGGTCCGCCCTGCCGTTCCGGAACACCTGCACGGAGGCTGCGCGTGTCGAATGCCGTCGGCATAAACAAGGATGCGGAAAAAAGGACCCTTTCCGGTATGCGGCCCACAGGCGCGCTACACATCGGGCACTATTTCGGGGCCGTGAAAAACTGGCTGGATCTGCAGGAAGAAATGCGCTGCTTTTTCTTTGTGGCGGATTGGCACGCCCTGACCAGCGAATATGAGGATACGCGGCGTATAGGCGCGTTTATCCCGGAAATGGTCAAGGACTGGCTGGCCGCCGGGCTCGACCCGGAGCGTTGCTGCATCTTTCGGCAGTCGGCCGTGAAAGAAACGGCGGAATTGTCCCTGATCCTGTCCATGCTCACCCCTGTAAGCTGGCTGGAACGTTGCCCGACCTACAAGGAACAGATACAGCAACTGAGCCACAAAGATTTGAGCACCTACGGCTTTCTGGGATACCCTGTGCTGATGACGGCGGACATCATCATGTACCGGCCGCGCTGGGTTCCCGTCGGCCATGATCAGTTGCCGCATCTGGAGATTGCGCGCGAAATCGCCCGCCGCTTCAACAATTTATACGGCGTCTTTTTCCCTGAGCCGGAGGCCCGCCTGACTCCTCAGGCCAAATGTCCCGGTCTGGACGGGCGCAAGATGTCCAAAAGTTACAACAACGGCATCCTGCTGAGTGAAAGCATGGCCGAGATAAGCCCGAAAATCAAGGAAATGCTGACGGACACGGCCAGAATGCGCCGCAACGACCCCGGCAACCCGGAAAACTGCAATCTTTTTCCCTATCACGAATTGCTGACCGCTGCGGATACGCAGGCGGAAATACGCGCGGGCTGCACTTCCGCCTCCATGGGCTGTGTTGACTGCAAGGCCATACTGCTCAAGGGGCTTGAGCGTTTCCTCGCTCCCATACAGGAGCGCCGCGCCCGTCTGGACGCCCGGCCGGGACTGGTTGAGGAAGTGCTGGCGGCCGGCAACGAAAGCGCCCGCGCAGAGGCCCGCAAAACAATGGGAGGCGTCCGCGAGCTTATCGGATTCTGATGCCGGCTCCTTGCGGCGGATGTCCGCTGCCGACTCACGCCGCCTTCGGCGGCGTAAAACCTTTTCGGTTCTGCAGCGCCTGTTTTGCAGAGGGCGTTGCGTGAAAAACAAAGCGGCAAGCCGCGGCAGAGAAGCATAAAATGATATTGACATTCATTCTCCTTCTGTTATTTTGCCTTGGCACAGCCGCTCAACCTCAACCAAGGAGAACAACATGCTGACGGGAAATTATTGGAAGTACGGGCTTGCCCTAGGGGCGGGAGTGGCCTTGGGGGCAATCGGCGCGGTTTTGCTTTCCCGCAACGGTGTTGCGGTGAAAAAATCCTTCGCCTCGTTGCTGAGCCACGGTCTGGACGTTAAGGAAAAGGCCGCCGAGATCATGGAAACCGCCAAAGAAAACATTGATGATCTTGCCGCGGAGGCAAAACACGCGCGCGAACAGCGGCGTAAGGCTCGGGGACAGTCTTCGTGAGCGCGGGCGGACATCGCCCGCCCCCCCCGCCGGGACGGCCTGACTGCCTCGGGCGTTACCATGTTGCGCACAACATACCGGGACGCTTGCGTCTGAGGCCGATGCCCGACAGCGGGCCGTGCGGAGACACGGAGATTGAGAACAGTGTTCTCGCCTTCATCAAGGAGAGTTTTCCCGGCGCGGTAATCAGCGTATCCGCCCGCACGAGGAGCATTCTGGTCAAGTACGGGCCGGGGGCCGGACGGAAAATTTCCCTCCCGGTGCCGGCCGTGCGTAATCCCGTGCCGGGAAAGCTGCGCAGTTTTTTTTATCCGCGCATCTTTATTTACGCGCTGGCGGTCATACGCGCCGTCCCCTATATCTTCAAGGGCTTGAAAGCCGTCCTCCGGGGCCGTCTGACCCTGGAAGCCCTCGACGCGGCCGCCCTGCTCTTCTGCCTTCTGCGTCGGGATTTCAAAACGCTGTCGTCGCTGACCTTTTTCTTCGCACTCGGTGAATATCTCACCGAGTGGACGCGTAAAAAATCCCGCGTCAGTCTGGAAAAAAGTCTGGCCCTCCATGTGGATCATGTGTGGGTGCGCCGCGACGGCTGCGAAATGAGCATTCCTTACGCGCAGGTGTGTGTGGGGGATCATGTCGTTGTGCGGGCCGGTTCCTCCGTACCCGTGGACGGGACGGTCATAAGCGGGGAGGGTATGGTAAACCAGGCTTCCATGACGGGGGAATCCCTGCCTGTACACCGCACCGCCCGCGCCAGCGTCTATGCCGGCACGGTGCTTGATGAGGGGGAGCTGGTCATAAGGGCGACGAAGGTAGGCGGCAATACCAGGATTCACGCGCTGGTCCGGGCCATTGAGGACTCGGAAAACTTGAAGGCGGCGGTACAGAGCCGTTATGAACGCATGGCCGATGCCGTGGTCCCCTACAATTTTTTGGCGGGCGGAGTGGTTTATGCCGTGAGCCGGGATATCATGCGCACGAGTTCAGTGTTTCTGGTGGACTATTCCTGTGCCCTGCGCCTGCTCGCGCCCCTGTCCGTTCTTACCGCCGTGCGGGAAGCCGCCGATTCGGGCGTCCTGATCAAGGGCGGCAAATTCATGGAGGCGCTTGCCTTTGCCGATGTCGTGGTCTTCGACAAGACGGGCACCCTTACCGAGGCCCGGCCTATGCTGGTGGACGTTATTCCCTTTGACGGGACGGACGGCGACCGGATACTGCGCCTTGCAGCCTGCCTTGAGGAACATTTCGCCCACCCTGTGGGGCAGGCCGTTGTACGCGCATCGGAAAAGAAGGGACTGAAACACAAGGAAGAGCACACCGAGGTGAACCTTGTCGTGGCCCACGGGATAGCGTCCATGTGGCAGGGCAAGAAGCTGTGCCTCGGCAGCGGGCATTTTATTTGTGAAGACAAGGGAATCCGGCCTGATGCATTTCAACAGGCCGTCATTGACCGGGAGGCGGACAAGGGCAGGTCTGTCCTGTATCTGAGCATTGACGACAAAATCGCCGGAATTCTGCTGATTGAGGACGCCCTGCGCGAGGAAGCCGCACCTGTTGTGCGGGCGTTGTATGCCGGCGGCGTCAAACGCGTGATCATGCTTACGGGCGACGGGGACAAAACGGCCGCAGCCATAGCCGCCCAAGCGGGTATAGGCGAATTCAGGGCGCGGATGCTTCCCGAGGACAAGGCGGCCTTTATCCATAAATTGAAACGGGACGGTTTCACCGTGGTCATGGTCGGGGACGGCATCAACGATTCTCCCGCGCTCTCCGCGGCGCATGTTGGAATAGCCATGGCGGACGGCGCGGATATTGCGCGCGAGGTCGCGGATATGGTGTTGCTCAACGGGAAATTGGAAGGTCTGCTTCTGGCCGAAGACATATCCCATAAAATGCTGTCGAGGATTCGGGGGGGGTTTCGGACTTCCCTGTTCTGGAACAGCGCGTTTCTGCTGGGGGGGCTTGTGGGTTTGCTCCGGCCGGGTGTATCGGCCTTTTTCCATAATGCGGTTACGGCGGCCATCGCCGTTTCGAGCATGCGCCCGTACATGCAGGATGACGAGGAAGATAGAGCGGAGCAACTGTAGGGCAATTTGATTTTGAGACGCATCCTTTGACGTTTAGAGCATTTCAAAATTGAGAATACCCTGAAAGGCATGGTTTGCCGCGCAGCTTTGCCGCTCGCAATGACAACCCTCTGTGCAGTGACAACTCACCGGCATTCATGACAACTTTTTGTCATTCCGCGGGCCGTTTGCGGCCCGCAGGAATCCATGCATGTTGCCTTCAAAAATTTACCTCGCGTTTTCCTGCTCCTGCACGGCCATAGAGCATTTTCAACTTTGAAATGTTCTGGATATAAAAAGTTTTATTCCCTGAAGCGTTTCAACGTCAACGTGCCGTCAAGCCAAGGACGGGCAATTCAGGGCCGAGGGAAATGCCTTCCTCAGAAAGCAACGTCCGCCGCGGCCGGCATTCCACGCCCGCCGCGGCGGCTTCATAAAACAATTCCGCGTAAACCGGGTCCACATAATCGGCCGGGGTGAAACAGCGGCCGTCCGGGCGTTGGACGCAATAAAAAAAGACGGCCCGCCCGCCGGAAGCGGCTATGGCCGCCATCTCCCGCAAATGCTTGTGCCCCCGCGCACTGACCGCATCGGGGAAAGCGGCCGCATCGTCCTCCACCAAAGTCACGTTCTTGCACTCCACCCATAGGGGCGGCAATCCGGTCCCTGTGAACAGGGCATCCAGACGGCTCGCGCCCCGTACGGCCTCCGGCCTGCATCGCTCATAGCCGCGTGCCCAGGGAAGCAGGCCCGCCTGAAAGGCCGCGCGCAAAAGCCTGTTGGGAGTCAAGGTGTTCACCCCCGCCCAGAGAATCCCTTCCTCCGCCTTCGGCGGGCATAGCCCGATCATTTCCAAAGTCCAGGGCAGTTTCCTGTTCTTGCCCGGAGCGGGCGACAGGAAGACGGGCGCTCCGGGGCGGATCAGGCCGAGCATGCTCCCGGAATTATTGGTATGCGCCCAAAAACGGCCTTGTTCAGTTTCGCATTCCACAAGAAAACGCTTTTCGCGGCGCAATAGGGTCGCCCGCAGGCATCCGGGGGGAAAAGGCAGCAACGGGACGGCATTCATCAAAGTTTCCTTATTTTGCCGACGAATTCCGGCATGAGTGCGCCGATCTTCAGCTCGACGGCCATCAGCGCCTTGAGCCGACGGTGAAAGAGCAGCAGGTCGATGAAGTATTTATTCTCGTCAACTTCAAGGCGGTATTGACTGCCCATAAAGGCGAACATGTCACCCATGGCCCGCGAGAAATCCTCCACCCGGGCGATAGGCGCCTTTTCCAGTTCCCGTTTGTTATATTTCGTCCTAAGTTCAAGAAAATCAAAGGGATATTCATCATTAACCGCCGGTTTGGCTTGGGCGCATAGTTACGGCGTAAGTTCCCGACCAAAATTGGTTTGCCCCGTCAGAGATTTCTCGTAATGTTGGCCGGCTATCCGGCGGCCGGCCGCGTCTGTCATGTAACGCTCGTCAAACAACAAGAACTGCTTGATTGATATCAAGAATCAGAGAAAAATACCATCAACAGCTTTCGACAGAAAATTTCATCACTCCCATATCCCCGGCAAAACCATGACCGGCATCCTTTCTGTCGGTCCGTGCCGGTAGCCCGGATCACAGACATGGCGACAAAGCCACCCCTTGCGCCATTCTTCCGCAACATCTCGCCTACCAATTTTTTCCCCGCGCCAGGGTCCATATTTTTCATAGGCAAAGTATGCAGACCAGTTCGGGAATCATCCCAACCCAAATTTTTTTGTAAAAATTTGATAAATTTATTTAGAACCTTTATATAGATCTAAATCCGCGTTAAAAAATTTCGGCATTGAAAAATAATTTTAAGGAAACGTTGATTTATTTTTTTGAGGAGGTTCCGCCCCCTCAAACTCCCTTGGCAGGGGCGTCTTGCTCAAATTTGTTCGCCCTCACTTGATTCGGGACGAACGGCCCCTGCACCCCCAATGAATATTTCAGCTTATATTTGAGGGGGTCCGGGGGGCTGTCCATCCTGAACGAAGTGAAGGCGGACAAAATCTTGTAGTAAAAAAGGCAGCGGGAGTTTTCGGCGCGACACACTTGTCGCACATGCTGATTCTGAACCGGAATCATTCCCCGTCGACGTGAATCTCGTCCGGCATTGCCGTCAAGGGGAAAACATGCTTGAGATTCACCCCTTTGACGATGAAGTAGGTATGCTCGGCCATATTGGCGGCGCGGCGGCAAATGCGGTTCAGTGAACGGCAGATCAGGACGCCGTGCATGCCCGCATAGGACAGCCCTATGTTGTTTCCGTCCAGGGCGAAATAATCCATGATGCCGCGCAGGGCCTGCGCTTCCAGCCGGGCGCTTTCTTCTTCGTTGCGCCATAATTCCAGGGCGCTGCAGGTGTCCCCCACGCGGAAGGCTTCCACGGCTTTTTTATAGAGCGAGACGGCCGCATCCGCCGGAACTTTGATACTTTCCCACACCGGTCCAGGCAAAGGCCCCTGCATACTTAAAGCGCGCTCGGCAATGGCGGCGGCTTCATCCCCGATGCGTTCCAGGTCGATGACGATACGCTGGGCGGCCGCCACAAAACGCAGATCCTGCCCCGCCGGTTGCCGGCGTACAAGCAGCGTAAGGGCCGCTTCGTCAATTTCGTTTTCCAGCGCATCAATAACTCCGTCCCCGTCCACCACCGCTCTCGCCAGTCTCATGTCGCCCGCTGCCGCCGCGGCGCAGGCATCGTCAACGGCAATGCCCACAGCGGCGCACATGACCAGCAGACGGGTGCGGAGCCGGCCGATGCCCTGTTGCAATTGTGTTTCTTTCATCCGAACCTGCCCGTGATGTAGTCTTCGGTTTCTTTGCGTTCGGGCCGCGTGAACATGATGTCCGTGGCGCCGTCTTCAATCAGTTTGCCCATATAGAAAAAAGCCGTGCGGTCGGATACGCGCGCCGCCTGCTGCATGTTGTGCGTGACGATGATAATGGTGAGACGGCTTTTCAGCTCGTGGATGCTTTCCTCGATTTTCTGCGTGGCGATGGGGTCGAGGGCGCTTGCCGGTTCGTCCATAAGCAGGATTTCCGGATCGACCGCCAGAGCCCGGGCGATGCAGAGACGCTGCTGCTGGCCGCCTGAAAGACCGAGGGCCGAGGCATGCAGCCGGTCCTTGACTTCGTCGAAAACGGCTGCGCGGCGCAGGGCTTCTTCCACCTTGTCGCCGACGGCCGAGCTTTTTTTCAGGCCGTTCACGCGCAACCCGTAGGCCACATTTTCAAAAATGCTTTTGGGAAAAGGGTTGGGATTCTGGAAAACCATGCCCACTCGGCGGCGCAGGGAAACAACATCCGTGCGCTCGTCATTGATGTTTTTGCCGTCCAGCATGATTTCCCCGACGGCGCGCGCCCCGGCGACAAGATCGTTCATGCGGTTGAGGCAGCGCAGAAAGGTGCTTTTCCCGCATCCGGAAGGTCCGATGAGCGCCGTTACGCGGTTTTCGGGAAAATCCAGACTCACATCGTACAGGGCGCGGCTTTCCCGGTAAAAAAAATCCACGTTCCGGGCGTAAAGTTTGCAAGGTGTTGTCATTACGGCGTTGCCTTTAATGCCGCAGGAGGGGCGACGGGTAGAGTGAAGAGCATGGCCGTCGCCGCGGCGTCGTATGGGCTTTCCGCCCAGATGCGCCCTCCGTGGCGTTCGATAATGTGTTTGCAGATGGCAAGGCCTATGCCGGCCGTGCCGCTGTTTCGTTCCTTTTTCACCTGATAGAAGCGCTCAAAAATACGCGGCAACTCGTCCCTGGGGATGCCGGGACCGTTGTCGGCCGTGATGAAAAGCATTTCCTTCCCTTCCCGCCGCGCGCTGACCTGTATCTCGCCGCCGGGGGGAGAATAACGGCAGGCATTTTCCAGCAGATTGCGAAACACACGGGCCAGAAGCGACACATCGGCAAGGACGGGGACATCATCCAGATGCACCGTGAAGGTGACGCCCTTGGCCTCGGCCTGTTCCCGGCAGGAGGAAAGGGCTTGCTCCAGCGCGGCCCCGGCTTCCGCCGGAGCGGGAAGGACGGCTTCGCTCTCGTTTTCCAGCCGGGTCAGGGCCAGCATGTCGTTGATGATCCTGCCTAGGGCGACGGCGTGCTTGTGGATGACCCCCGCGAAGTTGCGGTATTCCGCCGGCAGGTCATCGGAAGTCAGCAAGGTTTCGGCACAGCCGGCGATGACGGTGAGGGGGGTGCGCAACTCGTGCGACACATTGGAAACGAAATCCCGGCGCGCGCGTTCAAGACGCATGATCTGCGTGGCGTCATACAGCACGATCACCGCGCCCAGGGAGGCGTTGCGTTCCACAGGCGCGGAAAGGTGAGCCACCAGGAAACGCCCGGAGGGCAGTTCAAAGTGTACGGCGTCTTCCCCTGCCGCGACGGGCGGAGCATCGTCGCCGCCGATCAGGCTGTCCACGCGGCGCTGCAGGGCGGGGACGGGCAGGCTTTCAATGAGCGGCTTGCCTTCCCCGGAGACGACGGCCGGGAACAGGGCACCGGCTGCCCTGTTCCAGCGCCTGACGTTTCCCGACGGGCCGAGCACGAGCACACCTTCGTTCATGCTGTTCAGGATCGTTTCCAACTGGCGCTGCTGATCGCCCGTGGTCTGGACAAATTCTTCAATCATGTCCGCCATATGGTTGACGGCATCAGCCAGAGGCAAAAATTCCCGTCCCGGCACCCTGTGCAGGCGCGGGCGGCTGTAATCTTCTCTCCGGGCAATGGATTCCACCACTTCGGCCATTTCCTCCATGCCCTTGCGCATACGGCGCGTGATGAACATGGAGAGCAACAGGCAGAATACCGCCGCGCCGGCGATATGGACAATCAGGAAAGAAAACTCCTTGTCCGCGCCACGACGGATATCAGCCAGAGGCACGGCGACGCGCAAAATGCCGCCGTCCTTGAGGGCCGTAGCCGCATACACGGCGTCAATCCCGAGGCTGTTGCTGTGACGCAAAGACAGGCCCGTACCCTTGTTGCGGGCTTCCTCGACTTCGGGGCGGTCGGCATGGTTGTCCATTTCCGGCACTTCTTCTCCGCTGATCCGGGAATCATGCGTGACCCGGCCGGCAGCATCGATGAGGGTCAGGCGCAGGGGAATTTCGCCGGCGGAATCAAAAAACTGCCGTATACTGTCCTCGCCGGGCCGGGATTCCAGAAAACTCCTGGCCAGCAGGGCATGGGCCAATGCCTGCCTGCCTGCCAGGTCCAGCCTGTCTTCATACAGGGTGCCGCGGGAAAAAACGGCGGGCAACACCGCCGCGATCACCGTGACCAGGGCAAAGGACCAGAACATTCTGCTCTGCAGGGAACCGCAACCGGCGATCATGGGCATGCCTCCTCGTCCGCCCTTGCGCGGTAGCCGACGCCGCGCACCGTTTCAATGCGCTCCGAGGAGTCTCCGAGCTTGCTCCGGAGCCGGCGCATATGCGTGTCCACGGTACGGGCATAGCCTTCAAAGCTGAACCCCCAGACGGAATCCAGAAGCTGCGCCCGGCTGCGTACCCTGCCCTTGTGGCGCATCAAGTCTTCCAGCAGGCGAAATTCCGTGACGGTGAGCGCGACGGGCGCGCCGGCCACTCGCACGGCATGGTCCGCCGCGTCCAGCCGGATATCGCCGCAAAAGACGGGGGCGGCTTCCGCCGGGAGGGCGTTCCGCCGCAGCACGGCCCGGGTGCGCAGGATCACTTCCCGCACGCTGAAGGGCTTCACCACATAGTCGGCCGCGCCCAGTTCCAGCCCGACAATGCGATCCACTTCCTCTCCCTTGGCCGTAATCATGATGATGGGAATGCCTGCTGTTCCAAGGTCGCGCTGCAAGGTTTTGCCGACATTGAGGCCGTCAAGGGCCGGCAACATGAGGTCCAGCAGGATGATGTCGGGCTTTTTGCCCGCCGCCAGTTCCAGGGCGCGCCTGCCGTCCCCCGCCTCCAGCACGGCGTAGCCTTCGCGCTTGAGGTTGAAGGCCAGAACTTCGCGGATGTCGTCTTCGTCTTCCACTATCAGCACTGTCTGCATTGCCCTCACCTTCCCCGCATATACGGTTTCGCCCGGAGCGTTTTTACTGATTGCATTGAAAAATAAACATTTCGTTATGCGGGATCGTCAGCCGAAAAACGTGCTTTTCGGCCGGCTCACGCCGCTTCGCGGCGCATCGGCCTGTCGGCTGATGTTCAGGTTTCCGTGCGGAAATCTGCATTTTTGAAATGCTCTGACTTCAGGACACTCTGGCCGCGTTTTGCGTCAATCGCAGGAACAAAAGGTTACGATTCCGTGACAAAAACGCCATGGGGAATCCACCGTCCCGTCACATGACCGTAACGTAAGGTCGTGAAGTTGTACCCCGCAACGGCGTAAACGGCAAATTCCTTCGCGGCAAGCGCTGTTGAAACAAAAGGAGTATTTTCGCATGAAACGCATCATCAGTATTTTTTTGCTCGCGGGCTGCCTCACGACGGCGGCCGTGTTTTCCGTCCCCGCAGCGGCGGCGGAAGAAATCATCATCACCGGCTCCACCACGGTGCTTCCCGTGATGCAGAAGGCCGGAGAAGCCTTTATGGCTGCCAATCCCGGCATTTCCCTCTCCATTTCCGGCGGCGGTTCGGGCAACGGCATCAAGGCCCTGAACGAGGGTTTGTGTCAGGTCGCCATGTCTTCCCGCGATATCAAGGAATCAGAACTGAAGGAAGGCGCGGGCAAAGGCGTGAACGCGGTACGCACAGCCATCGCCGTGGACGCCCTGGTACCGGTGATTCACCCGGAAAACCCCGTGAAGAATCTCACTGTTGCGCAACTGCGCGGCATCTATTCGGGTAAAATCACCAACTGGAAGGAAGTGGGCGGCAAGGACGAGAACATAGTGACGGTTTCCCGCGATTCCTCGTCCGGCACCTTTGAAACCTGGCAGGAACTCATCATGACCCCGGACAAGGTGTCTCCTGCCGCACTGTCTCAGGCTTCCAACGGCGCCGTTGCCCAGGCTGTTGCCGGGAACAGGCGGTCGATAGGCTATATCGGTTTCGGCTACCTCAATTCTTCCCTGAAAAAAGTCGATGTGAACGGCGTGGAAGCGCGTCCTGAAACAGCGCTTGCAAAGAAGTGGCCCATAGCCCGCGAACTGTATGTGTTCACCAACGGCGCACCGGCCGGGGCAGTGAAAAAACTGACGGACTATCTGCTTGATCCCCGGAAGGGACAGAAGGCTGTCGCGGAAACAGGCTATATTCCGCTGCCTGCAAAATAAACCGGCTCCATCGGTCGGCTACAGCATTTTACGCCTGAGGCAGTTGCTTACGGCGGGCAAAGCCCGCCTGCAACTGTCTTGCGGCGGGGGTTTGCAGGCAAATCCTCGCAGAGGGAGAGACTTGATGAACAACGCACCGGCCCGCAGGGAAGTGCTCATTCGTCGGATATTGGCCGGCGTTGCCGGGTGTTCCCTGCTTTTTCTCACCCTGATCATGCTTTTTCTATTCATGGAAGGGCTGCCTGTCTTCGCCGTGGTGTCCGTGTCGGATTTTTTCAGCGGCATGTACTGGTACCCCACGGCGCAACCTCCGGAGTTCGGCATCTTTCCCCTGCTCGTCGCCTCCTGTGCCGTGACTCTCGCGGCATCCTCCCTTGCCGTCCCCCTCGGCATCATGACGGCGGTCTGGCTGACGGAAATCGCCCATCCCACTCTGCGGCGGGTATGCAAACCCCTGATCGAGCTGTTGGCCGCCCTGCCTTCGGTGGTGATCGGCTTTTTCGGCATGGTCGTTGTGGCGCCCCTGCTTCAGGATCTTCTTGATCTGGACACGGGCCTGAATCTTTTTACCGCCGGGCTGATGCTGGCCTTCATGAGCGTACCCACCATCTGCTCCGTTGCCGAAGACGCCCTGCATGCCGTGCCCTCATCCCTGCGCGCGGCTTCTCTGGCTCTCGGCGCGACCCGCTGGGAAACCACAGTCCGGGTGGTTGTTCCCGCGGCTTTTTCCGGTATAGGCACCGCCTGTATGCTGGGCATGTCGCGCAGCATCGGGGAAACCATGGTGGTGCTTATGGCGGCGGGCGGGGCGGGAATCCTGCCCCGGTCGCTTTTCGACCCGGTGCGTCCCATACCTTCGGTGATCGCTGCGGAAATGGCGGAGGCTTCTTTCCGGGGCGAACACTACCATGCGCTGTTCGCCATCGGCATTGTGCTGTTTTTGTTCACCTTGGCTTTCAATCTTGTGGCCCAATACATTTCGGAAAAAAACCGCCGGGTTCTGCGGTGAGCGCGGGTTTTTCCGCGCAAGGAGAGCCTGCGTTGCTTCACTTGACCGGAAATGTGCTCCCGGCCTTGCCGGGAGTCAACCGGCAATCTCCCTGAAGGGAGTGGTTGCACACCATAAAGGAAATTTTGATGAAAATGGAGCGTGTCGCGAGCGCGGAGTTTTCCGCAGAGGAGAGCGTGTGATGCCGGATTTCATGAAGATGCGCCGTATGCGGGAAAATCTGATGTTCTCCATGCTGCGTCTGGCAGCGCTTGTCAATGTTTTCGCATTGTTCAGCGTATGCGCCTTTCTTGTCTGGAACGGGCTTTCCGCGTTGTCCTGGGACTTTCTCACCGAAGTGCCCCGCAACTCCATGACCGAGGGCGGCATCCTGCCCTGCATCACGGGCACGACCCTGCTTGCGCTGGGTTCTCTGGCCGTGTCCTTTCCGCTTGGGGTGGCTTCGGCGGTTTACATGCACGAGTATGCGGGAGGGAGTCCCTTTGCCCGCTATATCCGCCTGGGCGTGAACAATCTGGCCGGAGTGCCCTCCATTGTGTTCGGCCTTTTCGGCATGAGTTTTTTCGTCATAGCCTGCGGTTTCGGCATATCGTTGCTGTCCGGTCTGCTGACTTTGGCCGTGTTGACCCTGCCCATCATCATAGGCACATCGGAGGAGGCCTTGCGTCAGGTGCCTGTGACCCTTCGTGAAGCGTCTTTTGCACTGGGGGCGACACAAAGTCGGACCATCATGAGCGTGGTGCTGCCGGCCGCCCTTCCGGGCATGTTGACCGGGGGCATTCTGGGGCTGTCGCGGGCGGCGGGGGAAACGGCCGCCATCATGTTCACGGGGGTGGTCTTTTTCAGCCGTCAGGAGGTGGACTCGATTTTCAGCCCGGTCATGGCCCTGTCCAACCATATTTATGTGCTTGCCTCATCCGGCACGGAAATAGATAAAACCCGGCCGCTGCAATACGGCACGGCTCTTGTGCTGGTGCTTCTTGTTCTGGGCATGAATTTTGTCGCCGTCGTTCTGCGGGATCATCTGCAAAAGCGCCGGGGACAGTGAAGTCCCGGCAGAGTTTGTCTGATACTTCTGCGGAAACGTACCTGCCGCTTCCATCCGTTATCAGCAAAGGAAGATTATTCAGCTAAGGCGATGTGCCTGAAGATACGGCAGGGCAAGTATTCGGGGCTTGACAGCAACGCAATAATATATCATTGCATTTCCCTGTATATCAGCATCAACTGAATGATCAAGGAAATTGCCATGAAAAACATTGTCTTATTTGTCGCCGTCGCCTGCGCTTCGGCATTCGGAAGGCCGGCGTCCGCGCACGAAGCCCACGAACACGGCACAGCCCGTCTCAACTTGTCCGTGGAAGGGCAAAGAGTGGAAATCAAGTTGGAAACCCCGCTGGCAAACCTCATTTCTTTTGAACATGCGCCCTCGACCGATGCGCAGAAAAAAGAAGTCCGGGATATGGCGGCGGCTCTGCATAAAGCGGACACGCTGTTTATCTTCCCCGCGGAAGCCCGGTGCCGCCTGGAAAAAGTCTCCTTGGAATCGGAGGTGCTGAGCGCCGATCTGCTTGCGGCGGCCGGAGCATCCGCGGGCCTCGCCGGGAAAGACGCGATTCATAAAGGCGCGTCCCATAAAGATGCTGCCGAAAAAGCGCCTGCCGGCGGCAAAGAAGAAGGCGGGGAAACGCATGCCGACCTTGATGCGGAAATAACCTTTCTCTGCGACAATTCTGAAAACCTGAAGCGCATTGAAGTCCGCATGTTCGCGCAGTTCCCCGACCTGCGCGAAATAGAAGTGCAGACGGTCACGCCGGGGCGGCAGGGCGCGGCGGAGCTTACCCCGCAATCCAACGTGATCGGGTGGTAAAGCCGTGATACGGCACAAGCCCGCTCCGGACAGGCACGGCGCGATACGGCATAATCCCGCGCCGATACGGCGTAAGCGGATGCTGAAGCCGTGACCCTGTATGGACCTTCGTCCGTTGCCGGCGGCAGCGGGGAAGACGGCGCCGTACCCGCCGTCTTTCTGGACAAGGTGCTGTTCTGTTGGCCCGGACGGGAGCAACCCGTTCTGGATATTCCCTCTTTCACGGTACGCGCCGGAGAACATGTTTTTATAGCCGGGCCGAGCGGGAGCGGAAAAAGTACCCTGCTCGGCCTGATTGCGGGGATTCTTTCGCCGTCCGTAGGCACGGTCGCCGTCAACGGAGTGCGCCTCAACGATCTCGGCGGGGCGGAACGGGACATTTTTCGCGGCGACCATATCGGCTTTATCTTCCAACAGTTCAATTTGATTCCCTATCTGTCCGTCCTTGAGAATGTCCTGATCCCCTGCGCCTTTTCTCCCCTGCGCCGCATGCGGGCCGTCAGACAGGGGGGAAGCCCGTTGCAGGCCGCGCAAGCCCTGCTGGAACGCCTGGACATGTCTTCAACGCTCCTGAACCGGAAGGCGAACCGTTTGTCCGTGGGGCAGCAGCAGCGCGCCGCGGCGGCCCGCGCGCTTATCGGCAGCCCGTCCATACTTATAGCCGACGAACCCACCTCCTCTCTCGACGCCGACAGGCGCGAAATTTTTCTGCAACTGCTCCTCAGGGAATGCGGAGAAACATGCTCCACCCTGCTTTTTGTAAGCCATGACCTGAATCTTGCGGACAATTTCCCTGTTACGGTGTTCTTGCCGGAACTGAACAGGGCGGCGGAGGAAAACGGGCAATGACGCGTTTTTACTATTTATTGCGCCTTGCCGGCAAAAGCGCCTGGAACAGACGCGGAACACTGTCGCTGGTTGTCTTGTCCATAGCGCTTTCGACAACTCTGTTGCTCGGCATTGAAAGGATCAGAACGCAGGTTCGGGAAAATTTCGTGCAGGCAATTTCCGGCACTGATCTGGTCGCAGGCGCGCGCGGCGGCGGCATTCAACTCATGCTGTACGCTGTTTTTCACCTCGGCGGAGCCACGAACAACATGGGTATGCAGAGTGCCCGGCAGATTGCGGAAATGCCCGACGTGGCATGGACCATCCCCCTTTCTTTGGGGGATTCCCACAAAGGCTGTCCCGTGGTGGCGACTACGGAGGATTTTTTCAAACACTACCGCTTTCGGGGCGACAGACACGTCGCTCCGGCGCGGGGGAAGGTCTTTGAATCCCTTTTTGACGTGGTCATCGGCGCGGAAACGGCTAAAAAGCTCGGCTACGGCCTCGGCCAAAAACTGGTGTTGAGCCACGGGAACAGCGGCGCCCGCTTGACGGAACATGCGGACAAGCCCTTTACCGTATGCGGCATTCTCGCGCCGACAGGCACGCCCGCCGACCTTTCTCTCTACATAAGCCTTGCTGCTATGGAGGCCATACATCTCGACTGGCAGGGCGGAGCACTCATGCCGGGTTTGCGGATCACGCCGGAACAGGTTACAAAATTCAATCTGGAACCCAAAAGCATCACCGCTCTCCTGATCGGACTGAAAAAACGCAGCCGCGTGTTCGCGGTGCAACATGAGATAAATGAATGGAAGGCCGAACCGCTCACGGCCGTTATGCCCGGCGTAGCCATGGACAGGATATGGAGCATGGTCGCTGCGGGCGAACAGGCCTTGTTGTTTGTTTCCGCCCTGGTCACGGCAACCGGTCTGGCGGGACTTGTCGCGGCCATACTCGCGGGCCTCGGCGAGCGCAGGCGGGAACTGGCCGTCCTGCGTTCCGCGGGGGCGAAGCCGGCAGATATCCTGATCCTGCTGGCATGTGAGGGATTTCTGCTCATCATGACCGGCATGGCCGGCGGGGTCGCTTTGCTGGTGTTGCTCATAGTATCCCTTGGACCGCTGCTTGCCGGCAGTTACGGAATTTTCATCTACCTGTCGCCGCCCGGCACGGCGGAATTGCTGACGGCGGGCGGCATCTGCCTCGCCGGATTCGCGGCCTGCCTTATCCCGGCCGTGCGCGCGTATCGCATGAGTCTTGCGGATGGCCTTACTATTTCCATATAGCTGGCCGAAGTGCCGTTGCCTCGCGCCGGTCGCGGCTCTGCTCATCCTTTTTGCCGCCGCATCTCCGGCTGAAGCGAAAAATTCCCCCGCGGCATACGAGGAAATAACCTGGGAACAACTGCTCCCGGAAGCCGGGCGCGGAGAAAAATTTTTCGGCGATCTGAATATGGATGCGCTCGCCGACAATGATCCGCTTGCTGTTAAAGCCATGGCCGGCTATCTGGAAAAATGGAAAGATGCGCCGCCGAATCAGAACATGCAAGATAAATATGTAAAAATTTACGGATTTATCGTCCCTTTGGAATGGGAAAACTCCTCCACCCTTAAAGAATTTCTGCTTGTCCCTTACTTCGGCGCTTGTATCCACGTTCCTCCGCCGCCGCAAAATCAGATTATTCTTGTCGATTTGGACAAGCCGCTTGAAGATGTCCAATCTATGGATGCCGTTTTTGTCTCTGGAAAAATCACTATAGAAAACAGTTCTTCGGATATGGGCAACTCCGTCTACAGCATCAAGGCCGATAAGGTCGAACTGTATACCGGAAATACAATATCAAACTTGATTTCAGCCCTGTGTTTAACGCTGTTTTGCGGAATTTCCGTATGTTTCGGCACGGTATTCGCGCTTGCGTCAAAAAAGGTAAATGCGAATTTTTTTACGTATGGCCTGAGCTTTTCGGCGGGTATTCTGCTCTGCCTCGGCATATCCACAATTCTCATGAAGCCTGCGTTGAATACCGTATGCGCTTTTCTGGCAAGCGCCGCCTTTATGGCAATTATTGTACATGCACTGCATAAAAAAAACAGTGAGGAACACGCATGCCGGAACATGGGGCACAGCGGAAGCTTTGCCGCTCTGGCGATCGCCGCGCATAATGTTCCCGAGTGCTTCGCCGTGTTCAGCGCGGCCATTGCCGAGCCGGCGCTCGGTCTCGCCTTGGGAGGGGCCATGGTTGCGCACAGTATCCCTTTGGGCATTGCCGTTGCCTGTCCGGCACGGCCCGGCGCATCCGGCGGCAAAGCGCCTTGGGCGTATGCGCTTCTTGCCGGTCCGGCGCCTGCCGTTGCCGCCATTCTGCTCTATTTGTCCATGCGGTCTTTTTTCGCACCCGCAAAGCTGGAAATACTTTTCGCGTGTGCCGGGGGAATTATGATCACTATCGCAACGAGGGAACTCCTACCCGCAGCCGCGCGTTGCAGCGGGTCTTCCGCCGTGTTCCGCGGCTGCTGCGCTGGCGGCCTTTTTATGCTCGTCATTCTGGTCTTGCTTTATTCCTGATAGTGCGTTGAACAGTAAACTTTTCAACGCACATTTTATTCCTCGCCAGAGTTTTTGCACGTTTGACGATCTGAACGCGTATCTGAGGGATCGTTATAGAGCATTTTACGCTTGAGATTGTCGCTTACGGCGGGCACAGCCCGCCTGCTCCAATCCCGCTGCAAGGATTTGCCGGCAAATCCTTGCAGAGCAGATATACATTTTCAATGTTAATCTGCTCTAGGAGTTTGTCGGACTTTAAGCATGTATTTTCTGTAACATACTGATATTTTTATATATAGCAAATCCGATCAATGAAAGCCGTATATAATAATTTCAGTATGTTATAAA
>JAISRC010000099.1 GCA_031273845.1 Desulfovibrio sp.
GGCGGTTTTTTGCCAGCGGGCATTTTGCCCGCGTCCGAGGCATTCGACCTTGTTTTGCGCCCGTAAATTTTTCAGAACCCGGCGGATCATATCCACACTGACGCCCGGACATTTGCCGCAAAGCCCGGCCACGCTGAAAGAACCGGGGAAGCCGTCAATACCGCGGAGCACGAGAGACGTTTTTTCCCCCCTGGCATTCTGAAACTGTCCGAGGCTTTCCTCAAATTCACGATACGCCGCCTTCATGATGGAAAGAATGTAATTGATATACGGCCACGGATCATGTCGGCCTTCGTGCCATCCCTGCGAGCTTTGCTCCAGAGTTTCATAATACCGTTCCTTGTTCTGTTCAATCAGACGCTCCAGACTGACATACCGTCCGACCTCAAACCCGAGATGATAGCTTTGCAGGAGCAGAAGCAATCTTGAAACGCGACCGTTGCCGTCACGAAAAGGATGAATACAAAGAAAGTCCAGGTTGAATGCCGCCAAAAGCGCAAGGGGCGGGATTTTGCGCTCATCAAGGGCGTACTGGTTCAGTTGCTCCAACTCCTTCATGCTGTCCCGCGTATGCGCGGCGGAAACCGTTTTGAACCGTACCCGGAAGCTGCCGTCCGGAAATTTTTCGATGATGTCGCTGTCTTTTTCCTTGTATCTGCCGGCATCCCAAACGTCTCCGCGCGTCATGCGGTGCAGTTGCAAAACGGTTTCCTCCGACACGGGGAGCTTTGCGCCCTGCCCATGAATCCAGGTCAAGGCCTGCCTGTACCCGCGCACTTCCTCTTCGGCGCGATCCCGCAGGAGCGGTCTGCCAAGAACGATGGAAGCGACCCGCGATTGCTTCACCTCCACCCCCTCGATGCGGTTGGACGATACGGCGCTTTCGATCAGGGCGTGTTCCCGGAGATTTTTGAGACGTTGCGGCGATTGGCGGGTGAACAATTCCTGTCTGCCCCGCGCTTCGGCAAGGTCGGCGATATACCAGGATGCGGACGTCGGCACCGATTCAAAGGTACGTGAAAAAAGCCGCAGGGTCATCATGGCCTTTCCCCGCATTGGCGCTTCGGACAATCTGCCATAGACGTTCCTCCTGTTGAAAGCATTAAAACAGATTATCATTCTTTTGTTAATGCACTTTTATCCGCGTACACTTTTATCCGCGTGATATTCCGCTCAACGGCCGCTTGTCGCCGCGGAGTGTCCGCGCCCGACCTTGACGCGCGGGGCGCAGTGCTTATTTACAAAGATTGCACTTGTACTTGCGGAGAATTCAATGAGAATGCTGATACACCACCTACAACCACTGACTGATGTTTTTGATTTTGTGCACCATGTTTTTGAACGCCCTGTGACCCAACGCCGCATCGGCCTGCTCATTTTATGGATTTATCTGTTCGCCCTCGCGGGCATTGAATTGAACCGCAACGGACTGCTCCCCCCCTGGCTAGCGGCCATAACGCCGCTGGGACATTTTAACGCCATTCACCTGGCCTTCACGTTGATCCTCGCGCTGGAGGTCATGTCGCTTATTCTGACAATTTCCCGCTCCGTCGGACGCTCCGTTGGCAAGCAGCTTGAAATACTTGCCCTGATTTTGTTGCGCAACGCCTTCAAGGAACTCAGCGCGCTGCCCGAACCGGTCAGCGTGGCCAGCAACCTTGAACCCGTATGGAATATTATGGTTTCCGGCTTCGGCGCGCTGTGTATTTTTGGCTGCCTTTGCGTGTTTAACCGCATTTTTCGCAGTCAGGGCTTTATTCAGACGCCGGATATACGCATGCGTTACGTGATGACCAAAAAACTGCTCGCGCTTTCCCTGCTCGTTATTTTTTGCTGTCTGGCCGTGCGCGACCTCTTTCTTTTCACGGCGCGCGGCAGCGGGCAGGATTTTTTTGAAACTATTTACACTGTGCTCATTTTTGCCGATATCGCCCTTGTGCTCATTGCCCAGCGTTATATGCCCACCTTTCACGCCGTGTTCCGCAATTCGGGCTTTGTCATCGGCACTCTGCTCATGCGTCTGTCCCTTTCCACCCTGCCGCCGCTGGACACCGCCATAAGCGTTGTCGCCGCGCTTTACATCCTGGCCCTGACGTGGGTGACGAACCATTTCATGCCCCCGCAGCGCGAGGGGGGCGCAAAGCCATAATTCCCGCATTGCCGGAGTTTGCGCCATGTCTATACTCTCAAGCCTCGTTCCCATATTCGGCATTATCTTTGTCGGCGCCGTGATCCAGCGCGCCCGGCTGCTGCACGGGAGCACGGCGCAGTGCCTTAACCAGTTTGTGTACTGGATAAGCCTGCCGGCCATGCTTTTTACCCAGATGGCCGGATGTGACCCCCGGACTTTTTCCGGAGAAATTATCGCGGGCACGTTTGCCGGGCTGGCAGCGAGCTTTATTGCCGCGTACATCGCCGCCAGAGCGGGCATGCGCCGGGGCCCAAAGGAAAGCGTCGTCCTGGGGCTGCTGGGCAGCTTTCCCAATTATGGCTATATGGGCCTGTCGGTGATAATTCTGCTTCTGCCCGGCGATGAATTTGCCCTTGCGACGGCCATTGTCATTACGGTAATCGGCAACGCCACCTTCATTTTTGTCGATGTGCTGCTTGAATTGCTGCGTGAGGGCAAAG
>JAISRC010000130.1 GCA_031273845.1 Desulfovibrio sp.
GAAAGTCGTCATGAATGCCGGTGAGTTGTCGCTGTATAGGGGGGGTTGTCATTGCGAGCGGCGAAGCCGCGCGGCAATCCATGCCTTTCAGGGTATTCTCAATTTTGAAATGCTCTAAACAACGATATCCGATCACTGCTCACGGCCGGCCTGCACATGCCCCTGTCGATGATAGGGCGTCTGCGCGTTTTTTTTCTGCCCGCTTCCAAGCCCGAAGCCTATGGCTGCAAGCGTAACGGCGGCACCGGCGTAGCCGACTGCGCCCGTTGGACGATTGTAAAAAAGAATATCCCAGATAAAGCTGAGAGCGGGCTGGATGAGCATGATCAATCCGGCGCGGGAAGCCGGCATGCGGGGCAACCCGGACGACAGCAATACCCAGCCCATGGCCTGACAGCCCACGCACAGAAGGACCAGAAGCCCCAGGCCGCGCAGGTCGGGAATAACGAAAGAGTCACCCCGCGCAAGGCAGTAAACCCCTATCATAAACATGGACAGCAGACTGATTATGCCCATATTGGCTGTTGCCGGCAGTTTGCCGGCCGCACTCTGCGAACGGCGCAGCACAAGTATATACGCCGTATAGAGCAGTGCGGAGACAATGCCCAGAGCCAGACCGGCGATTACCTGGGGAGACAGCGCGCCGGGTTTCGTTTCCAGAAGCATCATAAGACCGGCAACAGCAACGGGCATGGCGATTTTATGGCCCGCAGACAAATGTTCGCCGAGCATGAACACGCCCCAGAGAGCCAGAAAAAACACCTGAAAGTTGCTGATAATGGTGGCAAAGCCCGGTCCCAGGCGGACGATGCACTCATGCCAGGAAATGAGATCGCCGCTGAAACAGAACGCCGCCGCCGCCATGATCCACAGCAGCGGCAACGGGGGCAACAGGCGCTCCCCTCGGATAACGGCAACGGCAACAAGCACGACGCCGCCGAACAAAAGGCGGTAGAAGGCCACTATCGCCGGGGGCATAGGCGATTCCTTGACGAAAAGGCTGGCGAAACTTATGCATACGGCACCCGCAGCCACGCTGATATACCCTTGACATGACGGTGTGAACCGACCGGAGAAAAATACCCGCTTCATTACATATTTCCTCGGCGTGTATTGCTGAAATGTGCATTTTCCGCAAAGGTTACGTTAAATTTCCTTTACGGTCCGCGACCTCTCCCTTCAGAGAGGGGCAAGCCTGCCGACGCCGGCTGTGGATTGAACCATGAGACAAAAACATCCGCAAGTCGAAACTCTCCATAAAAAGCGGATTGTCCGCCGTTATCAGGAAGGCGGAACCGTTGCCCGTACTCGGCGGCGCATAGGCATCCCGCCCGCGCGTCGCCGCGCACGGCCCGAAGGCCCGCAATCCGCGCCCTCTAAGCGGGTCTGGCGTCCCCTGGCCGCCGGGCCGGTCCCTGTACGCCGGCTAGACGAGCGCATGCTCGTACTTGCGGCCAAAAACATCCCCCATGTGCTTTCCCCGACGGACCGGGAACTCTATGTGCCCGCCGAAGACGAAGCCTTTGCCCTGGAGGAGATACGCGCCTTTGAACGGGAAACTGAGCGGCGCGTCCCGCCGCCCTCCCCTCCGGCGCGGGACAACGCCATCGGGGTGGTCTGCCTTTTTGCCCTGCTGGTCATGTGGCACGGGCTGCGCTCTCACTGGTTCGTCTTTTCCTTGCCCGACCCGCCTTTCCCCGCCGACCCGAATGCCTGGCCGGGACTTTTCGGGCTGGACAAACTGCGCGCGCGCGATTTCGGGGAATGGCGGCTCTGCGTCACCGCCCTGACCCTGCACGCCGATGCCCGCCATCTTTTCGGCAATGTGGGCTTCGGGCTTTTTTTCTTTATCCCACTGTGCCGCCGTGCCGGCTTGGGGGCAGGACTGGCCGCGGCTCTGGCCGGAGGCGCGCTGGGCAACGCTTGCACCGCCCTGGCCTACGGACGCATGGGGACGCCCGCTCCCGGCGCGGGGCTGAGTCTGGGGTTTTCAACCGCCCTGTTCGCCGCCTTGGGTGTCTTATGCGTCCAGAACGCCGCGGACATGATCCGCGCCCGATCCTATGTCGCCGCGCGCGAAACAGGCTATGCTCCGGGCGCGGGCGCGATAGTCCGCGCCGGAGCCGCGCCCCTGGCCGCCGGACTGGCTCTGCTCGGCTTCCTCGGCGGCGGGGGCGAAGTCCACACCGATTATACGGCACACATCTTCGGCTTTATCTGCGGCTTGGGAACCGGCCTACCCCTGCAGGCAGCGGAAACGCGTCTGCGCGCCCTGCCAGGGAAAAAGCGCAGTGCCGCCGACGCCGCCCTCGGCGCGTCCGCGCTGCTCCTCCCGGCCTGGGCGTGGTATAGTGTCCTGTCTGGCCGCTGAGGAAACCGGAATCCGCCGCGCCCTGTCGTTCCGAGGTGCAATCGAAAGGCCTGTAAACATTGCCGCACAGCCTATTGTCATTCTGAGCCGAAGGCGAAGAATCCATCCGGGTGCCTTGAAAAAACAAACCCCGAAGATAGATTCTTCGCTACGCTCAGAATGACATGACAACCTAAGCTCCGCTGAAATTATAGCGTGGACGAGCAAAATAGCCTGTAAACCATGACGATTCAGGATAATTTATCCTTGACAAGAAGAAAAAAACACGCTATAATTATAGCGTGGATAAT
>JAISRC010000137.1 GCA_031273845.1 Desulfovibrio sp.
GTCAATCAGTTGGAGCAAGAGCGGGTTACGGGGAAAAGCGGGCAAGTTGCCTCCCGGCTGTGTCGTTTTGATTGCGTGATTTTGGATGAACTGGGCTATCTGCCTTTTTCCCGGAATGGCGGGCAACTACTCTTTCATTGTTTATCAAAACTCTATGAGAAAACCTCTGTGATCATTACAACCAATCTGTCATTCGGTGAATGGACACAAGTATTCCACGAGGCCAAAATGACCACGGCGTTGCTGGATCGAATAACGCACCACTGTGAAATCATAGAAACGGGCAATGAGAGCCGGCGACTTCGCCGGCACGGACTTTGCTCGAAACAATAAGGAGCCCAGCGAGAGTCCCCCCCTCAACAAGCAATGCGGGGATCCCACATAAACCTTGCGGGTGGATCAATTTTCAACGCCGATGGTGGGTCAAATTTCAATGCCGATTGACACCTGTTCATTCTCAGCTTCGCTGATCCCCCATATCCGCGAAGAATCTATCTTCGGGGTTTTGTTTTTTCAAGGTATCAGGATGGATTCTTCGCCTTCGGCTAAGAATGACAATGCGCTGTGCGGCAATGCTTACAGGCCCCACGCCTGCACCCCGGAACGAGGGACGCGGCGGATTACGTCGCACCGCAGGCGTAGACGAAATTTGCTTTCGCCGTTAAACGCAGGGGGAGGCGTCTCAAAATCAAATCGCTTTAAAGGAGTCAGGATGAGTACGAACAGGGAAGTCCGGCAGAAGCTCCGCGTCGGGAAAGCGTGCCTGGGTACCTGGCTGCAGATCCCCAGCCCGGAAACCGCGGAAATAATCGCGCGCATGGGCTACGAATGGGCGGCCGTGGACGCCGAACACGGCGCCTTCACCCGCGCCGCGCTCCCGGACATGTTCCGCGCCCTGGAA
Source organism: Desulfovibrio sp. (assembly GCA_031273845.1). GTDB lineage: Bacteria > Desulfobacterota > Desulfovibrionia > Desulfovibrionales > Desulfovibrionaceae > Frigididesulfovibrio. The sequence continues at coordinate 902 of JAISRC010000137.1, forward strand.
CGCTGGGGAACGCTGCCCTTCGTCCGCACGGCCGGGGCAAAACCCGAACTGATCAAGTATGCCTTGGATTCCGGGGCGGCGGGGCTGATCTTCCCCATGATCGAAAGCCGCGCACAGCTTGATGAAGCCATAAGCTTCAGCCTCTATCCCGGTGGAGAGGAATTTCCCGGCGGCCGGCGCGGCGTCGGATTCTGCCGCGCCAACGCCTACGGTCTGGACTTCGACGCCCACATGGAGCCGCGCTCCGGCTTCGGCCGGGAAACGGTCCTTGTCGCCCAGATTGAACACATCAACGCCGTCACGAAGCTGGACGAGATTTTCTCCCACCCGCGCCTGGACGCCTATATGGTCGGGCCATACGACCTGTCGGCTTCCATGGGACTGACCGCATGTTTTGATGACCCGGAGTTCAAAAAGACGTTGGAACGCATTGAGGCGAAAGCCGTGCAATACGGCATAAGCCGGGGCTACCACGTCGTCCGGCCCGACGAGGCGCTCCTGCGGGAAAAGATCCGGGCCGGGTACAGCTTCCTCGCCTACGGCATGGACAGCCTCTTCATCCAGACGGGAGGAAAGCCGCCCGCATTGTGAAACACTTCGGAACCGGAGCTGATGGCCGCAGGCGGGCTTTGCCCGCCGTAAGCGACAATCTCAAGCGTAAAATGCTCTATGATGATTCCTGCCTCCTTGAAAAGCACCGTGTCCGGCATACTGACGTGAAAGGCGGGCCGCCGAAGCGGCCCGCCTTTTGCAGCCTGCGTGATCAGGGCGATCCCCACCCCGTGATCCGGCTTAACCGATAAGGGACAAAGCCATCTGCGGCAGGGAGTTGGCCTGTGAAAGCATGGCCACCGCCGCCTGGGTGAGTATCTGGTTGCGTACGAATTCCGTCATTTCCAAAGACACGTCCACATCGGATATGCGCGATTCAGCGGCCTGCAGATTTTCAGCCTGGATCTGGAGGTTGCTGATGGTGTTTTCCAGACGGTTCTGCATGGCCCCGAGATTGGCGCGGATTTTGTCCTTGGATATGATGGCGTCCTGAATCCCTTCCAGGGCTTTTTGCGCCTGGTACTGTGTGGATACGGTATAGGCTTTGTTTGTGACGAGTGCGTTATTGCCGACGCCCAGTGCGGAAGCCGTGGCGTTGCCGATCTTGATATAGTAATAATCTTCGGCGGAATCGTTGGCAGGCCCGAAGTGAATCTTTAACTGGCCTGTGGGAGTCAGTCCATGTCCGTTGTGAGTTGCATCGGACAGGTTGCCGTTGAGCAGATGTACGCCGTTGAAGTCGGTGGCGTTCGCGATACGGGTAATTTCCGAGGCCATGGCCTGGTATTCGGATTCGATCATCAAACGCTGGTCGGAGGTATAAGTGCCTGTCGCAGCTTGTTCAGCCAGTTCTTTCATGCGGATGAGCTTTTCATCTATGACGCCGAGGGCGCCGTCCGCGGTCTGGATCAGGGAAATGGCATCGTTGGCGTTGCGCACGCCCTGGTTCAGGGCGCTGATATCCGCCCGCATGAGTTCGCGGATGGCCAGACCGGCCGCATCGTCGGCCGCTGAGATCACGCGCAGGCCCGAAGACAGGCGATTTACCGACGTGGCAAGGTTGCTGTAAGAGCTGCTGAGGTTTCTGGCGGCATTCATCGCCATAAGGTTGTGATTGATTACCAGTGCCATAATATTCCTCCTTGAATATTACGCGGTTAAAGCGGCGCTTTCCGCCGGCCGCGTCCATGCGGCCATACCGCTCACGCAAAGTTATCGGTTGATTTCAGCGGCCCTTCAGGGTGAAAATTGTCTTTTTCCCCGCAGGGCCGCTTGCCCTGACCCTTGAGAGCGCACAGGTAATTTCTCAAAGGGTTCTCCCACACCGGGAGCCGCAACCGCGCCGCGATCTTCATCTCAGGCCGTTGTTACCTCCTTTATCGGTTCATCAAGTGAAGCCTTTAGGGCAGACGGCGTAATTTCGCGGAAAAAATTTCCCGTCCCGAACGTCTAGCAGGATTCGTGCCGAACCCAGGCAGGTTTACGAATGAAATTGCAAAATGCTCCGGCGGCGGGTATCCGCCGGCCGCTCCGAAGGCGAAAAAGCTTTCGCCGTTGAACGCCGGAGGGAGAGGCCCGAAATCAGATTGCATCAGGCAGCAGATCGGCCGGGAGTAGACCGGCCGCATCCGGAACAAAGGGTGCTCCCCAAGGCGGAGGCAGAACGAAAAGCTCCGGCGCGTTTCCTTCCTCCCCTCCATGGGGCGGCAGACGCAGGGCGTAAGCGTGCAGCAGGAGATCCGGGAACGGAGGCCCTCCGTACAGCGGGTCGCCTATCAGGGGGAAGGCGCGCGCGGCAAGCTGCGCCCGCAACTGATGCTTGAAACCGGTCAGCGGACGCAGGAGCAACAGCGTCGTCGCCGCTTCCCCGGCCTTGCCCGTGAAAGCGGCGCACAGGCCCGGAGGCAGGCGCTCCGCCTCCAGATGCCCCAGGACCAGAGCGGCGCATAACGCCCGACCCCTTTCAAGACCCTCGCGGCCGCGGGGAAACAGGAGGGCGCCCGTATCGCCGACCGGGGAGCAGGGCGGCGGCTCGTCCGGGTTGCCCTCAGGCAGCGCACAGACGCGTTCACGGCCGGCGACAATTTTTTTCTCCGTCCTGTCCTCCAGAATGCGTGCCCCCGTCCAGGGCACGCGCCCCCGGACCCAGGCCAGATAGTATTTGGCGATGCCGCCCCGCCGGAACAGGGAGTGCAGGCATCTTGCGCGGGCGTAGGTCAGCCCGGCCAGCAGCAGGCCGGAGGTGCGCCTGTCCAGCCTGTGCGCGGGCGCGGGGATATAGGGGCAGGCGGCAAAGGCCGCGCGCAGCCTCGCGCTCACGGAATCCGGGGCAGGCGCTCCGGGGGCGCGGCGGGCCGGGGCGCTGCCGGGATGACAGGAGAGGCCAGCGCTTTTGTGCAGCACAAGCAAATCCCCTGAAACGGCAACAATTTCCAGACCGGGGCCGAGAAGAAAGCCGGAGCCGAGGGGAAAAAGAGGGCCGGATGCAGGCTGAGAGCCGGCAAGAAAGCCGGGGGAAGAAAGAAGACCGGGACCGCCGACGGAAGCGGTGACCGGAGCGGCGAAGGGAGGCAGGCGCACAACATCGCCCCCCGCAAGCCGGACAAAGGGTTTGACCCGTCCGCCGTTCACCCGGACCTGCCCGCTGCGTATCCATTTGTGCAGCACGGGGAGCGGCAGGTCATCCCTCAGTCTGCATTGCAAAAAGCGCAGCAGCTTCATTTCCGCTTCCGCGGAAGCAACGGTGAGCACATGCGCCGGATCGCCGGGCACGGAAACGGGGCGCTCAACAGACAAGATGCAACCCGGCATTCAGGAAGAAAAAATACGCGGAATCAGTCGGGCAACAAGTAGGAGGTGACGCTTTTGACATTTTTGACGCGTTTTACCTGCCGCACCAGATTGTCTATATCGGTCTGGGCCGGCGCGAGACCCACCAGCACGACATGCCCGCCCCGCACATCGACGGCCACGCGCCCCCCGGCGACCTTGCCCGCGAAAAGCGGCAACTCTTCAATCGCCGCCGTGACGGCGGCGTCCTCGGACGCGTTGCCGGAGCCGGTGGGAAACCAGTGCGGCGTCACCTCGGCGACTCCGGGGATTTTCCCGGCCGCTTCAAGCGCCTGAGCGCGGAACTCCTTGTCCGCTTCGCCTGTCAAAAAGACTCGACCGTTGAAGCAGTGCACGCTGATCCCGTTGGCCCTGGACGGATCCATGCCGAGGAGGGCGCTGGACAATTCGGTTTTTATGTCGGCGTCGTCGTAACGGCTTTCTTCTCTCGGTATATTGCGGGGTTCGGGCCGGATGACGGCGCAGGCGTACAGCAGAACTGCCGACAACAGGACCGGAACGCCGATCATGACACGAGGTGTACGCATAAGCAGCCTCACAGAACACATATCGGTAATCTTAGCAAAGGGTAAAATATTCCGTCAACAGGCAAAATTTTCCGCAACCCGGCGCGCCCGGATCCGCGCGACGGCATCCAGGGCCAGGATGTCCGCAATGTCGGCCGGTTCTCCGGGGAAGGCGGCCGGCTCCTCCCGCGTTCCGCCGGAGCCTGGGGACGGCGCGGTATCGGGACCGGAAAGCCCCCCTTGGGCAGCCTCATGCGCCTCCAGGCAGTGTTCCACGATGCGGGGAAGGGCGCCGAAGGGGATGTGCCCCGCCAGAAAGGCCTCCACGGCTTCTTCGTTGGCGGCGTTCAGCACGACAGGGCAACCCAGTCCTTTTTCCTGGGCGCGGCGGGCCAGATCAAGACAGGGAAAGGCAAGGCGGTCCGGAGGGGAAAAGTGCAGCGTCCCCAGAACAGTCAGGTCCAGAACGGGCGCACCGTTGCGCAGGCGCTCCGGGAAGCCCAGGCAGTACGAGATGGGGATGCGCATGTCGGGCGTGCCGAGTTGGGCAAGCAGTGAACCGTCCGTAAACTCCGCCAGGGAATGAACGACCGATTCCCTATGCACCGCCACATCCAGGTCCGACATGGGCAGACCGAAGAGATGATGGGCCTCGATCAGTTCCAGCCCTTTGTTCATGAAGGTGGCCGAGTCAATGCTGACCTTGGCGCCCATGTTCCAGTTGGGATGCTTGAGGGCTTGCTCCGGGCCGACCCCGGCCATTTCATCTTTCGTCCAGCCGAAAAAAGGCCCGCCCGATGCCGTGAGGATCAGACGGCGTAAGTCCTCGCGTCCATCGGCCGCAAAACCCCGCGCCCCGTTTCCGGCCAGACACTGAAAAACGGCGTTGTGTTCCGAATCCATGGGCAGAACGGATGCGCCGCTTCGGGCGCAGGCTTCGCGTATGAGCCGGCCGGCCAGAACCAGAGATTCCTTGTTGGCCAAGGCTATGATTTTCCCGGAACAGGCCGCCGCATAGGTGGCGTGCAATCCGGCCGCGCCGGACTGAGCCGAAACGACCATCTCGACTTCCGCCGAGCGGGCCAGTTCTTCGTATCCCTCCCGCCCGACGAGCACGGCCGGGCGGACGCCGCGGGGCAGCAGGCGGCACAGGCGCTCCGCGCTTTCCTCGTCCAGCACGCCCAAGTATGCCGGCCTGAATTCTTCGGCCTGGGCGGCGAGCAGTTCCACGTTCCTGCCTCCGGCCAAAGCCGCGATGCGGAAACGCCGCGGCTGCATGCGCACCACGTCCAGAACCGAACGCCCGATGGAGCCGGTGCTGCCGAGCAGGGAAAGTACGCGCGGCCCGGTCCCGGCCCTGCATTCCGGAAGTCCCGATATATACCGCATCTCCTTCAGGATCCCTGTGCCAGACGCAGGACGGCGCGGATAAGCATGTAGACCGGCAGTATAAACAGAAAACTGTCAAGACGGTCAAGCATCCCGCCGTGCCCCGGCAGCAGACTGCCCGAATCCTTGCGGCCCAGACCGCGCTTCAGTGCGGATTCAAAAAAATCGCCTGCCGCGGCCGCCAGATGCAGAACCGGCCCCATGAGCGCCCAGGCCCACAGAGGCAGACGCAGAAAACGCCACTGCAGATGCGCGGAGGCCGCGCCCACGAGCAGACAGACCGCCGTACACAGCAGCAGCCCTCCGCAGAAGCCCTCCCAGGATTTCAGGGGGCTGATCAAGGGACAGATTTTGTGTCTGCCGAAGCGCGTGCCCGCATAATAGCCTCCCGTATCCGAGGCAACGGCGCAGAGGATGACCAGGAACTGTTCGGCCGGGGCGAGATAAAGCCCGAGTTGCAGGACAAGGGGGATGTATGCCAGGCCGAAAAAGAGGGGGGCGTAGTCCGTTATGGAGGCCTCGTTCCTGCCCCGCGCACGGTCGTAAAGAATGACCAGCCCTGTGGCCGGCGCGGCTGAAACTGTCACCAGCAGGGTGATCAGGGGGTCAATGCTCTGGGAGAGTATAATCACCGCGCACAACAACAGCCCGGCGGCCATGAGGCCGGGACGCCTCGGACCGCAGTGCATTTCCAGAAATTCGTAAAACCCGATACAGGCAAGGAGCAGCACGAGCAGGCGCAGCGGCGTTCCTCCCGAGGCCACGGACAGAATCACGACCAGGGAAAAGACCAGGGCCGTAAGTATCCGGATAAGGTTTTCGTTCAGTTTCACCTGTTTCACGAGTTGCATCATTTTCGTCGCTTTCATCGGGACTCCTTGTCCGTGCCCCCGTAACGCCGCACCCTGCCGGCATAGTCCCGCAAAGCTTCATGGAGATCAGCGGGAGAAAAATCCGGCCAGAGGACATTGCAGAAGTACAATTCGCTGTATGCCGTCTGAAAAAGCAGGAAATTGCTGAGGCGTTTTTCTCCGCTGGTGCGGATGACCAGATCCGGGTCCGGTCTGCCGGCCGTGTACAGATGCCGGGCCAGGGCCTCGGCGTTCAGGGCGGAAGCCGGGGCGCCGGACTGCATGTACAGGCGGCATGCCCGCGCTATTTCTTCACGCCCTGAGTAATTCAGGGCCAGATTGAGAAACATGCGGTCATTGTCCCTGGTATGCAGACAGGCACGGTCCAATGCCTTGCGCGCATAGAGCGGCAGTTCTTCCGTCCCGCCGATGAGCGCCAGGCGGACGCCGCGCTTTTCCAGGTCGCCCAGTTCCTTTTTTATGAAATCGACCAGCAGCCTGAAGAGAAAGCGCACTTCCTGCGCCGGCCGCGACCAATTTTCCCTGGAAAAGGTATACAGGGTGAGTTCCCGTATGCCTATGGCCAGACATTCCTCAACCGCGGCGCGGGCCGCGGCCGTCCCCGCCCTGTGTCCCTCGCTGCGCGGAAGATTCCTGGCGGCGGCCCAGCGGCCGTTGCCGTCCATAATGATCGCCACATGCCCGGGGAGCCTGTTCGGGATGTCTGAATCGTTCAAAAGCGCCTCGCCGGTGTTTACGGTGCAACGCAGACTAGCGTTTCGCCGTACGGCGGTCAAGAACGCTTTTCTTTTTCATCTTCCTTTCATTTTTTCCCGCCGCATAATTTTCCTTGCTTAAAACGTGAAGATAAGGTATTTTGCCAAGCATGGAACTTATCGAACAACTTGAACAACGTATCAGTGCCCTGCTGGACAGGCTCGACAGGCTCGTTGCCGACAATGCCGCCCTCAAAGATGAGCATTCACAAGAAATCAAGGCTCTGAAGGATGAAAATGAAAGCCTGAGGAACGAGCTGACGAGAGAGCGTTCGCTGACTACCGAAGCGGTGGCGCGGATCGAATCCATAGTGGCGCGAATTAAGGATCGGGCAGGTCAAGAGTAAGGCCATGCACAGCCACACCCTCGAAGTGCTGGGTTTTGAGCTATCCTTCAAGGCTGAAGCCGATTCCGGCCGGATAGGAAAGGCAAAGGAACTTCTGGACGAGAGGTACGAACGGCTTGTGCGGCACGGCGGATCGCTCGGCAAGGAGAAGTTGTTGGCCTTTCTGGCCTTGTCCCTGGCTGATGACGTGTTGGTTATGCGGCAGGAGAAGCACGAGACGGAGAGGCGGATACGTGAACTTCTTGGCAAAATTGAAAAAGTCGAAGAGCACACGACGCGTTGATTGCGTCTTTTACGAATTGCACCCTGGAGCGCGCGTGACGGCTGTCGTCGCAGGCCTCACAAGTATACATGAAGGGATTTGAATGACGATTCGGTGTGCAGGCCCGGAATACGCCGGGAAGCCTTAAGAGTCGTCCGATTATCCCGCCGTAGGATCATAGGTTCTGCGGGAAGGCATCCGCACGGCACATCCGGGGTAACACGACTTTTTTCTGCATTGCCGAGACCGGCGTTCTCCTTTTTTTGCCGCCGCGCTTTACCCGCCGGGAAAAAGCGCTTTTTTATTATCTTAGGGAAACGCTGTTCTTTGAGGAGGCTCCGCCCCCTCAAACTCCCCCGGCAGGGGCATGATGCCCCCGCACCCTCATTTCGAAAATGCTCTGCTCCGCGGCTTCGGCGCGCAGGGCCTCGGCCTGGGAACGGGCGGCGAGAGAGTCAATCATGGTTTGCAGCTCGCCGTCCATGAAACGGTCCAGGGAATGAAGGGTAAGATTGATGCGGTGGTCGGTGACGCGGCTCTGGGGGAAATTATAGGTACGGATGCGTTCGGAACGATCGCCGGAACCCACCTGAACCCGGCGGTTTTCCGCCTGCTCCGCATGCAGGCGTTCCTGTTCGGCCTGCAGCAGCCGGGATTTGAGAACCATCAGGGCCTTTGCCTTGTTTTTGTGCTGGGATTTTTCATCCTGGCAGGAGACGACGATGCCCGTGGGAATATGTGTGACCCGCACTGCGGAATCTGTGGTATTGACGGACTGTCC
>JAISRC010000186.1 GCA_031273845.1 Desulfovibrio sp.
TTTGGCGGCGCAGGCGCGAAGCGCCGCCGCCCGCCCCACAGGCGCCGGCGAAACCTGTTTTCGCCGTTAAGCGCCGGAGGAGGCGTCTCAAAATCAAATTGCTCCGGGACGCCCCCTAGGAGTTTGTCGGACTTTAAGCATGTATTTTCTGTAACATACTGATATTTTTATATATAACAAATCCGATCAATGAAAGCCGTATATAATAATTTCAGTATGTTATAAATATTTTAAGGCAAAGTCCGACAGGCTCCTAGGGCAATTTGATTTTGGGACGTCTCTTCGTTTCAGCGAAGCGGCAGCATGCCTTCCCTGATGATGAACCCGGCTATCGTTTCCGCCCCGCGTCCGGAAAGCAGTTCCGTAAAGACAAAGGGCCGCGTCCCGCGCATCAGGGCCGCATCTCGTTCCATGACCGCAAGCGAAGCGCCGACGTAAGGCGCAAGGTCTGTCTTGTTGATGACCAGAAGGTCCGAGCGCGTGATGCCCGGTCCTCCCTTGCGCGGTATCTTGTCACCGCCGCTCACGTCGATCACGTAGATGGTCAGGTCGGCCAGCTCCGGGCTGAAGGTGGCAGAGAGGTTATCCCCGCCGCTCTCAATGAAGACCAGTTCCAGATCGGGATGTCTGGCCCGCATTTCTTCCACGGCCTGTATATTCATGGAGGCGTCTTCGCGTATGGCGGTATGCGGGCAGCCCCCGGTTTCCACGCCCATGATGCGGTCGGCGGGCAGGGCTTCGTGCCGCAACAGAAATTCCGCGTCCTCTCTGGTGTAAATGTCGTTGGTAACAACGGCCGTGCTGTATCGGTCGCGCAACAAAGGGCAGAGGCAACGCAGAAGAGCCGTCTTGCCCGATCCCACAGGGCCGCCAATGCCTACGCGCAAAAGCCCTTCAGCATCGTTCATCGGAAATTTCCTTTATGGTTTTGGAGGTATTGACCCGCGAAGGGTATGGCCTTCAAATACGGTTTCAACTCCTGAACATTCTGGAATATTGCCGCTCGTGCCGGCAGGATGCCAGGACCGTACCGGGCAGGGAAGAGCCGATATCCTCGTCCGCTGTCCGGGTCGCCCGCCCGACGCTCCCTGCTATCGCAGGCATGATGTCCAAAAGAACGCGCTGTACGGCGCTTTGCCCCAAAGGCAGACAACGGCAGGCGGCATTGGCCTGGCTTTCCATGCGGTTCCAGGCATAGGCGCAGGCGGCGTCCTGCCCGTCGCCGGGACAGGGCGCCAGACCCGTCGCCGCCAGAGCAAAGGCCGCCGTATAGCCGCAAACGCGGTCCCGCAGACTCTCCGGCCACATACCCTGCTCCCGCAGCAGGCGGCAGAGGGCTTTGCCGGTCTGTTCCTCCTCCAGCCACAGTTCCGCGCTTTCGCGTCCAGCAAAAATCAGGCGGTCCCAGTAAAGGAACTCCTCCGTCGCCCCTTTGCCCGCCGCCGCGCAACAGCGCAGGAACACCGGAAGGTCGAAACGCTCCAGACCGAAATGCAGCAGGGTGAGCAAGCGCTCCTTCAAGGAGGCGGCATCGCGGACCGCACCTTCGGCGCAGGCCGTTTCCAGCCCCTGAGACCAGGCAAAGGCCCCGACAGGCAGGGTCGGACCGGCCAGATATAGAAGAGGCAGAAGTCTTGCGGGGAAAGAAGGCATTCAGTTTTCCGCGCCGTGTTCGTGCCTGTGCCCCGGCGGGCCGCTCCCGCCGCTTTCAGCGCCGCTGTGCGCGTATGGCGCGGCGGAGTGTCCGTATGCGCCGCTTTCGGGCGTGAAAAGCGCTTCTTCCGCGCTCACTTCCAGCCCCAGCAGGCGGACCATGTTTTCCAGGACAGGGTCCGGGAGGAAGCGCAACCACAGGTCGCCTATCTGCAGGACGGTATGCCGGTTGCCCAGATGCCAGCAGGCTCTGGCCAGCGTCAGGCCGTCCGGGGCACGGGCCGTGCATACCGGTTCCGGACGGCAGCGCACCAAGGCCAGTGTGCCGTCGGCGGCGCGCAACACGTCTCCCTCGGCCAAGGTGCGGCCGCGCTCCAGAAAAAGGCCCGCCTCCCTGCCGCTGTCCAGAATTACGCGCCTGCGCGCCCTGATCCTGCCTTCATAGTCCAGGGAAAGGCTTTCGGCGCTTTCAAGGTCGGGCCGGGGCCCGAGATTTTGCGTGAAGTCCGGCATACTCTCCTCACCGAGGTAATTTGATCAAAAATTCCTTTGTAGTCTGAAAGCTCTCCCTTCAGGGAGATTGCCGGTTGACTCCCAGCAATGCCGGGAGCACAGTCCCGCATGCAAACGAGTTTGAAGCGACCTGAGGCAATTTGATTTTGAGACACCTCCTCCGGCGTTTAACGGCGAAAGCAAGTTTCGCTTACGCCTGCAGGGCGGACGGCGGCGCTTCGCGCATACGCCGCCTGAGCATTCTCAATTTTTAAATGCTCTGCTCTCAGAAAAGGAAATAGCGTTGCGTCATGGGCAGTTCCCGCGCCGGTTCGCAACTGAGCAGCACCCCGTCCGCGCGCACTTCATAGCTTTGCGGGTCCACCTCAATGCGGGGAAGGGCATTGTTCAACTGCATATCGGCTTTGCCTAGGGAGCGGGTATGCCCGCAAGGCAAAAATTTCCTGGTGACGCCGAGGTCGCGCAGTTCATCTATCCTGCCGCTCCTCACGGCGGCCCGGCTGACGAAGGTGATGCCGGAAGCCGGACCTGCCGCGCCGAAGGCCGCGAACATGGGGCGGAAGTGCACCGGCTGCGGCGTGGGTATGGAGGCGTTGCAGTCACCCATGGGCGCGGCCGCGATGCATCCGCTTTTCAGCACCAGATGCGGTTTGACGCCGAAAAAGGCCGGTTTCCAGAGCACAAGGTCCGCCAGCTTGCCTTCCGCCACGGAACCTATTTCCCCGGCCATGCCGTGGGTCAGGGCCGGGTTGATCGTATACTTGGCGATATAGCGCCTGACGCGGAAGTTGTCGTTGCCGCTCCCGGCGTCTTCGGGCAGGGGGCCGCGTTGCGTCTTCATTTTGTGCGCGGTCTGCCAGGCGCGGATGATGACCTCGCCCACCCGGCCCATGGCCTGGGAATCGGAGGAGAGCATGGACAGCGCCCCCATGTCGTGCAGGATGTCCTCGGCGGCGATGCTTTCCCTGCGGATGCGCGAATCGGCGAAGGCCACGTCTTCGGGCAGGGAAGGGTTGAGATGGTGGCAGACCATGAGCATGTCCAGATGTTCGTCTATGGTGTTGACCGTATAGGGCCGCGTGGGATTGGTGGAGGAAGGCAGGACGTTGGGCAGCGAGCAGGCCTTGATGATGTCCGGGGCGTGCCCTCCTCCGGCGCCCTCGGTGTGGTAGGTGTGTATGGTGCGGCCTTTGAAGGCCGCCAGGGTATCTTCCACGAAGCCGCTTTCGTTCAGGGTGTCGGTGTGTATCGCCACCTGCACGTCGTAGTCCTCCGCGACGCCGAGGCAGACATCTATGGCCGCCGGGGTCGTGCCCCAGTCCTCGTGCAGCTTCAGTCCGCATGCGCCGGCTTCAATCTGCTCGCGCAGGGCCTCGGGCGTTGACGAGTTGCCTTTGCCCAGAAAGCCGAAGTTCATGGGCATGGCGTTGGTGGCCATGATCATGCGCGCAAGATGCCGGACTCCGGGCGTGCAGGTGGTGGCGTTGGTGCCCGTGGCCGGGCCGGTGCCGCCGCCCAGCATGGTGGTGATGCCGCTGCACAGGGCTTCTTCCACTTGCTGCGGGGCGATGAAATGGATGTGCGAGTCCATGCCTCCGGCGGTGAGCAGGCAACCTTCACCGGCGATGATCTCCGTGCCCGGGCCGATGAGCACGCTCACCCCATCCTGCACATCGGGGTTGCCGGCTTTGCCTATGGCCGCGATGCGTCCGTCTTTTATGCCCACGTCTGCCTTGACGATGCTCGTGTAATCCAGGATCACCGCGTTGGTGATCACCGTGTCCGCAGCCGTGTCGTTCCCGCTCCGCCCTTGGCCCATGCCGTCGCGGATCACCTTGCCGCCGCCGAAAACCACCTCTTCCCCGTAAATGCAAAAATCCTTCTCCACTTCCACCCAGAGATCCGTGTCCGCCAGACGGATGCGGTCGCCGGCAGTCGGGCCGAAAATTTCCGCGTACTGTTCACGTTCCATGCGTTTCATCCGAACTTCCTTATGTTTCACGCGTTTTTCAGCGGGGTTGGAGCATCAAGCGCGCCCATGACTTTTCCCCTGAAACCGAAAACGAGCCGCGCCCCCCCGTAGGGGATCAGACGCACCGCGCGCGTCTGCCCCGGCTCAAAGCGTACCGCCGTGCCCGCGATGATATCCAGACGGCGGCCCAATGCCTTTTCCCTTTCAAAAATCAGCGCGGGATTGACTTCATAAAAATGGTAATGGGAACCGACCTGCACCGGGCGGTCGCCGCTGTTGGCCACCTCCAACTCTATGCTCTCCCGCCCTTCGTTGAGGGTAATCTCCTGTTCCGCAAGCCTGTATTCTCCGGGAATCACGGCGTCCTCCTCAGCGTATGGGGTCATGGACGGTGACCAGTTTGGTCCCGTCCGGGAAGGTGGCTTCCACCTGCACCTCGCGCAGCATTTCCGCTATGCCGTCCATGACGTCTTCGCGGCGCAGCAGTTCGCGGCATGAACCCATGAGTTCCGCGACGCTCCGGCCTTCGCGTGCGCCCTCCAGCACAGCCAGGCTGATGTAAGCCGCGGCTTCGGGATAATTGAGTTTCAGGCCTTTGTTTTTGCGTCGCTCGGCCAGCAGCCCGGCCACAAAGAGCAGCAGTTTGTCTTTTTCTCTCGGCAGCAGTTCCATGCTCGACTCCCTGTTCAGTTGTTCCATACACGCGGCGCGCGGGCGGCAAGACCCGGCAACAGAGGCCGCGTGATGTTCCATGCCTCAAGGCAGAAACGCGCGGCTTCCGCGCCGTCCTGCCCCAGATAGCGCGCCGTGAGCAACGCGTTGCGGCAGGATACGCCGGATTGTCCGCGCGGCAGGGCGGCGGGGCCGAAGCGGTCCCGGATGCCTTCGCAGGCCGCGCGCAGGGCCCGCTCATCGCCGGCGCGTCCGCAGGCGTAAAAGGAGGCGAAGACCGATGCCCCGTTCAGCCCGGCCGGGTTCGCGCGCAACCCGCTCCCTCCTTCCAGATCCAGGCGTTCGTGGAACAGGGGCAGGCCGTCCTGAAAAATCCGCGTGCGCTGCACAAGACGGCCTTTTTCAAAAGGTTCGTTTCCTGCCCGGCGGCCAAGACAGCTTATGTCCCAAGCCAGAAGCCGGCAAGGGCCTTTGAGGAAAAAATCCGTATGAAGATGCGCAAGCGCCCCGTTGAAAATGATGTTTTCCAGGGGTAGATATTCCAGAACGCCCCCTTCCAGGCGGGCGGAGCAGTGTTGCCGCTGCGGGACAAGCCGGGCGTCGGCCCCGTATATCTTGCCCGCCGCCGGGGTGGTCAGCAGGCAGTGCGCGCCGGGCTGCACCGTGTATCTGATGTCCAGACTGTCTCCGCTCACCAGACCACCGGGCGGATGCAGGAGGCAACAGTGGCAGGGCAGGGCGGCGCCGTCGGCGCGCTCCTTTTCCGGGTAAAAAAGCCGCTGCACGCGCAGGGGGCCGGAGAAACGCATCCGGCTGAGGACAGTACGTCCGTCGCTTGCGGCGCTGAAGGTGCAGTCCATTCGCGCCCCCCAGCGGCGCGCGGCGGTGAAGGAATGGCTGTCCGGCTCCATGTCCGGCGGCGAAATGCGCTTTTGCCCGCAGGACGGACGGCCGCCGGGTGCCGGGGCATTATGCGCTTTTGACTGCAACATGCCCTAAACGCTCAGGAAGGCCTTAATGGTGTCCGCTTCCAGGCCGGTCATGGATCCCGCGGCCGCGATACCGCCGCGTTCCATAATCGCATAATCCGAAGCGATGCTGCGGGCAAAGGGCACCTTCTGCTCCACCAGGAGCACGGTCATGTCCATTTCGGACATGAAGCGCCGTATCGCGGCGGAAATTTCCTGCACGATGTTGGGCTGTATGCCCTCCGTCGGCTCGTCCAGGATCAGCAGACGCGGATCCAGAACCAGCGCCCTGGCTATGGCCAGTTGCTGCTGTTGTCCGCCGGAAAGGTCGCCGCCGCGCCGGCGCAGCATCTCTTTGAGCACAGGAAAAAAAGAAAAAATAAAGGAAGGAATGCCCCGCGCGCCGTCGCGCCGCACGGGAAGGCCTACGCGCATGTTTTCTTCCACCGTGAGCATGGGGAAGACCTGTCTGCCTTGCGGCACATAGCCAATGCCCGCTCGGGCCCTTTTTTCGGGCGGCAGCGGGCTGATGTCCGCGCCGCCCAGAAGGATGCATCCGGAACGCAGGGGGAGAATGCCCATAATGCATTGCAACAGCGTGGTTTTACCCACTCCGTTGCGCCCCATGAGACAGGTGCAGGCACCGCGCCGGGCGCGCAGGGACACGTCCCGCAGGATATGGCTTTCGCCGTAGTACTGGTTCAGATTTTCCACAGTCAGCATTGTTCCGTGCCTAGGTACGCTTCGATCACAGCGGGATTGTCGCGCACGGCGTCCATGTCGCCTTCGGCCAACACCGAGCCCTGGTGCAGTACCGTAACTTTGCGCGCCACAGCCCGGACGAATGCCATGTCGTGCTCCACCAGAAGGATGACCTGTTCGCCTTCCAGATCGCGCAAAAGCTCGACGGTGCGTTCGATTTCCCCCGGACTCATGCCGGCGGCGGGTTCGTCCAGAAGCAGCATCCTGGGTTTCTGCATGAGCAGCATGCCGATTTCCAGCCACTGTTTCTGCCCGTGGGACAGTTTGCCGGCGGCCAGATCGTGCTGTTCCTGCAGGCGGATGCGCTCCAGCACCATTTCAAGGAAATCCTCGTCTTCCCCGGAAAGGCGCGCCCGCAGGGTACTCCAGACGCTTTTTTCCCCTTTCAGGGACAGCTCAAGGTTATGCAATACCGTAAGTTCCTCGAAAACGGAAGGCTTCTGGAACTTGCGGCAGATGCCGGCCCCGGCGATGCTCACTTCGTCCATGGCAAGCAGGTTGTATTCGTCGGTAAACCAGACGGAGCCGCGGTCGGGTTTGGTCTTGCCGGTAATCACGTCCATCATGGTCGTTTTCCCCGCGCCGTTCGGACCGATAATACAGCGCAGCTCGCCCTCGTCGACATACAGGGTCAGGTTGTTCAGGGCCTTGAAGCCGTCAAAGCCGACAGAGATTTTTTCCAGATACAGGGCAATGTCGCTCTTTTCCCGCAGGGCTTTGGGCGGAGCGGGGATGAAGCGTCCGGGGCGCATGCCGCGCCTGCGGCTGTTGAATTCGTCCAGTATGGCCCGCGCCGCGTCGTCGATCTCCCCCGGAATCGCGCCGGAGGAAAGCGCATCCGTTTTTTGGGAGTTGCCGCCGTTCACATTCCGACCCCACTTTTTGCCCTCAGGGCCGGCAATCTGCCGCGCAACCGGGCGGGAATGCCCGCCAGCCCGTCCGGCAGAAAGAGCGTCACCAGCACAAACAGCGCACCCAGGAAAAAGAGCCAGACATCCGGCAGGACCGTGGTGAACCGGGTTTTGGCAAAATTGACGACCAGCGCGCCGATGACCGCCCCGTACAGCCGCCCCCGGCCGCCTAGAGCAACGCAGACCACCATCTCCACGGAAAAGAGGGGCGCAAAGACGCCGGGGTTGACGATGCCCACCTGCGGCACATACAGGGCGCCGGCCAGACCGGCCAGAACGGCGGAAAAGACGAAGGCCGCCAGTTTCACGTTTTCCACCCTGTAGCCGATGAATCGGGCGCGGCTCTCCGCATCGCGCACGGCGACGAAGACGCGGCCGAGGCGCGACACGACGACCACGCGGCAAAGAACGAAGGCCAGGCCCAGAGCTAGGGCCGAGGCGCAGAACAGGGCCGTGACCATGTATTCCGACTGCAGGCTCACGCCCAGCAGACTCTTGAAATCCGTCAGCCCGTTGTTGCCTCCGAAACCCATTTCATTGCGGAAAAAGGCCAGCATCAGCGCAAAGGTCATGGCCTGGGTGATGATGGACAAATATACCCCGGACACGCGCGAACGGAAGGCGGGTCTGCCGAAAATGAAAGCGACGAGTCCGGGCACGAGAAAAACAAGCAGGCAGACGAAAAGGAGATTGTCCGAGCCTTGCCAGTACCAGGGCAGGGTTTTCCAGTTCAGAAAAACCATAAAGTCCGGGAGCGAGGGGTTGCCGTAGACCCCGCGGCCGCCGATTTCGCGCATCAGGTGCATGCCCATGACATAGGCGCCCAAGCCGAAAAAAGCGCCGTGCCCCAGACTGAGAATGCCGAGATAGCCCCATACCAGATCAATGGACAGGGCCAGCAAGGCGAAACAGAGATATTTGCCCAGAAGTCCGACGATATAGGTGTCAAGATGCAGGGGAGAGCCCGCGGGCAGCAGGCCGCAGACGGCAACGGCCGAGGCGGCCGCCGCGAGACAGCCGATAAAGACGGTCGTGGACCTGTTCAGGACACGCTCCCGCAGCATGCCTCAGTTCTCCGCAGCCCGGCCTCGTTCGGGGAAAAGTCCGCGCGGCTTGGCCTGCATGAAAAGAATCAGGCCGGCCAGGAGGATGATCTTGGCCAGCATCGCCCCGCTCACCGGCTCCAGCAGCTTGTCCGCGAGGCCGAGAATAAGGCCGCCGCAAAGCGTGCCCCGGAGATTGCCCACGCCGCCGAAGACAACCACCATGAAAGAGTCCACAATATAGCTCTGCCCCAGGTTCGGGCCGACGTTGGTAAGCTGGCTCAGGGCTACCCCGGCCATGCCCGCGACTCCCGATCCCAAGGCGAAGGTCAGGGTGTCCACCAGGGAGGCGTCTATGCCCATGGCCCGGGCGATGGGCCGGTTCTGGGTGACGGCGCGCACCTCCAGCCCCAGGCGGGTCTTGTGCATGGTCGCGTAAATCAGCGCGAAAACGCCGAGGCAGAAGCAGAGGATATAGACGCGGTTGCAGGTAAGGCTGAAATTTTCCGTTATATGCAGCATGCCGCTCATGAAGGCCGGACTCTCCACGGCCCGGTTCATCGGCGAAATCAGTGTGCGCACCGCCTGTTGCAGGATGAGGCTGACGCCGAAGGTGGCGAGCAGGGTTTCCAGAGGTCGGCCGTAGAGATGCCGGATAACGCCCCGTTCCAGCAAAACTCCGGCGCCGCCGGCGACGACGAAGGCCGCCGGGACGGCAAGGAGCAACGCGATCCCCGGCCGGCCGGGCAGAAGTTGCTGCATGCCCCAAGCGGTATAGGCCCCGAGCATGACCAGTTCGCCGTGGGCCATGTTGATGACGCCCATGACCCCGAAGGTGACGGCCAGACCGATGGAGGTCAGAACCAGCACCGAGCCGAGACTCAGGCCGAAAAACAGTGTTTCCAACATGGCGGCGCGTTCCGCCGTAACGCGCAGGTGATACAGCGCCTTGCCCACGGCCGCGGCCACGCGCGGGTCGGCGTGCCCTTTCAGAGTTTCCAGCGCCCGCGCGGCCTGAGGCGGGGAAGCGTCGCTCAGCACGGCTACGGCCCGCAACAATTCGTCGCTCGAGGCCCCGGCGTCGCGCACGCAGAGCAAGGCCAGCGCCTGTTCGATCCGGGAACGGATGCGCGCGTCGCCCTCGCCCGCGGACAGGGAGAGGAGCATCTCCCTGTCCGCGGGCTCGTCGTTGAGCAGGCCCTCTATCGCCCCGCGTCGTATGTCTGCGTCCGCATGGCGCAGGAGACGTCGGTTGAGCAGGGAGGCTATGGCGTTGCGCTGGCTGTTGCTTATGCCGACCTTGCGCAGCAGACTTTTGTCGGAAAAGGGGAGGCTTTCGCCTTGCGGCACGAGGGTTGCTTCGTTCGCCCCTGCGCACAGGATCAACAGGGCGGAGTCATCCCTGCGCACATAGAGATCGCCCGCGCGCAGGGCTTCCAGCAGTTCAGCCGCGGCTTCGGAAGCGTCCCCTCCCAGTTCCTTCAGGGCGCGTTCTCTGTCGGCTACCTTGGGGCTGCGCAGGGAATCCAGCGCTTCAGGCGACAGGGAGAGCCCTTCGGCCCGCACGGGAAGTTGCGGCAGGGAGAGCAACAGGCCCAGAAGGCACGGCAGGAGCAATGTCCGGCACAAGGCGCGCATACGCGGTTTTCTCCAGGTATCGGCAAAACGGTTCCGGCCCCGGCGGAAATCCGGCAACAGGGCCTGCCTTGATTACAGATTTCCGCGCGGAAATCTGAACGCCGGACTGTCATCCGGCGCAGTAACGAGCGCAAAAATATAACTATTTTACGCTCCCGTTACTATGCGGAAGCGGAACTACTTTTTGGCCGCGCCGCCGCATTGCTTGGTCACGGTGTTATAATTGCCGCAATTAACAGGCGCTGTCCAGTCCGCTTCCAGATCTTTGGAGTCCGGCAGATAATCGGACCAGGCATCACCCGCCACTTCCTTCGGCGTTTCCCATACCACCTGGAACTGGCCGTCGCCCTGGATTTCGCCTATGAGCACCGGCTTGGTCAGGTGGTGGTTGGGCAACACGGTGGCGGTTCCTCCGGTCAGATTGGGCACGGACAGGCCGACGATGGCTTTGAGCACATCATCCACAGCGGTTGTTCCGGCTTTTTCCACGGCCTTGACCCAAAGGTTGAAGCCTATGTAATGCGCTTCCATGGGGTCGTTGGTCACACGTTTGTCATCTTTGATGAAGGCGTGCCATTTCTTGATGAAAGCGGCGTTGGCCGGGTTGTCCACGCTCATGAAATAGTTCCAGGCGGCCAGATGTCCGACCAGGGGTTTGGTGTCTATGCCGGACAGTTCTTCCTCGCCCACGGAAAAGGCCATGACCGGGATATCGGAGGCGGAAACGCCCTGGTTGGCCAGCTCCTTGTAGAAGGGGACGTTGGCATCGCCGTTGATGGTAGAAATGATGGCCGTTTTCTTGCCCGCCGCGCCGAATTTCTTGATCTCCGCGATGATCGACTGCCAGTCGGAATGCCCGAAGGGCGTGTAGTTGACCAGGATGTCACCGTCGGTCGTTCCTTTGCTCTTCAGGTAAGCCTCAAGGATTTTATTGGCTGTGCGCGGGAAGACATAGTCGGTTCCGGCGAGGACGAAGCGTTTCGCGCCCATGTCCTTCATGAGGTAGTCCACGGCCGGTATGGCCTGCTGGTTCGGAGCCGCCCCGGTATAAATGACATTGCGCGAAGATTCTTCGCCTTCATACTGTACCGGGTAAAAAAGCAGGCCGTTTTCGCCTTCGAAGACCGGCAGCACTGATTTGCGCGAAACCGAGGTCCAGCACCCGAAAACCGCATCCACCCTACGCTGGGTCAGCAGTTCGCGTGCTCGCTCCGCGAACAGCGGCCAGTCCGATGCGGGGTCCACGACCACCGCCTCCAGCTTCTTGCCGAGCAGCCCTCCTTTGGCGTTTTGTTCCTCTATCAGCATGAGCATGACGTCCTTGAGGGTGGTTTCGCTTATGGCCATGGTGCCGGAGAGGGAATGGAGAATGCCGACCTTGATGGTGTCGGCTGCCGGAGCCGCTTTACACAAGAGGAGGACAAGGAGGAGGCAGGCCGGTAGAAAAATGCCGAGTTTCTTGATCATTGCGTTGTGCTCCTGATTTCGCTGTTGAGAGAAAATTTTTCGGCGGCTTGCGCCGTGCTTCTCTATCCTTAAAGCAATATGTATTCCATAAACATATTAGGGAAATATCTTCGTAAGTTAATTATGCGAGGCCAGGCTGTTGCTCTCGATAATTTTACATTTGCGTTGGAAACAGTTTCCGCCGCCCGGCATTGTCCGGACGGCCGCGCCGGGATAATGCCGGGAGAGGGCCGGGGAACAAGGCTTCCGTCCGTCCTCCGGTGTGTTGTTTTCCACATTTTTGTGAAAATTTTCGGAGAAGCGCCGAGTATGGTCCGTTGTGATGCAAAATAGTGTATGTGCGGATAGGGGTTGAAGCAATATCGAATCAGTACGCTTTTGCTGGGGCTTTCCGATAAAGGCCAGCAAAGGATAAGTTGTGGAAAGGTGAACGTGAATCCGAACTTTGACACTTTTCCCCGGAAAAACATGATATAATATACTAATTTTACAGAATATTTTTGTTTTTATATCAGGCATATAGTACGAAACTAATTACAAATCGGTTAAACCACCGCCTCTGGCGGTGAGACCCGAAAAGGTTCTACCGTTGCGGGGTTGAAAAGTCGCAAAAAATAGGCTCATTCCTTGGTATCCCACCGAGTGGA
>JAISRC010000039.1 GCA_031273845.1 Desulfovibrio sp.
TATCTCGAAGGAAGGTAAATTTACTATAACTATATAATTTTGTAGCGTTTTGTGGTGTTTTGCGGTCCCGTAGTATTGGAACACACACACACACACACACACACACATTAACACCGTCCGCCGCCGCGCTTTCAGCGAAGAGCGGCGCGGTTGCGGCATTTTCACACGGCCCTGTTCTCTTTTTGAGGCAGGGCCGTTTTGTCGTTTCAGCATTGCGGAAGATTAAGGGAGGAATTTGCTCTTCTCTTTATCTTCCGCTTTTTTTTTATCAACGGGCACAGCGGGGGGCGCTTCCGGGCGTTGCCCGGTGCGCCCAAACTGTTTCAGGAGGAAGATATGCGTAAGCGGACTGTGTTTTACGGCGCAGGAAAGCTGCCCGGCTTTCCGATCCTTCTCGTTTTACTGCTCCTGCTCGGCCTGGCCGAACAGGCAGGGGCAACGGATATTTCCGGACTCAAGATAGATAACGATACGGCTGACGATGCGAATGATGTTTTCAATGGAGGGAGTCCGGCAGATCCCATCGGCGGCGCAAACAATGGTATCATCGTCAAAGGCGGCAATAGCCCAACCAGCGGCCATACCGTCGAGGTAACCGGCAATGTGGGAGATTATAGCGTTGTGGGCGGCGGCAGTTCGAGCGGCAATGTCCAGGGCAATACGCTGATAATCAAAGACGGAGGAAACGTCGGCAGCAGCGACAAAGGCAGCGCCGTCGGCGGCATAACCATGAACGGTGACGCTACCGGCAACCAGGTGATCATGGAGAGCGGGTCAAATGTAGAGCGTGATGTCACCGGGGGCGCTTCGGCAAGCGGCAACGCCGAGGGCAATACTGTGCGCATCACCGACGGCACGGTTGGCCGGCACGTCCTCGGCGGAGCCGCCGGCCGGACGGAAAGTACTGGTGTGGGCGATGCCGTCGGCAATACGGTGTATATTGAGGGAGACAGCACCGTGATCGGTGAGGATGTGTACGGCGGAGCCGCAGGCACCAACGGCGGGAACGCCGTCCGAAACACGGTGAATATCACCGGCGGGACGGTCATTCGGGCTGTATTCGGCGGTCAAACAAGTAAAGGGAACGCTATCGATAATACAGTGAACATCACCGGCGGGACTGTAAAGGGTTATGTGGTCGGCGGCGACACCGGCAACGGCTCCACAGACGCCGGCGATGCGGTCGGCAACACTGTGAACATCGCCGGCGGGACTGTCGATGGAGTTTACACTATTGGCGACCCCGGCACATCCAATACCAAAGCGGGCGTCATCGGCGGGCTGAGCACCAAAGGCAACGCCGAAAACAACGTCGTCATCAACCGCGGCACCATCAATAACGGGGGTGACGTATACGGCGGCGTGGTCCTGGGCGGCAGCGGCAACGCCGCTCACAACACCGTAACCAACACGGGCACCCTCAATTCAATATCAGGTGGCGCAAAGGCTGATGTGATCGGCGGATATGTGGGGAACAGCGGCACCGGCAACGCCGATTACAACACGGTAAACTTCCTTGACGGTCAGGCTTGGGACATCAAGGGCGGACGAGCTTCAGGCAGCAACGCCGGCAGCGCCGACTATAACAAGGTAATTATCAGCGGCGGCACGATAACCGGAAACGTCTTCGGCGGCCACACCGACGGCACAAGTCAATCTGCCTCGAACAACACGGTTGAGATCCTGGGCGGGGTATTCGAGACGACAAATAGTACGGGACAATCTATCTATGGCGGCAGAACCTCAGCCGACGGATCTGCCAAAAACAATACGGTGATCCTCTCCGGCAGCCCGTCCTTCAATTCCCTTCATATACATATATACGGCGGATACGGCGGAGACAGCGGCACCGGAGATTATGTCACCGGCAACACCCTGAAAGTGCATAACTACAGCGGAACAAACGCATTCGAATCAATCAGAAACTTCCAGAACTTCGATTTCCTCCTGCCGTCTTCCGTTAAAGCCGGCGACATCATTCTGTCTGCCGAGTATCTGCATCTCGGCGCAACCGCAGCCGGCAACAGCAGCAGGGTCACGGGCCTGGCTATCGCCGGCGGCGGTCAGGCACTGAAAGACGGGGATGCGATCACCCTGATCTACTCCAACCATACATACGGCGATTTTGAAGGATCCACCTTCCAGGCCGCGCAGGGCGCGATGCTGAACTATACCCTCCTTGCGTCCAGGGACGGCAACAACATAGTCGCTACCGTGCAGGGCGATGCAAGCGTGAGTCCCCAGGCCAAGTCCCTGTCCGAAGGCTACCTTTCCGGAGTCGCCCTGATCAACCAGGGTGCCGATCTGGCCGTGGACAAGGGCATAGCCGTTGCCGTGCGCAGCGCCCTGGCCCCCGGTCTGCAAGCCTTCGGCACTTTCGGCGGCGGGCACTCCCGCTACAACACCGGCTCGCATGTGGACGTGAACGGCTTTTCCCTGCTCGCGGGCCTGTCCTTCGGCGCGGGGCTGACCCCCGGCCGTCTGACCCTCGGCGCTTTTTTTGAGTATGGACAAGGCGATTACGACACGCGCAACTCCTTCAGCAACGCAGCGGCGGTCAAGGGCGGCGGCGATACCGAGTATGTCGGCGGCGGCGTCCTCGGACGCTTCGATTTCATCAGTACAGGCCCCGGCCATTTCTATGCCGAGGCCACAGGCCGCATGGGGCAGGTGACGAGCGACTATTCCAGTTCCGACCTGCGTGATGCCCTCGGCCGCACGGTGAACTACGACACCTCCGGCCTGTATTACGGCCTGCACTTCGGCGCGGGCTATATCTGGAACATCACGGACAAGGCCGACCTCGACCTCTACGGCAAATATCTCTGGTCGCACCAGGACGGCGATTCCGTCAGGCTGTCCACCGGCGACCCGGTACGCTTTGACGACGTGGAATCGCACAGGCTCCGGGGCGGGGCGCGCTTTGCCTATGCCGTCAACGACTATGTCAGCCCCTACATAGGCGCCGCCTACGAACACGAGTTCGACGGCAAGGCGAAAGCCTCGACATACGGCCATGCCATAGACGCGCCGGACCTGACGGGCGGCACGGGCATAGGCGAACTCGGCCTGACCGTCAGGACGGGAGAAGTCGTTTCCTTTGACATCGGAGTACAGGGATATACGGGCACACGCGAAGGCGTGACCGGCAGCCTGCAACTGAAGCTGGAATTTTAGAGCGTTTCAGCGTACGGATTTTCGCAACGGAGCCTGAATACCAACCGTCCGGCGCGCCGCGAAGCGGGCCGGACGGAAATCATCCATAATCCGCCGCGCTTCTTGTCCTGTCATTCTGAATTACAAATCGCGTCCGTTTGCAGGGCAGCGCTGACTGCGGCGGGCCTTTGCGTCCGGAAGCGCTTTTTGTTAAGCAACGGGCATGGATAATTTACCCGAAGACCGGCCGGCCGCCGTTGTGACGGCCGGCGGGGCCGGCTCCCGTCTGGGCCGGGGCAAAGCCTCCCTGCGCATCCGCCCGGACGGACAGCTCCTTCTGAGCCGCAACGCTGCCCTGCTCAAGGACATTCTGGGAGATGTCCTCATCGTCGGACGGGAAAGCCCGGATTTTCCCTGGATCCCGGACGAGCAACCGGGGATGGGTCCCGCAGGAGGGGCGGCCTCGGCCCTGCGCCGTTGCGGGCGCGCCTGTCTTGTGCTCCCCTGCGATATGCCCTTTATTGACGCTCCCACCCTGCGGAAACTGATCACGGCCCGCGCGGGGCGTCCCCCGGACACCGTGCTGACGGCGTTCT
Organism: Desulfovibrio sp.; assembly: GCA_031273845.1. GTDB lineage: Bacteria > Desulfobacterota > Desulfovibrionia > Desulfovibrionales > Desulfovibrionaceae > Frigididesulfovibrio. Next base: position 3,753 of record JAISRC010000039.1, read on the forward strand.
GCAGCACTGAAAGCGCACGCGTCGAAGCCCTGCCGGGTATTTATGAGCCGGAGGCCCTGCCTTTTCTGGATCGGGGCCTGCGCGCGGGACGCGTAAAGCTGCTCCGCCTCATCCCTGATGGCCTGATCCACCGCGTGCCCTATACCCATGAAGAAGCCCTGCCCCTGTTCAACATCAACTTCCCCGCCGACCTGGCCCTTGCCGCCGCCTTTGCGCGGACTGCCGGAACGCGGTTTTGACTCAACAAAAGAATACAGGAATCAAAGCACCCGCTCCCCCTGCCGGCGTCCGTTTCAGGGAAGGGTGATCAACAAAGGAATACAGGAATCAAAGCATGCCGCCCGACACATTGACCGTCAAGACCGCCTGCACCCGCGACTGCCAGAACACCTGCGGCCTGCTTGCCCGCGTGGAGCGCGCGGGCGGGCGACTCACCGCCCTGGTCGGGGACCCGGACCACCCTTTTACCAGGGGCAGGGCCTGTCACAAGGCCATGCGCTATGTGCGCCGCGTGTACAGCCCGGAAAGAGCGCGTTTCCCCATGCTCAAACGGAACGGCGTCTGGTCGGGGATCACCTGGGACGAAGCCCTGGACCTCTTTGCCCACAAACTCCGGACCGTCATTGCCGAAGACGGCCCCGAAGCCGTCTTCTACTACCAGGGTTTCGGCGAACGCACCGCCCTGAAACTGCTCAACAGCTATTTTTTCAACCTGCTCGGCGGAGTGAGCACACTGCGCGGAACGCTCTGCGGAGGCACAGGCCAGGCCGCGCAAAACATGGATGTGGGAGAACGGATTTCACACGACCCCCTGGACCATTACAACAGCCGGTCCATGGTCCTCTGGGGCAGGAATCCCGCGTCCACCAACATCAGCCTGCTCGCCGTCATCAAGGATATTCGCCGGCGCGGAGGGCGGACGCTGCTGATAGACCCCGTGCGCAGCAGGACGGCAGCCCTCGTGGACCGGCATATAGCGCCCCGTCCCATGGGCGACGCCTATCTGGCGCTCGCCGCGGCAAAGCGCATCCTTGAGTCCGGGGCTGCGCATCTGGACTTCATGCGCGAACATACCGAGGGTTACGAAGGCTATCTGGAACTGATCGGAAGCTTCAGCGCGGACGAACTGCTCCGCCTCTGCGATCTGCCGGCGGAAGACGTGGACTGTCTCGCGGATACGCTCATGCGCTTTTACCCGACCTCCATACTGCTCGGCTGGGGCATGCACAGGCATGAATACGCGCACCTGTCCATCCGGGCCGTCGATGCCCTGGGGGCCTTGAGCGGCATCCTCGGCGTCCCGGGCGGCGGGGTAAGCCAGGGCTTTGAGGAATACGGCCCCTACGATCAGAGCTTTTGGGGCCACAGGCTGAACCCGCCGAGGCGCCGCCTGCTCATGCCGGCCGTAGGGGACGAAATACTGCGGGCCGCCGATCCTCCCATACGGATGATAGTCGTCACCTCGGCCAACCCCGTATGCTCGGCCCCGGATTCCGCAAAAACGGCGCGGGCCTTCAGATCGGCGGAATTTACGGTCTACGTCGGGCATTTTCTGGACGACAGCGCCGATTGCGCCTCGCTTTTCCTCCCGGCAACAATGTTCACGGAAGAGGACGATGTGGTGGCAAGTTACGGGCACAACTATGTCGCAGCGGTGAACAAGGCCGTGGAGCCTCCGGGGGAATGCCGTTCCGAATTCCGGATATTTCAGGATCTGGCGCGGCGTTTTCCTTTTGCGCGCCAGTATTGCCGGAGCACGGAAGACTGGCTGCGGGACCTTTGCGCGCCTTTGCGGGGCATGGGTTGCGACCTTGAGGAACTGAAAAGGGCGCCCTTCCGTCTGCCCGCTCCCATGGTCCCCTATGCGGGCGGAAAATTTCCCACGCCTTCGGGGAAATTCAGGTGTCTGACGGAATTGGACGCCTCCCTGCCGGCGCGACAGGACCCGGACTATCCTTACCGTTTTATAACCGGGGCAAGCCATGACGCGATCTGTTCCGAACGCACCCTGCACGGCCACGATGCGCTGCCGGTCCTGTCCCTGGCCGCGTCCGAGGTCCGCAGAACAGGGCTGGCGGACGGCGATGCCGTGCGGGTGGAAAGCCCCCTCGGCGCGCTGACCGCCAGATTGCGCGCCGTTGAAGGGATGCGGACGGACGTGGCGGTGACGGAGCGGGGCGGCTGGATCAAGGCCGGGCACGGGGTCAACCTGCTCACACCGGCCGTGGCTTCCCGTGCGGGCGACGGAGCGACCTATTATGAAACCAGCGTGCGCCTGCGGCCCTGTTTCGCTCCGGGAAAGCAGGGGCCGCGCATCCTCGTCGTGGAGAACAGCAAGGACGCGCCGGGCGGGGTCTTCTGCAAGGAACTGGAGCGGCAAGGCTGCACCCTCAAGTATTGCCGGCCCCATGCCGGGGATGCGCTTCCCTCCGGGCGCGGCGTCTGCGACGGCCTTCTGGTCCTGGGAGGGTCGGCGTCCGTGTATGACGAAGCGGCGCCGGCCTGGCTGCGGGCGGAAACGGAACTGATGCGCGATTTCGGCGCGCGGGAACTCCCTGTGGCCGGCATCTGCCTCGGTGCGCAGCTTCTGTCCTCGGCTTACGGCGGCAGGGTGTACCGGATGGACAGGCTGCACAGCGGCTTTACCGAGATGACATTGACGGCCGAAGGAGAAAAGGACCCCCTCTTTGCCGGATTGCGGCCGCCTTTGCTCATGGAGCACCATCACGACACCTTTACCTTGCCGGAAGGGGCCATACTGCTTGCCTCAAGTGAACATTGCGCGCACGAGGCTTTCAGGATCGGGGCCTGCTCCTATGGTTTTCAGTTCCATCCGGAGGCGGATGCGGAAACCGCTGCCCGTTGGCTGTCGGACGGGGCGGGACAGGCCGGCAGAGACAGCGCTGACGGTCTGCCGGCGACCTTCCCCGCTCTGGTGCAGGATTCCGCGTTGTTTTGCGCCGTAATGGCCGACAATTGGCTGAAGCCGCTGCTTGCGGGGAGCCGGAGCATTTCAACGTTGAAAATGCCCTGACCGAGGCTCTGCCCCGAACCTCGCCGAGGGAAATGATTTCCCCCGGACCCCCCCCAATATAGCCCAGCGAAACGTGCTTTCGCCGTTAGAGCAGATTGGCATTGAAATTGTATATCTGCTCTAATATCTCTGTTCTGTTATGAATTTTTTGATTACCGGCAAAAGCGCCTGCACAGAAACATCAGACATTTTACGAGCGCAAACCTGCTCGCTATCCCGTGTACAACTGAAAACAACTTCGGTTAAGCTATAATATGGATGTTTGTTAATTTCTTTTCCATCAAGAAATACCCAGGATGGAGTGCTCAGGACGTATTGTTTGCCGTCCTTTGTAAAGAAAGATAATCCAAGAACCTTCGTTGGAAGCGACCTTGCCATTTCTGACGCTTCATGTGGAAGTTCTTCGGGAGTGGAAAACGATGCAGAAAGATGAGATACTTCTTTATACACTGCGGCAGTAAAAGAATATGCCGTTTGTACAGGTACGCCGTCAAAGGTTTCTTCAGTTTTTGCTTCGGTTGTTATGCCGGCTTTCCCGTTATTTGAACGCATAACGAAAAATGTTTTGTCAGTGTCCAGTTTTTCAATATCATGAGCTAAAGGATCATAAGCGACGCCACATCCTGCGAGCATGAGAACAAAACACGGCATGACGAGATAGAGAGTGTACTTCATTGTATTCCCTTTGTAAAAATTTATATGCTTCAAGGAAAGAACGCCTGCAAGGAGAAAATTGAACCTTTCGAGCTTTATCTGTTCCCCTTTATATGGCATTCCTTCCTTTTTGCAAGCATATAGGGAGCGGTGATCAGGGCAATCGAATGAAAAAAGATAACATTATGAAATAACAAGAATTTTTAAACCTGCACCTCAAAAATGTATCTTGATATTTCAATATGTTGACAGTTTCGCTCGATTGCCCCGGAGCGGTGATACCGACATCCAGGGCATAGGAAAAAATCAGAAAAATTACAACTGCTCAAGATTCCTTAGTTAATCCGCATGGACAGTTCAACACCTTCGGCGACCGGTATGGACATATAACCTCCGGCAGATGAGCGCATACGCGCCGGATAGTCCGGGTTGAGGTCGGCGTCGTCGGCTATTATCAAGGTGCCGGGTCTGAAGCGGCTTTCGGTCAGGCTCAGGATTTCGAGGTACAGCGCTTTGGAACCGTCAAGCAAGAGCAGGTCTATCGTATCAGGCAAATCGGCGCTCAACGTCTGCAAAGCGTCCCCTTCCCGGACATCCACCAAATCAATGAGGCCGGCCGCTGTCAGGTTTTCCTTTGCCTTTGCCGCCTTTGACGGCTCAAACTCGCTGGTGATCAGGCGCCCGCCTCCGTTGTCGCGCAGGGCGGCGGCAAGAAACAAGGTCGAAACGCCGAAGGATGTGCCGAATTCGACTATCTCTCGAGCTCGACAACCCCGAGCCAGCATATAGAGCAGCAAGCCGGTCTCGCGCGAGACGGCAAGCGGAAAATTTTTCAGGCGTCCGTAGAAGTCGCGGTATTCGGTTTTGCTCCGCATCAGGCGGGCAGTCTCTTCTTTGGACAGGGCAAGATCCGCGATGCCTGCCGTTGATGCCGCGTCCTCTTTAAGCAATGCGTCCAGCAGGGGGGCAAGAGGAGCGGTAGTTAATGTGCACATAGTGATCCTCCGGTTTGTGGTTGATCGTGTTTTATCATTGTACTATAATACGACTAATTATTCATATTTTACTATTCGCATTGCCGCCCGCCTGTGAAGGTAGTATGCCGGAACCTCGAACACCTCAATTTTGTTTACGAAAACAGCCGAAACAGACCCGCTCGGCTGAACTCGTCGCAACCATTCTGACCGCTGCCGTTCAGGTTTTGGAAAAAGGAGGCGCTGCCCGTTTTACAACGGCGCGGGTAGCCGAGAGAGCCGGGGTGAGTATCGGCTCACTGTATCAGTATTTCCCCAATAAAGCGGCGATCCTTTTCCAGCTTCAGAAAAATGAATGGCGGCAGACCTCCGAAATGCTGCAAAGCCTGCTTGAGAACGCTCAGAAGCCGCCGTTCGAGAGACTGCGCACCTTGGTTCATTCTTTCATCCGGTCGGAATGCGAGGAAGCCGGGATGCGGACAGCGCTCAATGATGCCGCCCCGTTATACCGTGACGCTCCGGAGGCGCGGGATGGGAGAGCGGCGGTAGATCAGGCCGTCAGGGCATTCATGCGGGAAGTGTTGCCGGAGTCTGCGGAAGACGCCCGCGTATCGGCCGGCGACCTGGTTATGACAGTACTATGCTCGGCAGGAAAACGTTTTTCAGAAAAAACTCGGACCTCGACAGAAATAAAAGTTTACGCCGATGCTGTGGCCGATATGTATTGTGCCTATCTGACAGACCTCGAACATAGATCTGTCGGCATCCTCCCCGCTCTTAGAGCATTTTGCTATTGAAAATATCTAAAGGGAACCTCTAAGAACTTATCCGTCAATAGTGTTTCGAGGGCAAATACTGCGTCAAAATGGCTTTTTTCCTTGTCTTTGTCTCACGCTCCATTTATTTACAGACAAGTTCTAAGTAGTTATCTGTATACATTCTCAAGCGCAAAATGCTGTAAGGGAAAAAAGATCATGTCCTCCGACTCTGCAAACATTTCACCCGGGACATTCGCCGGGGACGATTCTTCCGCTCTCCCCGCCCCGCATGAGACCTCCCCGCATGCATCCGGGGCAAAGCGGGCACGCCTGATCGGCGGCCTTTGCCTTGTATTTCTGCTTCTCGGCGGTATCTGGTCGGGCTATTGGTTTTTCTGCCTGCGTACCGTGGAATCAACGGACGATGTCTATGTGGGAGGCAATCTGGTGCGCATTTTCTCCCGGCTTGCCGCAACGGAAATATACTGGCTGAGTTCTTTGACCTTCCTTGCCCTGATAGGCATCATCCTGCTTGCCCGTCCCGGCGGACGCGGCAAAGCCGTGAACGCCGGGACGGGCAAGCAGATACACTCCGGAACTCAACCGTAAACGGCAAGCAAAACAATTATCAATATATGCATGAATAATTATCCATTAATATATTGAGATATAAAATAATTTTTTCTTATTCCAAACTGTTATCATTTTTATTCAACAGCCCTGTTTTTGCGCGCTCTGTGGATTGACTAAATATTGTGAGGAAGCGTATAACCGACACAAGGGGTCCCTGCGGTCAGGGCACCATGCGGTTCGGAATTTTGCGGCGGGGTAAGGAGTGTATCGGTAACAGGCAAAATTTCATCAAAATTTTCTTTATGGTTTGAAACCTCTCCCTTCAGGGAGATTGCCGGTTGATTCCCGGCAAGGGCGGGAGCACATTGCAGGTAACCCCTTCCTGCAGGGAGGGGGCAAGCCGGCCGGTACCTGTCCGCCGGGACGGAATCAATCGGCGGATGAAATCGGTTGTGGATTGAAACATTCACCTTTTTGCCAAACTGAAAGGAGAAGAGAATGCCCAGCATGGTCTATTTCCTACTGGCCCTTGTGGCCCTGTTTTTGGGGTTCTTCATCTACAGCCGGGTAATTGAGGGGCTGTTCGGCGCGAATTACGACAGGCCGACCCCGGCTCACACCATGGCCGACGGGGTGGATTATATCGTCCTCCCTCGCTGGAAAATTTTCATGATCCAACTGCTGAACATAGCAGGGGTAGGACCGGTCTTCGGCCCGATTCTCGGCGCGCTATACGGACCCAGCGCCTTGCTCTGGATCGTCATCGGCTCCATTGTTGCCGGCGGTGTGCACGACTATTTTTCCGGCATGATGAGCATACGTTACAAAGGCACTTCTCTGCCGGACGTTGTGGGCTACACTCTGGGCAACGGTTTCAAACAGTTCATGCGCGGTTTTTCCATCCTCCTGCTGGTCCTTGTGGGCGTGGTTTTCGTCACCGCTCCGGCCGGCCTTCTGGCCAAACTCACACCGGACTGGATGAATCTGACCTTCTGGGTCTGCGTCATCTTTGCCTACTATTTCCTGGCGACCATCCTGCCCATAGACGTGATCATCGCCCGCCTGTATCCGCTTTTCGCCATAGTCCTGCTGATCATGGCCTTCGGCGTGGGCGGTTCGATGATCGTGGAAGGCTACGATTTCTACAAGTGGCCGACCCTGGAGGGCACGAGTCTCTTCGGCAACCAGCATCCCAAGGGGCTGCCGATGTGGCCCATGATGTTCATCACCATAGCCTGCGGCGCGTTGAGCGGCTTCCACGCCACCCAGTCGCCGCTTATGTCCCGCTGTGTGCCGGATGAAAGGTGCGGACGAGGCATCTTTTACGGAGCCATGATAGCCGAAGGCGCCATAGCCCTGATCTGGGCCACGGCCGGCATGACCCTGTACGACAGCGCTCCCGATCTGATGAAGGCGGGCGGTCCTGCCGTTGTCGTGGATTATGTGTGCAAGCATCTTATGGGTCCGGTGGGCGGCGTGCTGGCCATCCTGGGCGTTGTGGCCCTGCCCGTGACCTCCGGCGACACCGCCTTCCGGGCGGCGCGTCTGGTCATTGCCGACTTCAGCGGCATAAGCCAGAACAAGCCTGTAAACCGCCTGATGATAGCCGTGCCCCTCTTCGTCGTGGGCATAGTGCTCTCCCAGGTGGACTTCAACATTATATGGCGCTACTTCGGCTGGTCCAACCAGTCCCTGGCCACCGTGGTGCTCTGGTCGGCCGCGGCTTATGTGGTGCGCAGAGGCGGCATGCACTGGCTCATCTCCCTGCCTGCCACCTTCATGACGGCCACGGTCGTCTCCTACATCTGCATAGCTCCGGAAGGGTTGCGCCTCTCTTACGACATTTCCGTAGGCATAGGTTGCGCGGCGGCCGCTCTGGCCCTGATCGTCTTCCTGTCCAAGGGCACATGGTTCCGCAACAATGTGCCGCTTGAACTGAGCCATACGGGGGCCGCGGCCTGACCAGGCGCGGTTGGAACGACAATGCTGAAAAGGGCGGGGTTTCCCGCCCTTTTCAGCGGGAATTTCCCGCAATGACGAACAAAACGCAGCTTGCCGCCGTCGCTGTCCTGCTGCTCTGCACAGCCTGTTTCAATGTCTTCTACAGGCTGGGCGACGGGATCATCGCAAGCTGGGACGAGGCCCGGCACGGCGTAAGCGCGCTGGAGATGGTCGAAAGCGGCAATTATCTGGTCAACACCTACGAATACGAAGCGGATTACTTCAACGCCAAACCCCCTCTGGCCTTTTACCACATCGTCGCGGGGTTCAAGCTTTTCGGGAAAACGCTGCTCGGCCTGCGTTTCTTTTCCGCCGCCGCCTTTCTTCTGACCGCCCTGTCCGTTGCATTCTTCGCTTTACGCTACAGAGGCCCGGCTTTCAGCCTGCTTGCCGTTGCCGTCTTCATCACCTCCATACGCGTGATCACCCGGCACGGGGCCAGAACCGGCGATGCCGATGCCGTCTTCGTTATGCTCTACGCCTTGTCCCTGTTCAGCGTTCTGGCGCCGGGCCGGGGATTTCACAGGTACCTCGCCGCCGCCTTCTTCGCCGGCCTGGCCTTTTTGAGCAAAAGTTTCCATGCCGCTCATCTGGGGGTGAGCCTTGTCCTGCTTTTTTTCCTTGATTACGGCTTCAACGCGCGCGCCCTCGGGCGCGGCGCGCTCTGCCTCGGTCTCGCCGCGCTTCCTGTCGGCCTCTGGGCCTGGTTGCGCGCCGGTTACGACGGTACGGTCTTTTTTGACCGGATGCTGATGAACGATGTCGTGCGGCGGGTCTCCACGGTCATGGAAGGACACAACGGGGGAGTCTATTACTATTTCATAAAGATTCTTCAGAATTTTCCGGTCTGGCTGGGCGGGCTTGCCTTGCTGGTCGGCGCGTACATGCGTCTGGCGCGCCCTCTCGCCAAAGCGGACCTGATCGGGATGTTCCGGGTGCGCGGCGTCGTGTCGCGCAGATTGCTGCTGGTCACGGCCGTGCCCTTCGTCATGCTGACGTGCAGCACTTCCAAGCTGGACTGGTATCTGTACCCGGTCTTCCCCTTCCTCTCCATATTGCTGGCCGAAGCCGGCCTCTGTTTCGCCGGACGCGTATCGCGCTTGCGCCCCGCCGCCCTGCGCCTGCTCCCTGTCCTGCCTGTGATCTGTTTTGCGGCCCAGGAAACCGTGCTGCTGAAAAATATCCTGTACATGGCCGAGGAACGCGACAAATCGCAGGACATTATCAGGGAAACGGCGGCGCGCGATCCTGAAACGCCCGTGTATCTCTTTGTCGAGGCAAAAAAAGGCGTCCCGCGCCAAGCCCTGATAATGGCTTCAAAAATGTACGCGCGAAAGATGTATGTGCTGCCCGGAGGCAAAAAAGCGTACGATGCGTTTACCGGAGGCGAAAAATTGCTGATTTACGACCGCATGCAGGCCCCGCCGCCCGGTCCTTAAAACAATCGGGGAAGCACTGATTAGAGCATTTCAAAATTGAGAGTGCTCTAGCCTTTTTTCTCCAGTCTGGCCCAGGTGTCTTTCAAGGTCACGGTGCGGTTGAAGACCGGGCGCTCCGGGCCGCCGTCCCTGTCGGCGCAAAAATAGCCCAGGCGCTCGAACTGTACGCATTCCCCGGCCTTGATCGCGCGCAGGCCGGGGTCCACAAACCCCGTCAGGCTGATCAGGGAATCGGGGTTGATGCAGTCCGGAAAGGTATTGCCGGGGTCCACGCCCGACGGGTCGTCCTTGAGAAAGAGATGGTCGTAGAGGCGCATCTCGGCTTCCACGGCATGGGGCGCGGAAACCCAGTGCAGCGTGCCCCTGACCTTGCGCCCGTCCGGGCTGCCCCCACCCCGGCTTTGCGGGTCATAGGAACAGATCAGGGCGCGGACAGTGCCGTCCGGGTTTTTCAGCACTTCCTCACAGGTTATGTAGTAAGCGCAACGCAGCCGCACCTCGCGCCCCGGCGCGAGACGGAAAAATTTCGCCGGCGCGTTTTCACGGAAATCATCCTGCTCTATGAACAGTTCGCGCGAAAAGGGAAGGCGGCGCACACCCTTCTCCGGCTCGTCAGGGTACAGGGGCAGATCCATCCATTCCACCTGCCCTTCAGGGTAATTTCTGAGAATCACTTTCAGCGGCCGCAACACGGCCATGGCGCGCGGCGAGGTCGAGTTGAGGCGTTCGCGGATACAGAATTCCAACATGGCGTAGTCCACGGTGTTGTCCGCTCTGGCAACGCCTATGCGCGCGGCGAATTCATGCAGGGCTTCGGGCGGCACCCCGCGCCGGCGCAGACCGGAGAGGGTGGGCATGCGCGGGTCGTCCCATCCGCGCACATAGCCGCCTTCCACCAGCCGAATGAGCTTGCGCTTGGAAAGCACGGTGCGCGTAAGATTCAGGCGCGCAAACTCCGTCTGCCTGGAACGAAAAATGCCCAGAGTCTCCAGAACCCAGTTGTAGAGTTCGCGGTTGTCGGCGAATTCAAGGGTACACAGCGAATAGGTGATGCCTTCCAGGGAATCGGATATGCAGTGGGTATAGTCGTACAGGGGATAGATGGGCCACTTGTCGCCCGTGCGGTGGTGCGGGGCGCGGCGAATGCGGTACAGCACCGGGTCGCGCATGACGATGTTGGGCGAGGCCATGTCTATCTTGGCGCGCAGGACGTGCGCGCCGTCTTCGAATTCCCCGGCGCGCATGCGCCGGAACAGGTCGAGGTTTTCCTCAACGCTGCGGCCGCGGTAAGGGCTGTCGCGTCCCGGCTCGGTCAGGGTGCCCCTGTATTCGCGGATTTCGTCGGCGGAAAGGCTGTCCGCATAGGCTTTGCCCATGCGGATGAGTTGTTCGGCGAACTCGTAGAGCCGGTCAAAGTAATCCGAGGCATAATATTCGCGTTCGCCCCAGTCCCCGCCCAGCCAGCGCACGTCTTTGCGAATGGCGTCCACATATTCCCGGTTTTCCCTGACCGGGTTGGTGTCGTCGAAACGCAGGTTGCACAACCCGCCGAACTCCTTTGCCACCCCGAAATTCAGGCAGATGGATTTGGCGTGGCCGATGTGCAGATAGCCGTTCGGTTCCGGAGGAAAACGGGTATGCACGGTGTCCCGGCGTTTTGCCGCGAGATCCGCGGCGATCATGGCCCGGATGAAATCTTTGCCGCCCCGGCCGGCGGCGGTCCTCTCCCCTGCGCCCGTCGCGCCTGTCACGCTCGCCGCACCCGTCGCGTCTGTGCCGTCGCGGGCGTCGGCGCCTTCAGTGGTCATGCTTTCTCCGGGGCAAAAGGTTTGTTTCACTGCAGGCGCACCTGATAGCTGTCACGGTACGTTTTGTCCGCGGTTTCAATGAGGATGTCAATGGCCGTAATGTTTTCGCTTTTCAGGTTCTGGGGCAGGCGGATCGTGTTCTGCATGGGTTTCATGCGGCTTATGGCGAAGCGCGTGTTTTCCGGGTCCAGCAGGGGCAGGTCCACGCGCGTGCCGTCGGCCAGCAGGGCCGTGTATTTGGCCGAGCCGCTGACCGTACGCTGCCCGTCGGTGGTGGTGGACAGGTCGTAGCTGATGCGCAGGCGCAAGGGGCCGACGTTTCTGGCGCTGAATTCATTTATGCGCAGGAGGCTGCCCGCGTCGGACAGGGGCGGGTATTCGACGCCGGCCGCCGTTTGAGCGGCGGAAGGCGCAACGGCCGGAGCGGCGTTTTCCCCCATCGCAGGGGCTGTGTCTTTATCCTCGGACACGGCGTTTTCTGTCTGTGCCGGCGGTGCCGGCCCTTCCGTTGCCCGGCCCGTCGCGTTTGGGGCCGCCGTTGCGGCGGGAAGGGGCGCGGCAGGCGTACCGGCGGTGCCGCTGCCTGCGGCCGGCGGGCCTGCGGCGGGGGGGGGAGGGACAAGCGCAACGCGGGCGGGCAGGTCCGGTACGCCCACTTCCGTATACGTGGCTTGGGGCTGGGTTCCGTTGCCCGCTTTCAGCAGGCTTTCCAGATTGACCAGACGTTCAAGCTGCAGGCGCATTTCGGCGTTTTCCCTTTCCCGCGCCTCCTGCACCTCCGCAAGTTCCCGGTACTTGGTGAAAAAATGCAGGCCGCCGTATATGCCCGCCCCGCCGCACAGGAGCAGCAGGATGAAAAGGCCCAGACAAAAATGCAGTAGACCGCTGTATATGCGAAAGGTTATGGATTCTCTGTCGTCGCGCATCAGCAAGACGTTGTAGTGTGTTTGTTTTTTAATGACCGGCTTCAAAATCCCTCCATTCTTCCCGTGTGATCAGCCATACGCCGTTTATCCGCTCGAAGGTCAGGGTTTTGATGCCCCTGTCTCCTCCGCCTGCCTGATCCGTGTATTCCTGCTTCATGTCCGCGACCGGCCGGCCCTTTTCCATCCGCACCCGGACATCGCTCAGGCGCACGACGGCGGGCGCGCTCCTGCGCCAGAGCCGGGACTTGTGCCTGCGTATGTCGGACGCGCTCTTGCGGTCGCCCTGTATCGCTTTCGGGGCGTAAAACCCTGTGTAGGCTGCAATGTCCCCGCGTTCCCAAGCCGCGCGCCACGCCTCAATCCGCTCGGTAAGCATGCCGGCCGGATCGGGCAGGTCAGGCGGGGAATCCCCGGACAGGGCTTTCATTTCCGGAGACGCGGCTGCAGGTATCCCGCCGGGGCGCTCCTGTGCGGCGGGATTTTCGGCCTCCGCCGTTTTCCGGTCCGTTGCGCTTGCGGCGGCCGGCGTGCCCGGCGCCGGGGCAAGGTCCGTTGCGCCTGCGACGACAAGGGTGGAGGACACGGCGGGCATCGGTCCGGATGCCGCCGCTGTTTGCCGCGCCGGTTCAGGGGGCACGGCGCCTGCCTGCGAGGCGGAGGAAAGGAGCTGTTCGCGGAGATACTGTATGCTCTTTGATATCGCGGCATCCGCCTGCGGGTCGGAGGCAACGGCGGAGTCCCGCACGGTCGGGGCCGGGGGCGCGGATCGCCCCGCTGATGATGCGCTTATGGGTCCGGAGGCGCCTTGCGCGGACGCGGCTTGGGAAGCGGCCTGCCGCTTCGACGCATTCCTGTCCCTTTGGACGTCTTTGCGCGTCGTCTCCCGGCGCGCGGCCAGCCTGAAAGCGTCCGCCGAGGGGCGGGGCATGGGGCCGAAGGCCGGGTCTTCAATATGGTCCGGCGTACTGGGGGCCTTTGTCGCCGGGCGGGACGAGGAGGAAGGCTCGGCGGCGGGGTGTGCCGGCGAAGTGCCCGCATCGTTTGCGGAATCGGGGGACCCGGCGGCCGAGGCAAGATAGGCGGCATCGTCGGGAGCACGCCAGGCCGCGTCGAGCAGGGTCAGGGGGTCACCTTCATCCGGCGGCAACAGCGTCCCTGCGGAAGCCGTCAACGCGGAGGCGTCCAGTCCCGGTTCCCATTCCATGCCCACGATCCTGAAGTCCGACCCCGTTTTTTCCCAGTACAGACGGCGCGTGCCGTCGGTGCTCAGGTTGGGCGCCTTGTAGTCCTGCCGGAACCAGGTCACCCAGTAGTCGGGTCCGGGGAGAACCCTGATGTCTCTGACCGTGGTCCGTATCCAGGGCAGCACCGAAAACAGACGTTCCTTCTGGGCGCGGAAGGCGGAAAAACTTTCTCCCTGGGCCGCGCTGTATGCATCCTGGTTATAAAAATCAAAAAAACGGCGCGAACGTCCCGACCAGGCCTCGGCCCAGTCGCGCACCTTCTGCTCCAGCCTGCGCAGATCGTCGTCTCCACCTTTCCCGGCCGCGTCAAACACAAAGGAGCGCGTCAGGGTCACGGGCGCGCCGGGGACCAGCGCCTTGCCCAGCACGGACAGGTCGGCGTTGTTCATGGCTATGCAGCCTTCGGTCTGCAAGGGCACAAGGGGTTCTCCCCGGCCGTGGATCCAGATGCCGAAGCCGGTTTTCCCGCGCATCCTGTCCACGGGATTGGGATAATTCAGGGTATAGGCCTTGTGGCCATACTTGGTGTAGTCCAGCCCTCCGTCTATGCGGCGCACGACAAAATAGACCCCCTCAGGGGTTTTGAGGTCTCCCTCCACTTCCTTGTCCCCTTCTTTCTGCCCGGTGGTGCAGACAAAAACCCTGGAAAGACGCAGGGGACTGTGTTTTTCAAAAAAGGCCAGCTTCTGCCGCGTTTTGTCCACAGCGACGAAATAGGAAGGATTTGCGAACTGTTCGGATATGACCGCGTCCCAGACCGCCGCGGCCGCGCCCGGCCGGAAGAGGGCAAGGCAGACGAGAAAGGGGACAAAGGCCCGCAAAGGAGCAAAAGCCTGCAAAGGAACAAAGGCCCGGCAGGGGAGACCCGGAAGCGCCTTTCCCCGCGTCCGGGGAGGCCGGGATGTTCCGGGAGCATCGGGATGACTGTCGCAGAAATCGGCCATCTGACTCCACTGTTGATGCAAAAAGGCGTCACTGCCTTTTTGCATTGCCGGCTGCGGCGAAGCGCGCTTTTGCCCTGCCTCCGGAATATCGCGTATTCTGATGCGGCATCCCGCCGCGTATTCCGGCTCCGAAAATGATTGGAAATCGGAACGGGTCTTTGCGCGCTACACTGTTTATCGGCCGGGCAGGGCCAGATCAAGCAGTTCGCGGCGGGTGAAGAGGGAGCGCAACTCCCTGCCGGCCGCAACAAAAGCATCGGCGCCGCCCGGTTCTTCCCGGTTCAGGATGCAGAACACGGCCGGAACCTTCAATCCTTCCGACTCCACCGTGTCGGCTGCTTGTAGCACGGAAGCGCCGGTGCTGACAACATCTTCGAGCATAACGACCTTGTCGCCCGGATGCACATTGGCCAGTCCCTCTATCCTGCGTCCCGCTCCGTGCTTTTTGGCCGCCTTGCGCACGATCAGCGCGGGCAGCCGCCTACCCTGTGCGAGGGCGGTCAGGGAGGTCGCCGTCAACAGGGGGTCCGCCCCCAAGGTCATCCCGGCCACGGCCTGCGCGTCCGTATCCTTCAGCATATACGCGAACAGCGCGCCGATCAGCCGCGCGCCGTCCGGGTCCAGGGAACTTTGGCGGCAGTCGAAATAATAGGTGGTCTTGCGCCCTGAACTCAGGGTAAAATCGCCTTCCATGTAAGATTTGGCGTAAAGCAGGGCGGCCAGTTCCGCCTTTTGCGCCTGTATATCACCGGGGGTCAACACGTTCTGCCTCCCATAATCCGCCACGCCCTGGCGTCCCGTGGTGCAGTCGAAGGGCTTGTCAGCATTGCCGCACAGCATATTGTCATTCTGAGCCGAAGGTGAAGAATTCATCTTGGTGTCTTGAAAAAATAAAACCCCGAAGATAGATTCTTCGCTACGCTCAGAATGACAGGACAGAAAGGGTGGTGGATTTCAACCTCCGAAAAGTCTGTTGTACACTTCGTCCTCATAGCGCAGACAGAGCGAGGGGTCGAAAAGGGAGTCCATGCGCGTTTCGGGCAGGTGTCCGCGCATGAATGGATCGGCCCGCACCAGATCCGGGAAGGATTTGCCTTCCTCCCGGCTTTGCATGGCCAGGCGCTGCACTTCTTCGTAAGCTTTCTGACGCGGCAGCGCCGCCTCTTCCACCAGGGCCAGGAGCACGCGTTGCGAAAAGAACAGGCCGTATGACCCCATCAGGTTGCGCGCCATGTTCTTCGTGTTGATTTTCAGCCCGCGCAACAGGGTGTCCAGCCGGGACAGCATGTAGTCCATGAGGATGGTGGAATCGGGCATGATGACCCGTTCCACCGAGGAATGGCTGATGTCGCGCTCGTGCCAGAGGGCGGTGTTTTCCATGGCCGCCAGAGAGTTCGCGCGCAACAGGCGGGCCAGACCGCTCAGGTTTTCCGCCGAAATGGGATTCTTTTTGTGCGGCATGGCCGAGGACCCTTTTTGCCCCCTGGCGAAACCTTCCTCGATTTCCCCGACTTCCGTGCGTTGCAGGTGGCGCAGTTCCACGCACAGGCGTTCCACTCCGCCGGCTGCCAGGGCAAGGGAGGTGAAATAGTGCGCGTAGCGGTCCCTCTGGATGATCTGTGTGGATATGGGATCCACTTCAAGGCCGAGGGCGGCGCAGGCCAAGCGCTCCACCTCCGGGTTCAGGGCAGTGTAAGTGCCCACGGCACCGGATATCTTGCCCACGCGCATTTCTTCGACGGCGGCAGCGAAGCGGGCGCGATGCCGGGTGAATTCGGCATAGAATCCCGCCGTCTTCAGGCCGAAGCTCGTGGGTTCGGCGTGTATGCCGTGGGTCCGCCCCATGCACAGGACGCCCTTGTAGCGCAGGGAAAGGTCTTTCAGGGTACCGAGCAGGGCGTCGAAGTCCGCGAGTATGATCCGTCCGGCCTGCACCAGAAGCAGGGCGTTGGCCGTATCCATGATGTCCGACGAGGTACAGCCCAGATGGATGAAGCGGGCGGCGGGACCGACTTTTTCCTCGACGGCCGTAAGAAAGGCGATGACGTCGTGGCGGGTCTGTTCCTCAATTTCCCGCACGCGTTGCGCGTCCGCGTCCGCACGGGAGCGGATTTCGGCCATGCTTGCTTCGTCTATGACGCCGAAACGCGCCCAGGCCTCGCAAACAGCCAGTTCCACCTCCAGCCAAGCGGCAATTTTGCGTTCTTCCGTCCAGAGGGCGCCCATTTTCGGGCGGGTGTAGCGGTCTATCACGGCGCGGAGTCCCGTCGGCTTACGTCGCGGCCGAGGCCTCTTTTTGTGCCGGGGCTTCTTTTTGTGCCGGGACACCGGAAGCGGTACCTGCACCGGAAGCCGCGCATTGCGACGCTCCGGCGCAGGAGCCGTCATCGGACCCTGCCGCTGCGCAACTGTCTTCCTTGCGGCAACGGTCCTTATGCGTTCCGTATTCCGTGGCATACCAGCCGTTGCCCTTGAGGGCGAAACTGGTATTGGATATGATGCGCCGGGCCTTGCCCCTGCACAAAGGGCAGGAGCGCACAGCGTCCCCGTCGTCCGCATGCCTGCACCATTCCTCGAAAAGCTGCTTGCAGTCGTCGCAACGGTACTCGTAAATCGGCATTATTACCTCCCAAAACTCCGTACCCGCCGCTTCAGGCGGCGGACCGGGCTTCGCGCGCGCGTTGCCTGAGGCGTTCCTGACGGCGTCTGCGCTTGCGCTGCAATTCTTTCGTGCGTTCAATTTTTTTTTGGGCCACAACAAAACTCCTCGCGTCAAAAGTTGTTGACGCGGCACTTATATCCCCGGCCGCGCGGCTTGTAAAGCCGCATATCGTCATCCGCGCGGGTCCGAATACGGGGAAGCCCCATAACATCGCCCATGCGGGTCCGAATACAGGGAAACGGCTTTTTCCAGAAATTTCAAGCCGCGGTCGGCCGCGATCTCCGGGTCGTTCAGCGCGCCGTCCCGAAGCCGCACATTGTCGAACAGGTTCAGGACCGCCTCCGGGATAAGTGGGTCGTCCGGGTTTTTGAGATAGATGCGCAACAGGGAGCGGATCAGCGGGTGGTCCGGATTCAGCTCCAGCACCCGCGGCGTCGTTTCCTCACTTTTCTGCATTGCCCGCATGAGCTTGTCCATGGAAGAGGTCATGCCCTCGGGCGCGGCCAGCACGGCCGGGCTGCCCGTCGGACGGTCGGACAGGCGGATGTCCCGCACCCCGGCGCCCAGCACGGAACGCATAAGCCCGATCAGCTTGTCCAGCCCGGATTTTTCGTCCTCGTTCAGCGCCTCGGCCGGAGGTGTGGCTTCCCCCACATCCGGGACGGCTTCCAGAGTTTTGCCGTCGGCCAGTTCCACGGACTTGAAAGGATGGCCCTTATACTCGCCGAGGCCGCCCAAGGCAAATTCGTCCACGGCGTCGAACAGGTAGAGGACCTCTATGCCCTTACGCCGGAAGCGTTCCATGTAGGGGTTGACCTCCGCCGCCTGCGGCGAGGGCGCGGCGAGATGCCAGATTTCCTTTTGACCTTCCTTCATCCTGCCCAGGTATTCGTCCAGGCCGGTCAGGGCACCGGCGGACGCAGACGAGGCAAAGCGCAACAGAGCGGCCGCCCGTTCGCGGTTCGCATAGTCGTTGCAGGCGAAACGCAGGTATTTGCCGTGCAGCGCCCAGAATTTTTCATATTTTTCCTTGTCCGAGGCAGCCGTTTTTTCCAGATAGTCCAGCACCCGGCGCGTGATTGTTCCGGATACGGCGCGGAGCAGGGCGTTTTCCTGCAAGCTTTCCCGCGAAATATTCAGGGGCAGGTCTTCGGCGTCGACCACTCCCCGGAGAAAGGCCAGGTAGTCGGGGACGAGTCCGCTGTCCGAGCGCTTGATCAGCACCCGGCGCGCATACAGGTCCAGGCCCCGGCGTTCGCGCAGCCCTGTGAAGGGGTCCTGCTCGACGGCGGGGATGAAAACAAGGGCGTTGAACTGTATGGGGGCGTCGGCCGAAAAATGGATGACGTCCAAGGGGTCTATCGTGTCGAAGGTCAATTGCTTGTAAAAATCCGCGTACTGGTCTTTGCTTACGGAAAATTTCGGTTCCCGCCAGAGGGCAGGGGTGGTGTTGACCGGGCTGTCCTCCAGAAAGATGGGGAAGGGCAGAAAATTCGAATGTTTGCGGATGACGGATTCCAATCGGTATTTTTCCAGGAATTCCTTGTCCTCCGCCTTGATTTTGGCCCGGATGACGGTACCCCGTTTGTAGGGCGCGGCATCTTCGCCTTCCAGCGCCCGGATGCTGTAGCCGCCCCGGCCGTCTGAATTCCAGAGGTGCGGGCCTTCGCCGCCCTGGGCGGGCACGGAAACGACCTCCACGGATTCGGCGACCATGAACACTGAATAAAAACCTATGCCGAAGCGGCCGATGATCTGCGCGCCGTCGGACGGCGCTTGCGGCGTGTCCGGGTCTGCGTCCGTGTTTTCCGTTGCACCCGCGTCTTCAGTCGCGCGCGGGGGGTCGGCGGGCGTCTGTGTGCCGCCTGTTTTTTCGGCGGCGGCCGATTCCAGGTCGCGGACGAAGTCTTCCGATCCCGATTTGGCGATGGTTCCGAGGTTGTCGGCCAGTTCGGCGGCGGTCATGCCCACGCCGCTGTCTTTGATTTGCAGGACGCCCGCGATTTTATCTACGCTGATACGGATTTCCAGGGGTTCACCGGCATCGCGGACTGTTTCACCCCTGCTTTGCAAGAAACGCAGCTTGTCCAGGGCATCGGAGGCGTTGGACAGCAGTTCGCGCAAGAAAATTTCCCTGTCGGCATAGAGGGAGTGGGTGAGAATATTGAGGACTTTTTCGGTTTCCGCTTTGAATTTGCGTTTTTTACCTTCGGTCATGATTCCTCCCGAAATCGTTTTCCGGGAGTAAAAGTAAGTCGCTTTCGCCGCGTGTCAACTTTACGCCGGGTATCCGTGTGATCCTTACAGCATTTTACACTTGAGACAGCTGCTTACGGCGGGCAAAGCCCGTCTGCCTCGCAGGCGTAGGGGAAACTCAATATACAGGTAAACACAGAAAAAGTTAAGTCCCACAAGGCTTTTTAGACCTTGCGGGACTTTCTGAAATTTATTCCTGGTGCGAGGGCGGGACTCGTTTCAATAGAATAATATATTGATATTACACTATAAGTATACTGACTATTCTCTATAGTACCAGCGAATATACCAGCAAATCTTTCCGTTGTCCGTATAGTAGGGTCGCTCTCTTTCAGGTGGTTATGCCCGGTAAAGAGCGAATCGGCATGGAGGCGTTTTCGCCTTGAACAGGGAAATCAACATCCGGGGTTCGTCCGGCGAAAACGGGGGGTATCTGGCCGCGCACAATGCCGCCGGGTCTGGGAGAATAAAGTGTAATATTTTTGTCATGCAGCTTGACAAGATCGGTTTCGGTGTACACGGCAATTGCCGTGATTGATAGCACCCACCTTGGGCAATTAGAGCCTAGGAGCCTGTCGGACTTTAAATTTTACAAAATTTACAATTATGCTTTCCAATACCTGTACAAAAGGGATTATTTTTAGTATAATATTTTGAAATTACAAGACAAGAGAGGGTATGG
>JAISRC010000080.1 GCA_031273845.1 Desulfovibrio sp.
TCTGTGGTGAAAAAGATTTTCGTGTTCTTGCCATACTTCTTCTCCTTTTTGCCCTGTCTCGCCGGCAACGAAGGAAAGTATAACAAACTTTTTACTAAATGAACAGTATTGGGTTTAGCCTGAGTTTAACAAGATTAAAAGAAAACTAATAAATTTAGCATGTTATTTTTATATGGCACGACATTTTTACAGGTGACCTAATTTGTATATTTTTATCCATATAAAATAATTGAATTTTTATATGGAAATCGGCAAATAAATTGTTTTGGAGCCGGATTTTGTTAAATTCGGGTTAGGGAAACGCTGATTTATTTCTTTGAGGAGGCTCCACCCCCCCCCTCAAACTTCCTTGACAGAGGCATGATGCTCCTGCACCCCAAATAAATATTTCAGCAGGTTGTATTTGAGTGGGTCCGGGGGAAGTCACTGTCCCCCGGCGGGGTTAGGGGCAGCGCCCCGCTTAAATCAGTGCTCCCTTAAGCAAAATTTAGAATTTAGTTTTATAGATATAATCATTTGATATAAATAACTATATTCATAACTATGCAGGTAATTACGGGCTGTCCGCCAAAGCTTCGGCCAGAGACAGTATCTTCAGAAAAGCCTGCCGCGTCCCACCGCTGTTCTGCGCGTACATCTGGGCATAGCCGGAAAAGGGCCGGAGCAGAGGCGGCGCCTTTTGCCAGAAATCAGACGAGGACAGCATCAGCTCCGGCCTTGTCCGGAAAGCGGCGGCACTCTCGAGAGCAAAGGTCGCCGCGGACGAGGACAGTTCGGCATCGGCCGCGGGATGACCGGCGCGCAGTTTCCTGCGGGCTTCCGCCGCCTCTTCCCGCGCCGACAGCCCAAAAATGACTCCGAACCAGGCTTTCCAGAACCGGGACAGAGCGGGCCGCGCCCCGGCCGGGCGTTTTTTCCCCGCGTTCGGGGCATCCCCGAAACGGGATGCCACTCCCGTTTTATCCGCGTCTCCGTTCTCCGAGGGAAAAAGAGCGTCTAAATCATACAGTCCGTGCTCATCCCGCCTGCTGCGCAAAAGTTTTAATCCTTCTCCCGCATGCCGCGCAACGAGCCCGGCGGTCCCCGCGCCGCCGAGCAGCCGCCGGGTCAAGGCGGCAATTTTGTCTTCCGAGAGCAGCAGCCGGCATACCGCGCGCGGTCGCGTGCAGCGCCAGCAGCCGGCACATTCCACATCCGCCTGTGCGATATACTGCCCTGAGGAAAAAGGACCGGTTTCCCTGGGATTCACCGGGCCGAGGCTCAGGTTGAGCACCGGGACGCCCAGGAAATCGGCGATGTGCATGGGGCCGGTATCCGGACAGATGAAAAAATCCAGGGCGGCGATAAACTCCGCCAAAACGCCGATGCTGAACCGCCCGGTCAAATTCAGGGAACGGGCATGCAGTTTTCCGGCGACTTCACGGCCGAGCGCCTGTTCCGCCGGCCCTCCCAGCAGCACGGGTTTGTGTCCGTATTCGAGCAGACGGCGGCAAAGCCCGACCCAGAACGCGGCGTCCGGACGCTTGTCCGCCTCGCTTGCCCCCAGAAAAAGACCGATACGCAGATTTTTCCGCCCCGCGGCAAAGCCGTGCGCATCGCGTCCGACGGGGCGCGGCGTCATGCTCGCGGGGAAAACGTCCAGACAGTTCAGGTCGGCCCAGTGGTACATGTTGTAGTCATTGTTGTGCGTCAGGGAGGCGCGGTACAGTTGCCAGTCCCCGTCCACAAAAAGGCGTCCTCCGCCGTCCAACCGGGGACCCAGGCAGAGATCACTTTCAAGACGGCCGGCCAGAGCCGCCGCTTCCGGGCGATGGCTGAGGTTGACGACCAGGTGATACTTTTGCCGTTCCAAGCTTGAGGCCGCTTCGTAACCGAAATAAACGGCATTGGGGGACAGGGGCAGAAGTGGCTTGAAAAAAGTCTCCTCGCCCAACACAAAGAGGGGGTGTCCGGGGAACATGCGCCCGAGACCGGCAAGCAAAGGAAAGGAGAGCACGAGATCCCCCATGCGCTGCATCTGCAGAACCAGTATGGGGGCTTCATTCATCAAAACTTCCTTTACAGCATTTTACGCTTGGAGCATTTCAAAGTTGAGCCGCTCTATGCCGGACACTCTCTCTCCGCCGGGAACGACATTCCTTATAACGTATTTTGCAATGCTCCGCCCCGGAGCCCGGTCAGCCGTATAGTTTGCGCATTGTGTCCATGAGAGCGCGCAGGCGGTGATCATAGCTGTGTTCGTGCAGGATGCGGCGGCGCGCGGCCTCGGCCACCTTGCGGCGTGCATCGGGACGGGCGAGGTATTCCCCGGCGAGCGCCCCGGCTTCCTCGGGGGAACGGTAGCAGATTATTTCCCTGCCCGGTTCGAAAAGTTTCTCCACCTGCTCCCTGTAGTCGGTCAGCAGAAAAGATCCCGTGGCGGGCACGTCGAAGACACGCTGGTTGACGGCTCCTTTCATCTGCTTGCTGGTGCTGTTGAAATTGATCTCCGCCAGGGGATAGAAGTGAGGCAGGTCGGCGTAATAGCCGAGTTCGTGATGATAGTGCCACTGTCCTTCGGGAATTTGTGCAAACCAGCCGTTGTCGCCGGCTATGAGCGGACTGAAAGGCAATATGGCCCGGATGCAGGACAAACGGTAGACGCGGGTGGCCTCCCAGGTGACGCTTGTTTCGTAGTCGAGCCTCCGGGCAATGTCCGGAAGCGCCTCGAAACAGGGCACAAGCGCTCCGTGCGCGCGCTCGATGAATGCCCGCACGGAGCGCTCATCGCTCCGGGCAAAACCTGCCGCGACTTCGTGGAAGGCGTCCAGCAGAGGCCCGGAGAAATCGGCGCGCTGATTGCGCCGCAAAACTTTATGCACCATGGAATTGCCCACAAAGGACAGCTTTCCGTCCCAGGCCGGGGACAGATCCCCGATCGGGCGCGGCCGGCCTGCCTGCGGGGGATGAAAGCGCTGCAGGTCCGTTCCCAGGGGCATATAGTACACATGCTCGAAACCCAGTTCCCTGAGCGTGGGCAGGTTGTCCTCGTCCCAGGTGAACAATGTGGTCCAAGGATTTGCCAGACGGTCGAAGAGATAGAGAATGAGGTGCGGATTGTCCACGAACCAGGAGGCCAGAGGCAGGCGCAGCTTTTCAAGCAGATCGGTGAGGACGCCCTCGCGGTCCACACCCAGATGATTGATGGTAAAGACGAAGTCCGGCCTGAATTCCAGCACCGCGGCGAGAAATTGCTCCACAAATTCATTTTTGCCGAATTCGCCTTCAGGCACCTGCAAAAAACGATGCGGCACCCCGATACGTTCACAGGCCGACAATATCTCCCCCATGAGGAAATACTTGCTGGTAAGCAGCAGGATGCGTGTTTCCGGGGACGCGAAACGCGTCGGGCGGGCATTGCGCCAAAAATCGACGCGCGCGCCGGTTGCGCAAGCTTCATGAATCCGCGCGTAATAAGAACGGTCCAGACGCAGGTACAGGGGATTGAGCAGGGGGTAAAACGCCCTGCCGTCTTTTTCCGTCTGCAGGCGCGTCAGGGCGTTGATGCTTGCCGCGGCGTCCGCTTCCCCTATCCAGACGATGCCCGTGTAACGCGCAAAGCGCTCCCGGACGCGACTGCGCTCCATGACGTCGTATTCCTTGTCCGCCACGGCCATGGTAAAGTATGGGCCGAAGGCGGCTTCAAGCCGTGCGACGATTTCTTCCAGCGCGGCTCCGGAGCCGGAGCCTATGAGCACAGGCAGACGCTCTTCCTCGCGCCCCGGTCCCGGAAACGCGTCCGGGGACGGTAAAAAGGCCAGTTCCCGCGCAATCCCCCCCGGACCGGGAACAGATGTTTTTCTGCCGTCCCTGAATACCGTTATGCCCGGCGCATCTTCCCCGGCCGGCGCGCCGATACGGGCCGCTCCGCCCCACCCGCCCTGCCGGACCGTTGCCGTGTCTGTTTTTTTGTTTGCGGCGCCTTGTTTCATTGCATGAGGACGGAAAGGGATCAGCGTTTGCTGTTGTACCGTTGCCTGACTTCGTCGTCTTCAAGGAAAAAAGTAATATCCGAATCCGTTTCCTGAGTTTGCAGATAGCCGACGCCGATGTATATTTCACAGCCCGGCATGACTGTGCCCGGAACCACCAGACGGCACTCGGAGGCCTGTTTGCCGGCCGCCTCAAAACGGCTCCACAGCATTTTGTGCTTGAGGGAGAGCGCTTTCAATTTGCGGTTTACCAGATTGATGCGGCCCGCATATTCCTGCTCCATGACCTGGTTTCTGGAACTCATGCGCTCGAAAAAGGCTTTGCGGTCTTTGAGATCGGTCATCCGGCTTTCAATTTTTTGCAGTTGCAGATAATCAAAGGTATTGTATCCCATCATCACCCGCGTAGGCACGCTGTAATCGCTGCCCAGGCGGCCTTCTATATAGATCAGGCCGTTAACCACCACTGTGCCTCCCTGCAATCTGCCCTTGATGACCAGATTTCCGCCCACATAAAGGGTGCTGTGCAGACAGGAACCGTCGATGATGATATTGCCGCGCGCCCGAAGCTGCGCATGCTCGCAAAAGGGCAGGCGCAGATTGCCGCCCGCTTCCACCAGGGCGGTGGGTACCGGCATTTCCGGGTCGCCGCTCTTCTGCTGATCGCCGCCGGAAGGCGAGGCTTCGCTGCCTCGTATGCCTTTAAGACAAACCACGTCGCCGGCGGCCTTGACCTTGGAACTCTCGATATGTCCCTTGACCAGCACGTTGGCCGCATGCAGGGCGAAGCCGGTCTGCACATCGCCGTGAACGGCCGTGTCACCGACAAAAAATACGTTCCCGGTGTGAAAACCGATATTATTGCGTATATTGAGCAGTTTCTTTACCGAAATCAGACCGTTGTTGTAAAAGACATAACCGTTGGCCGAAGCGACGATTTTGTCCGGGTTGTCTTCGTGCGGCGCGCAATTCGGCCCTATGGGCAGCCGGCGATCCTGATAGATGAAGCGCGGGTCACGGACATTTTCGGGAAAAGATTCCAAATCCGTCAGTTCGGCAAGCACTTGTCCGCGGACCACATTCTGTACATAACCCAAGTAGCGCGGGCTTATCGAACCGTCCGGCTCCCGGACGGGGGACAGTTGCGTATGCCGAAAATCCGGATCAAAATAATGGTGCAGATAATACATAGAACATCCCTACTGTGATGTCACACCTCACTTGTCGGTTCAGCGTGAAGACCGCAGAGCAAAAAACGCGATTTTCGCTTTGCTCGCGCCGCATTTTACGGCGCGCCGGCCTCAGAACAACAGACCGGCGGTCACCTCGTCTTCGCTTTCAAGAATGCGGAAAAAGGGCATAAGGGCCAGTTCCTGCAGGGACGCCCTGATCTGCACGGACGGACGGTACAGATACAGCCCCGTGTTGCGGCCGTGCATGGAGGCGGCAAAACCGATCAGCACGCCGATGGAACTTCTGGACAGATAGACGTCTTTGAAGTCCAGAATCACCTTGCCCGTGCTTTCCGAAACAAGATCATAAAGCGCCGCTTTGAATTCCGTGTTGTCCGCCAGACCGATGCGTCCCTGAAAACATCCGAACACGGTCCTGCGCTCGCCGACGAACGCTGAAAACGCGCGACAGCCGTAGCGGCTTCCGGCTTTATATTCCGCCACATCCAGTTCCAGAACATCGGCGAGGCCCTCAAGCGGATTCGCATCAATATAGTAGTCCATACGCTTCTCAATCCCGGCACGGCAAAGGGTCATGCGTCCGCACGGCGTGCGGTTGCGAAAATCATATTCTTTTTTCCGCCGATAATATAGAGAAAGCTCCGGAGCATTTCAAAATTGAAAAAATGCTCGGGGCGACGCAAACCCGAAGCGCCGGGGGGCCGGCCCGTCATGTCCGGATACGCCGTTTCGTCGGCTGCGGCGTTTCCTCTTTTTCCGGCGTCTCCGTTTTTTCCGACGCCGGCGCGGAAAAGAAGGCCGGGTCCGCAAGTTCCGGCAGGCTGTTGTATATTTTCCAGAAACTCGGCATGACTTCGCTGACCGTGCCCGGATTGGCAAGGAGCAGGCCGGGTCTGGAAAAGGCGGCAAGGGCATAGGCCATGCCCCAGTAAGCGTTCGGGCAGGTCCAGGCAACGGGGCCGTTGTCCGGGCCGGGGCGGCCGGTTTTGCGCGAAGCGGCGCTTCCACCGAGCGCTTCCGGCGCGATGCCCGACCGCGACAAAAACTCGCGGGCCTGCTCCAGTTCTTCGCCTTCAAAAAACTGCAGGACAAAGTCCGCATCCGCATGCGCCGCGCCGGGGCCGGCAGCGCACATGGCCGGAAAGAGGGGCGCCAAAGCGCCGTGCAGTCCACCGCTCCACAAGCGCAATGAGCAGGCTTTGCCGCTGTTCCGCGCCCGGATGCCCGCAACGTCCCGCTCAATGTCAAGACCGGCAAGACTCAGCATCCTGACCGTCTCCCGGGCCGCAGGCGTGCTGTCCGGCCATTCTCCTTCAAGGGTGATCTCACCCCGCGCAAAAAAGGGCAAAGCCAGAAGAAAGGCCGACAGTACCGGGTCCAGGGGCACGGAGGGGCGCTTCGGCAGGGTCAGGGGAGCGGGGGTATATCTCAGCCGGGGGCCCGATATTTCCACATCCGCCCCGAATTCCTGATGCAGGGGACGGACTTCAGCCAAGGCCTGCGTTGCGGTCAATGCGGGCACGGCGGCAAGGTTGATGCAGAAGGGCACATTCCAGAAAGGCGGAGCGAGCAGCAAAGCACACAACGCGTCCAGGGACAGGTCGGCGGGCGCATCCGCCTGCGGGGGAAGTTCACCGGAGCATTCCAGCGCGACGGGTAGTCCCCGGCTGTGGGGGATTGTGTGCGACATGCGCGCGCCGAACAGCGGCAGGAGGTTCCGCAATGCGCTCAGGTCCGCCGCCCTGAGTTTCGAGCCGCCGTTGATCCGCAAGGTGCCGCACTGATTCAGGGCCATAAATATCATGACGTGGGCGGTCAGGGAATCGTCGCCGACAAAGAGGCTTTTGCCGGGTAAGGTCAGAGGCGAACCCTCGTCCACCCGCACGGACACGAAGCCGTTGCCCGTGTATGTATAGGCCGCCGGAGCCCCGACCCGGGCGCAGACTTTCACCGCGTCGAGGATCGGCGCGGAAGGAGGCAGTTTCTCCAGATACAGGGGCCGGCCCCGACAGGATGCCGCGACTATGCGCATCACGGCGGCGCGGACGTCCGCAGGCCCGCTCAGGACGCCGGAAACAGGCCGGCGGGGCGGCTTCAGGCCGAAGGCCCCGGCATTGCGTGCCTGCTCCCGGCTCAAAACCTTGATATCCTGCAAAAGATTGAACAGTTGCCGGGTGAAGGCCGGGTCTTTGCTGAAGTCGGCCGCTCCCGCTTCCCAAGCCATGCGCACTTCTTTTTCAGCGCGCACGGCTGCCGGCGTAGTCGCCTGGTCCTTGCCGCCCCTGATGCGCGACACCAGCGTTGCCCGGCGGACCAAGAGTTTCATGATATCCCTGTCCAGGGCAATCAGGGCGCCCGTCGCGCCTCGCGGCCCGTCGCCCCCGGAAACTTCAGGTTTTGCTCTGTCTTGAAATGCCACGCCTGCCGCTCCGGATGCCTGCGCGCCCCGCCCGGCCGCCCCCGGCCCGGCAATGACGCCTGTTTTTCCCCGTATTAATATAAGGCTGTTTCGATTGGAAAACAATATCATATTGTTTTCCAATCGAAACAGCCTTATGAGTCGCTCCGGCATTCATTTTCAGCGCGAAATCACCCCGACCGCAAGTCGCCCGCCGCCAATAAAAAATTCTGATGCGAAAAATTCAGTTGACACACCGCAGGTCTTTTGTAAAGTCCATAAAAAATATGGGAATTATGGAAAATATATCCCGCTTTCCCCGGGATACCTGCTTCCTCCGCAACCCGAGGTGAGCTATGCCGAGTTTCGTCAATCCTTCCGAATGTACAGGGTGCAAAACCTGCATGTACATCTGCCCCAATGACCTGATGCTTCTGGACCCGGACGAGGGCAAGGCGTTCAACCAGGAGCCCGATGCATGCTGGGAATGTTTTTCCTGCGTCAAGGCCTGCCCGAGCGGCGCCGTCGCCGTCCGCACATACGCCGACTTCGCGCCCCTGGGCGGGTCATGCGTACCCGCAACTTCAGCAGGCATTATAAACTGGACCGTGAGCTTCCGCAACGGGGAATCCAAACATTTCCGTTTTCCGGTGCGCACCACGCCCGAAGATTCCATCACTCCACTGAAAGGCTTGCGGGAGAGCGATGACCTTGAAAATTCACTGCTCTGCACCGAGCGATCCCTGCCCGTGCCCGCAAGTATTCCTGATGAAACATCCGCGACTCCCGGCCGGAGCCGGGACCGGCAGGAGTAAGGGCCGTGCCTGCGCTTCCGGGCAAGAGAGGCCCCAAGGGGATTGCCGCCGCTGAACCGGATGTCCTGGAACACGATGTGGACATTCTGCTGATCGGCGGGGGCATGGGCAACTGCGGCGCGGCCGTCGAAGCCGCGCACTGGGCCTCGGAATACGCGCCGCATCTGAAAATCCTGATGGTGGACAGGGCCGCCGTCGAACGCTCCGGCGCGGTCGCCCAAGGGCTTTCGGCAATCAACACCTATCTGGGCAAAAACAGCGTCGAGGACTATGTGCGCATGGTGCGCACCGACCTTATGAATGTGGTGCGTGAAGACTTGGTCTTTGACCTCGGGCGTCATGTGGACGACTCGGTGCACCTCTTCGAAAAATGGGGCCTGCCCTGCAAGATCAAGGACGGGGACAGGGAACTGGATGGTATGCAGGCTAGGGCGGAGGGCAAATCCCTGAGCAACGGAGAAGAACCGGTCCGTTCCGGGCGCTGGCAAATAATGATCAACGGCGAATCCTACAAGCGCATCGTGGCCGAAGCGGCCCGCAAGGCACTGGGCGAGGCCGGGATCATGGAGCATATTTTTATCGTCAAACTGCTCAGGGATGCGGAGGACGAAAAGCGCATCGCCGGCGCTGTGGGCTTTTCCCTGCGCGAGAACCGAGTGCACATTTTCCGCGCCGGTGCCGTAGCCGTTGCCTGCGGCGGCGCGGTCAATGTATACAAAGCCCGGTCCTCCGGCGAAGGCATGGGCCGGGCATGGTATCCTGTATGGAACGCCGGGACCACTTACGCCGTATGCGCCGAAGCCGGGGCCGAAATGACCATGATGGAAAACCGCTTTGTTCCGGTGCGCTTCAAGGATGGCTACGGACCCGTGGGGGCTTGGTTTTTGCTTTTCAAAGCCAGAGGCGTCAACAGCAGGGGGGAGGATTACGTCGAACGCAATCAGGCCCTGCTGACGCCCTACCGTGAGCGCGGCTATGCCTTGGGACGCATCATCCCCTCCTGCCTGCGCAATCATCTGTTGCTCACGGAATTGCGCGAGGGACGCGGCCCGGTTTACATGGATACGGAAAGCGCCCTCAAGACCGCCTTTGCCGGACTGAACGCGGAACAGCGGCATCGCATTGAGGAGGAAGCCTGGGAGGATTTCCTGGACATGTGCATCGCGCAGGCCGGCCTCTGGGCGGCCATGAACGTCAAGCCCGAGGAGCAAAAGTCGGAAATCATGCCGACCGAACCGTATCTGCTCGGCTCCCATTCCGGGTGTTGCGGACTGTGGGTTTCCGGCCCGGACGAGGACTGGGTTCCGGAAGAATACAAGATACGGGCCGACAACGGCAAGGTATACAACCGCATGAGCACTGTAAACGGCCTTTTCACCTGCGCTGACGGGGTAGGCGCATCGGGCCACAAGTTTTCTTCCGGCTCGCATGCCGAGGGGCGCATTGTCGGCAAACAACTGGTGCGCTGGTGTGTGGACCATAAAGGCCGCAAAGGGCGGATACGTGAAACGCCCGAGGAACTGAAGAGCCTCATCTATCGCCCGTGGCGCACCTTTTGCGAAAACAGGCACGCTTCCACAGACCCGGCGATCAATCCCCATTATATTTCGCCGAAAAATTTTATGCTGCGCCTGAACAAGTGCATGGACGAATACGGAGGTGGAGTGAGTACGCTGTACACCTGCTCCGGGGCATCGTTGCGCGTCGGGTTGAACCTTTTGCAGATGCTGGAGGAAGATGCGGAAAAACTTGCCGCTGAGGATCTGCACGAACTGATGCGTTGCTGGGAAAACCGCCACCGTCTGCAGACGGCGCGCCTGCATCTGCGGCATCTGGAATTCCGCAAGGAAACGCGCTACCCCGGATTTTACTACCGGGCGGATTTTGCGGATATAGACGACTCCGAATGGAAATGCTTCGTCAACTCGCGCTATGACCCGACAAGCGGCAAAACCGAGATATTCAAAAAAGCCTGCCTGCGAATCATCCCTGATGACTAGGAGTTTGTCGGACTTTAAGCATGTATTTTCTGTAACATACTGATATTTTTATATATAGCAAATCCGATCAATGAAAGCCGTATATAATAATTTCAGTATGTTATAAATATTTT
>JAISRC010000081.1 GCA_031273845.1 Desulfovibrio sp.
ACGTGGCCCATCCACCTAACTCGGCCTTGCCAACACTAAACGCACCAGTAATCGGACGCATCTTGTCTGGCTCAAAACTTCCCGCCTCCCGCGAAAGCCCGGTAGTCCAATTTCGGAAAAACAGGTCGCCGTCCGCCGGAAGGAACATCCCCAAGGGATCGGCGGCAGCCGTCCGGAACTTGCCGAGGTTGGCCGCAATGGTTTCAGCATTGGCGTTATAGGGCAGCACCATCCCCTCAAACCCGCCTGCAAAATACTTCTCCGCGAACTGCGGCCAGTCGGAAAACGGGATGTAATCGCCGTTCGGCCACGCGCAAAACGGGGGCAGCACTGTGGAACAGTGGTACTCCGGGGCACCTATTTTGCGATAAAAGTAAGCATCAACTTCGGCTAACCGAGCCTCAAGCGTGGACAGCCGCGCGTCAACATACGCCTTCATCGGGGCACCCTGATTGCGCCAGTATGCTTCGTTCGTCACCGGCTTCGGGCCGGCGCCTCCCGGCCCCGATGCCAGCAGCGCCTGATACATCTGCGCATCATCGCCGATGCACAACGCGCCCGCATAGTAATTGATGTCGTCGGACCAGGGCATGATGCCCCATCGCCGCAAGGTGAGCAGCGTGCTTGTGCCGAGCCGCCCGAGAGCGTCAAGCAACTGAGTGTTATCATACTTGTCCAGCGTCATGTCCGCGCCTTCGACCACGCCCGCAAGCTCTTCCTGTACGGCATTAAGCCATTTGTCCGTCACCTGCGTGGGCGGGATCGGGACAAGAGGATCGCCCTCAGTAAATTTGTGATCCGCTGTCGCGCCGGGTCCGTCTATCCTGTGCATAACTCTCTCCTGTCCTGATTATTGATATGCGAAATGTAATACCGTGTGTGCCGGAGCCGCGCGCCGGAAAACACACTCGAAAAAATCATCGCCCCATTGCCGTAAATAATCGCCCGCAACATTGCGCCCGGCCCGGAAGGGCCTGCCTATATCGCCGTTCAGTCGTTCGACGTTGGCCCAAGACCAGTTCGTCAACGCATCTCCTGCATGCGATACTGCCGTAAACGGCTCGTAATGCACTATGTCCAGATATGTGCCGTATATCTTCACATGCACGATCCAGACAAATTGCCAGTCGCCGTTAGATAGTATCTCGCCCGCCTTTGATCCGGCCACAAAAGGCCGAAATTCTTGTATATCAATGTCGTAGCCGAACACCTGAGCAAGCCAATAGTAATACTCCTTGCTGATGCCCGCCCGCTCTTTAAGCGCGATTGCCAGTTGCACAACGCGCATGTCGTAATCAATAGGCCCGACAAAACAGGGATTAGGCAGGCCGTAGACCCGCTCATAATCCTGCATCCATCCGTAATCGGCAAAAGGCGTCAGTCCGCGCAAGACCTCCAGGGCGGCGTCCCGCGCCCTGTCCAGGGTAAGGCCGTCCGCCGTGCAGCTCACGGCTATAAGATCCGCCTGCGTATCATAGCTGACCGGCGGGAGCAGGGCGCGGAGCAGGCCGCCGTGCGGGGATGCGGGCAGCGATCTCATAAGGTCCCCAGGGCGACATCACCCAGGCGCGGCCAGTACACGGCCTGCGGCGCGACATTGGCGGCCGGCGCGGTCAGGGATACGTCCCCGATGCCCGGCACGCCCAGGATGATCGCCGCAAGTTTGGCGGCGACAACGCCGTCACCGGGCGCGAGGCCGTCAAAATACAGGGCAAGCTCGGCGCGGGCGCTCCCGGTCAGAGCCGGCAACAACAGCCCGGCGTAAGGATCGACACGCACCAGGGCGGACACATCCACAGTGACGGGCACCGGGGCAAGCACAAGCGCGTCCGGGCAGGCCACCGGCCGGCGCATGTCGATATGCGACTGGACGGCGGTGACAAGCTCATCGGACGGCAGACCGTCGCCGCCTGTGATCACGACATCAACCGTGCCGGGGCCGCGCCGGAGGGGATAACAGCGCGCAAAAGCCACGCCGGGGACCTCAAGCGCCCACAGCTCATAATCCGTGGCCCGGCCGCCGCCGGGCGGATTGCGCATGTAGTACAGGAGCCGGGCGAGCAACTCGGCGTTGCTCTCAACATCGGACCCGCCGCGCAGGGTCAGGGCCGCGTCACTCATCACGCCCGCGGGCGGGCTTTGCAGGGTCACGGGCAGATCGTCATAATCCGGCATGGCGCCGGGCAGAGCCGCCGAGCAAGGCAGGCTGATGCCGCCTTCCGGCACCGGGCCGCCCGGCCAGGGCGCGGTTGTGACAAAGCGCGTTTCCGTCTCCGTTCCGTCGGTGCCCAATTCCCGCAGGACTGCCGACAGCCCGGCCGGGAATTGGCTAATGTTGGCCTGGGCAAGCGTTAACTGCAGCGTTCCGGCCGCCTTTGTCGCCGGCTTGCGCGTTATGCCGCGCAGGGCCGCATGCTGCTCAAGGTATTCCGGGTCCGCCGTATCGGGCAGGATCTGGCGGGCGATCCAGATCTGATGATGATACAGCCCGTCAACGGCGCCGGCCGTGGCCGAGGCGCGCACAAAATGATCGCTGTCGGCATCGGCATGGGCGGTATCGTCGAGATTTTTAACGTCCCGCAGATAGGCTGCGCGGATGTCCTCAAAAGACGGGATGCTGTACATCTATCCGACCTTAATTTGATAGGAGTACGATTCCCGGTTGCCCAGGTTGTCCTCGACCTCAATCAACAACAGACAGCGCCCCGCGCCGCTCTGGTCCTTTTCGGGGCTGTACGTCTGCACATGCACGCTCCGCGCCCGCTTGTCCCGCACAAGGGGATCAAGGGCGCTTTGCGCGTATTGCCGGGCAAGCACGCGGATGCGGTCCAGGTCCTTGTTGCGCTGCAATTCGTGCAGGCGCGATCCCACCGTCGGATCAGCCCACCATGAGCCGAGGGGGGTCATGAGGCGGATGTACACGGCATTGGCAAGGGTGGAGATACGCTTGCCGGTGTAATCGCCGACGGCGGGATCAAGTTCCGCATCCATAATTACAGCAGCAGGTCTATCCGGCCGGCAAAGACATGCAGACCGTTGACGACATCGCAGGGGATCGCCGCGTTCAGGCGGTTCGGGTCCTGGCTGTCACGTTCCACCACAAGGCCGGGCAGGTTGGCCTTCACTTCCTCCACGATTTCCAGATCTTCCAGTTTCAGGAGCACGTCGATCAGTTCCGATCTTACCTTCGGGGCCGTGCGCGCGGACAGCTTCTCCCGCGGGAAACGCAGGGAAATGCGCTCCCTGCACGCCTTGCGGACGTAATCCAGAGTGCGGATCGTGGTAATGTCGAGCAGGGAGATATCCTCTATGCCCTGCGGGTCCAGGGTATAGGTGGAGATGGCCCGGACGATCTGCACCTTGTCGCCGGGGCCGACTTCCAGAGGCGTGATGCCGCCGTAAAGGGCGGTCTCCTGCTCCGTGCGCCCGAGGCGCCTTTCGAGCGGCGGCACGGCGATGCCGTTGAGTTCCAGGGTATTCAGGGGCCGGGCGGGGTCTTCTTCGGACGATATAACCGCGCCGTAAGCCGCGGCCACTTCGCAGGGCAGTGACGGCGTGCCGGGGAGCAAGGCTATCGTCGTCCGGCCGGCGTTGACGGAAGACGCGAGAGTCGTCGCCTGGGCCAAGGTGCCCGTGAGGGCGGTTGCGCCGACGGCGCCGCGTTGTTCCAGGGCGTGTCCCGTGGCGTCCAGATGATCGCGGAACGCTTCCAGGCTTTCGGCGTCCGTGTAGGGGATAATGATAACCTGATGCCCGGCCGCGAAGATTGAGGCAAAGGCGTCGGCAAGATCGGGATTGACCTGTCCGCCGCTCATGGGCGTCAGGGCCGCCGTCTGGCCTTCCGTGGTATTTTCCAGGCGCAGCGGGATCAGGTTGCCGTCGATCCCCTTGTGCCTGGCCGTCAAAACCAGCGTATCCAATGCCTCCGCGTCGACGGAGGCCGTCACCGGAGACAGTTGCGCGGCATTGATCAGATGGATAAACGCCGCCGCGGTGTCGGCTGCCGTCCAGGTACGCAGCACGGCCACGCGGTATGCCTCGGCGCCGATGTACAGGGTAATCACGCCGCTCTTTGAGGCCGCGCCCGCAAAAGCCACGCTCCCGGCCGCGGCAAGGCCCGCCTGCGCATCGGCCACAGTTACCAGAGTCAGGCGTATATAAGGATAAGCCTTGATGGCGGCCCGGCACATGAGATGCCCGAGGCTGCCCGGCCCGGCATAGAGTCGCGCTTCCAGGTCCGAGTATACCTCTGTCGGAGTATGCACGGGCAGTTCCCCGGCGTCCGTTTTACCCGCGATTATGCACACGCGCTGTACGTTGGACGGCAAGGTCCGCACGGCAAGGCGCGTGTTAAACTCAAAGTATTTCCCCGGCTTGCGGATGCTTGCCGGGAGAGTGTCAAAGCTCACATGCGGACTGGCCACTGCCGGCCTCCTTGGATGTTGTAATGTTGGTAAGGATCAGGTCCCCCTCCGCTATGCGCCGGCGGTAATAGGCGCAGTCGGGGACGCGGATGCGCCGGCGGCCCTGGATATAGCCGCCCGCGCCCCATTGCTTGGGGACTCGGACTCCCGGCCGGGCCATGACGGTAAGCGTTTTCATGAGTGTGCCTCCGCGCCTTGCAGTGTCAGCATATCCTGCATATCCGGCTCATCATCGTCGCCGGCCGGCGGTTTGAGGTAATATGATATGCCGACACCCTGGAACGGGGCCAAGTGAGGCAGGGGCGCCAGCGTTGTGCCGTCCGGATGGGGAGCATGGGCGGGCCTTTTGCCGGTATTTGCTTCTTCTTCATCGGCTGCGGCAGCCGCGCCGCCGCTCAGATCGTCGTACCGCGGCAAGCGCCCGTCCTTGCGGACTTCCAGGGGATAGACCGTATGCCATTCCTGCGCGTATATGGATAATCCGTTGCCGCGCAGCTTGCCGTTGTAAAGGCTGGTGGTCCGGCCCGGCCGAAGCTCCTTGATCGGCAGGCCGAAATCCTGTTGCAGCAACAAGGCGCGTATGTCGGCCAGCATCTGATAGGTGCCGACGTTGACGCCGCCGCGCCGGGAAGCCGCCTCGTTTTCCAGGGCGCGCGCGCCTGCCATGACCAAAAAAGTCGCCGGGACGTGCCAGACCTCGCGGGTTGTGCCCGTGGGCCTGGGTTCGCCTTCGCCCTTCAGCGCGACCCACACGGCCGGGAAACTCCGCACTACCTCGGCAAGCTCCGAATCAAACTGCCCGCCGTAGGTTGCAACCGTGCGCAGGTAGGCCGGCTTGGCCTCGGCTATGCGCTTTTTGATCGCGTATTCTATAGATGCGATCATTCGTCATCTCCGCTTGTGCCGTTGGACGCCCAATCGCGGGTACCGGGGCTTATGCTTACGTCGCCGCTGCCGGCGGGTTCTTCCTCTTC
Organism: Desulfovibrio sp.; assembly: GCA_031273845.1. Lineage (GTDB taxonomy): Bacteria > Desulfobacterota > Desulfovibrionia > Desulfovibrionales > Desulfovibrionaceae > Frigididesulfovibrio. Next base: position 5,399 of record JAISRC010000081.1, read on the forward strand.
ACCTTCCGGCAACGTAATCAGGAGGCTTGCCTTGCCGGCGGCGATATCCTTGAGCCAGCAGATCGCCCATTTGTAACGCTCAACAATCGGGTCAGTCTCCACCGTGCCCGCCCCGGTAAGGCGGTAGCGGGCGATGTCACATACCGCGCTTACCAGTGCGGAGGGCAGGCCGGCGCCGTCGGGCAGGGCGGGACGGGCAAAGACGGGGTAGCGGGCGGCGAGGTAGCTCGCCGCTTCGCCGGATGCCCGTTCCAGGGCGCTGTTCAAGATTTCCGCGCGGGCGTCCGCTTCTTCTTCAGGCGTCATGTCTTCGCCGTCCCGCGCATAGGCGTGGGGCCGGGTCAGTTCGTCAACTTCAAGGTGCCCGAAGGCCAGAAGCATATCCGCGGGACTCGCCAGGAGCATTTACTTGTCCTTTTTCTTGCCTTTTTTGGCCGAGGTTTCGGCTTCTTCCAAGGCGACCTTGCCTTCTTCGCCCCCTGTCGGGGCCTGCCCTTGATCGGTCCCATTGTCTGTCTTGGACGGGGTGTTTACAGGCGCGGGATTTTCCACCTTTTCCACCACGAGCTGAGGATCTTTTTGCAAAATCCTAAGCTGTTCGGGCGTAAAGGCATCGTCGCGCCAGATGAAGGGCGTCGGTCCGTGATGCACCCCGGCCCGGTAATGGCCGGTTGCGCGCTTGCTGTGTATGCGGATCATGGCGTAGCTCCGGGTAATCAGTTGAGCCAGGGCGTCACGATGACTTTGACGATGCCGGCGTTGGGGTTGTCGGCGCCGTTGGCCTTGCGCGACACTACGACAACCTCCTGCGCGGCTGTGCGCAGGGACGTGGGCACGACAAGATGCGTTGGACGGATGCCCAAAGGCAGATTGCCGTCGGCCCGCAACGAGCACATGGCGTCGTAAACGGTATTGAAATTGGCTTCCGTCAGGGGCAGCGTGCTCTTTTGCGCCAACTGCCAGAACGAAAACCCGACGTTGCAGCGATAGCGGATGCCGTAGCGGTACTGGTCCGTCATGAAGACGGCCTCATCCTTGGTCTCCGTGAGGGCGTCCAGTTCCGGCGTTGTGCGCTGCTGGAAGATCAGCGGACGGAGGGCGCGGCCGTTATCCATGAGATACCAGCCCGCCCCCTGTTCGGCGTTCTCGCCCGCGACAACGGACAGATTGCTCACCGTTGTCGCATCCCCTGTGCCGTCGACATTGGGGTAGACCGGGTGATCGGTGTCAAAAAAGTTCTGCCCGTCATAGCAAAGCGTTTCCGCGCCGGCTTTCAGCAGGCTGAAGCACTGCTGATCCGGGAAGACCTTCGCCGCGCGGCCCATTTCCGCAAACAGCGGCTTATAGATGCCGAGTTCGTCGTCTTCGATGGCCGTGCGCGGGATGCCGACGGTTGCCTCGTATTTCTTGTTGATGATCTGATAGCCCTGCTCTTTGATGCTCTTGATCGTGCGCTCGCCGATCCACTCAATCAGCGAGGGAAACTGACCGAGCCAGCCGTAGGTGTTGCTGGCCGTGGAACTGGACACGAGCGTGGCGATGCTTGCGTAATCGCTCGGGGTCTCCGTAAAGACCCGCTGAAACTCGCCCCTGAATCCCGTGCGCAGGGCGGCGAGCAGGGCGTTGGTTACGACTGCCATTATGCGGTCTCCTTCATTTTGGCATACTCCCCGTGGGATATGCCGAGTTGATCGGCGGCGTATTTTTCCTCACTGGACAGGGCCGCGTTTCCCGTGCCCGCGCCCGGAGCGTCTTTGCCCGGCGCCTTGTCCGTCTGCATGTTGTTCAGGGCCGCGAGGGGTTTTGCGCCGTCCAGATAGATTTTCAGGGCGGCCTGGTCCTTTTTGCCGAGGTCCCGCGCCCAAGATTCAAGACTTTTGGGCAGGCGGCCGTCGGCCAGGGCGGCTTTGACCGCCGCGTCGATTTCCGCGCCGCTCTGCGCCTGCCGTTGCCCGGCAAGTTCATCTTTCAGGGCCGCGATCTCATGCTGCAAGGCGACAAGGGCGCTCAGGGGCGCGGAGGCGTCGCCGCCCGCGCTGAGGGCGTCCTTTGCCTTTGCCTCGGCTTTGAGGGCTTCGGCCCGTTTGTCCGCTTCGGCTTTGGCCGCGGCCAGGGCCGTTTTTTGCGCGTCGATGGCCTTGCACACCGCTTCTGCGTCCGCCGTATCCGGCAGACCGAGCAGCGCGCGCAGGCGCGCCAGAAACTGATCCATGTTATCCTCCGCTTGAGGCTCGTTGATGTTGTACCACCGGCTTGCGGCCACGCTCATCATCCCGTCCAGGGCGGGGGTGTTGGTCAGGCCCGCGTGCAGCAGGCGCGTGATCTCCCCCGTCTTGCGATCATAGGTAAAAGCCGGGGATATATACCTGTACTCGCCGGCCGTGATGTGGTGCCGCGCCCGCTCCGTCCAAGTGACCTGCGCGTACAGGCCGGCGCCCGGCCTGTAGACGTAGCTCTTGATCCAGCCGGCAGCCGGGGCGGGTTGCCCGTTTTTGGCCGCCAGAAAAGTCTGATGCTCGTAATCCACAACCAGGGGCACGGCGCGGGCGCTCAAATCGGCCAGCAGCCGCCGGGCTATGCCCTCATCCATGCGCCACGTTTTGCAGGTCGTGCCCTCGGTGTTGCCCGGCCGCCCGTCCCCCGCGGCAAAATCGCCGTCGGGAAACAACTGGACGTTGTATTCCGCATCCAGAGTCGCGGCGGTCAGGGCGACGGAGAGAGAGGCAAAACCTGTAATGCGCTTCATGCGGCCGGTATAACCGGCGCGCAGGGGCAGGAAAGGTTGAGGGGCATCAGTCGGCAAGGATCACTCCGGGCATGTCGGAGGCGGCGGGCGGAAGCAAAACGCATATGGCGTTAAAACCGCGTTAAACATGCGTTAATTTTTCAGTAACGGGGTTGCCCGGAACAACGGCGCACACAGGGACAAATCAGGCCCGCAAAAGGCGATTTATGGCGTTCACCAGAACGTCCGCAATTTCCTCTTTGTCTTCGGCGTTCATTCCCCCCTGCTCGTCCACGGGCAGGATGGGCCGGGCGGGGATGTTCCCCCAGGGTATGGGACCGCCGCGCCGGGTCCGGCCGAACTGCCCCTGTCGCGCCCCGAAGTGCATGGTTGTGGCGTAAATCTTGTTGGTGCCGACGGACACGGTGTCGCCGGAAACGGAGGCGTTAAAGCTTGCGGCAAGGTCTCCTTTGACCTGCAATATCTTGCCGCTGTGCCCGGCGGCTTCCCTGCGGGCCAGGGTAACGGGGGAAAGCTCGGCCCAGGGCGCGCCCGTCACCGGGTCTGATTCCTCCTGGAAGCCTCTTTCAACGGCAGCGGACAGGACTCCTCCCAGGCCGTGCAGCACGGAAGGCAGGGCGCTGTTGAAACCGCGCAGACCCTCTATGGCGCTTTTCATCTCTGTATCGTTGACTTCTATCGTGTACATAGTTATTCTCAGTTAAACTCTGCGGGTGTACCCCGACAGGTAAGGGGCACTCGGCGGTCTTGCATTCGGGCCGCCCCTTGGCATGCGGGTTCGAGTCCCGCCCCTGCAGAGATCAGCGTATCCTGATATAGTCCGCGGCCCTTCTGTATATTTCCCTGTCAGTAGTGTAAGCGTTTACAACGGCGTCCAGGCGCGGCGCATACCGTGTGATCTTTTTTTGAGCCGGCATTTCCGCGGGTATCGTTATGCATCGGTTAGGGTTACTGTCAGGATACAGATAGACAACGCTGTTATGCCGTATATCCCACAAGACGGCCTCGGGCTGCGACAGCATGCGCGGTAGCGCAAGCAGTTGGCTGCGGGTCAGAGCGATGCCGAGGCGATGATGTCGCTCTCTATCCGCGTGCAACAGTTGTTTTTCCGGCAACACCAGTATCGTCGCCGGCTCAAAGCCTTTCTCCCGCACAAAATCCACTATATCCCGATCCACAAGGCCCACGGCCAGACTGCCCCTGCCCGCCGTGCGGTTGTCCAGCATCCGGGCCGCATCCCGTGCAAATTGCTCCTGCCGTAAGGGGCTGTTGTTGATGCTCTGTACAACCTCCGCATAGAGCTTCGGGTCCTCCACGCGGGACAGCCTGCGCGCCAGTTCCATGTCCGTCCCGAAGGCGGCCGCGCCGGGGTTGTAAGAAAATCCGGCATCAGTATAGACCTCAAGTCCCCCAGGCGTGCGGACACCGCTCACCGTGCGATCTTCCACAAGGCCGGTGTCCCGGTTGACGGTTTCCACCGTCTTTTCCAACATCCGCCCTTCGCTGTTTTGGACTTCCCGCCCTTCGCGCTCCATCGCACGGCGCGACAACGCCCGCGTCCGGCAACGGCAGCCCCATCCGTTGGGCGGATACCACACGTCCCAAAAAGGATCGTCATAAGGATAGACCGCGCCGTCATTGGCCGCATGAGCCGGGCGGGTCCGCTGATCCAGTACGGCGACATATTGCCAGTACGGGCGGTTTTCGGCGTCGGCGAGCTGCTCCTTGTAGCGCCCGGCCATGTATGCGCCCTGGACGTTCTGGCGGTAGATAAGCTCAAGCCGGGCCGGGCTGCCCTGGCGTACCTTGCGCGCCCTGCCGTCAGGATCGACGTCAAAACGCGGCCCCCACCAGCCCTTTTTCTGCAAGATCGGCGTTAATTCCTTTACAAACCAGTCCCGCGTTTTCCCTTCTTGTAACGCTGTGCTCAGCGCCACGCGGATATCCCGCAACACATCCATGCGGGCCACGGACGCGACGGTAAAGGCGCGGGCGTGGGCATCCTGCCACATATCGCGCCAATCAAAGGTTGTCGCGTACCCCTTGCTCTGGAAGTAGGCGACGGCATCGCGCGGGGCCATGCCGAAAGCGGCGGCCAAAGAAAAAGGCTTGTCGGCCATTATTCGCGCGCCTCGGTGACGCGGCCCCAAAGCTCACTGACGAAAATCACGCGGGCCATGTGCTCTTGCAGGGCGTCCGCGTCCAGGGCGGGATAGAGGGCGGCGAGGCGGGCCATGAGCCGGTCCGGGGGCAGACCGTCCCGCACCTCGGCCATGAGCGGCGCCAGCATGGTTTCCATCAAATTCTGCAATTCCGGCGCCACGGCGTCCAGGGCGGCGTCAAGATCCCGTTGCGCGGCGTTCTGCCGATCCGTGCCCGGCGGCTGCATGCCCGGCCGTGCGCCCAGGGCGACGGCGCCGGCCGCATCAAATTTCGCCCCGGCCTTGTCCTTATCCTTCTCCGGCTTGTCTTTTCCCGCCTTATCCCCGCCCGGATCGTCCTCGCTCTTTTCCGGCGCGGAATAGGCGGGCTTCAGGATTTCCTCATCGTCTTCCGGCATGGGGATGCGGGTTTTTTCGTGCGCCCAGGCGGCGGGTATGCGCATGACCGGCACCAGCTTGGGTATGGCGTCGGCCAGTTTTTGCAGATCCTCGGTTTCCGAAGCGTCAAAGCGGAACCACGGCGCAAGCCGGGGATCGTCCAGTCCGGCGTTGATTATGGCAAGGGGCAGGAGCAGTTGCCGGGAAAGCGTCCCGGCGATCTGGACGGCATCGGACACCAGCAGATCGTGCCGGACCTCCTCGTGGACGTTGCCCAGGGCGTTGGTGCTGGTCTTGCCGTCCGCCTGCGTGGTCAAAGTCCCGCCGAGCACGGCCTTGCTCATGCCGCGTTCGCAGTGCTCGATCATGGCCGTAAAAGGTTTTTCGGAAGCCCGCACCGCTTCCTTGAACTCCACGGTCATGCCGTCGGGAATGATGCCGGCGGCATCCCGGCCCAGGGCGCGCAGGCCGTTCAACAGGTCTTTCTTTTCCTTTTCCGATGCGCTGATCGGGTAGGTCCCCAGGCGCAAAGGCAGGCCGTGTATTTCAAGGAACTCCGCAAAGCCGTTGCGGGCGTATGCTTTCAGCAGGAACGCCGCCATCAGCACCCGAAACAGGCCATAGCGGGCAAACCAGCCGCTTTTGCTTTTGTGCCTGTGGATGATCCAGCCCAGGGGCAAGAGCGGCTCGCCTTCCTGCGCTCCCCCGCGCAGGCGCAATTCGCGCTCCTCTCTCGACAACATAAACCAGTGCTGCGGGCGGAAATGCAGGGCGGCCGGGGCATGGAACTTGCCGTCGTAGCCCCACTCTATTTCAAGGGCCGAAAAACCGTGGCCTACGGCATCGGCCATGTCAAAGATGGTGTCCTCAAAGTCGGGGATGCCGTCGAACAGGGCGCGCACGATCTCCGCGTAGCCCTCGGCCTTTTTGCGGTCCTTGCCGTCCGGGGTGACGGCCGGCAGTATCTCCCAGTCCAGGGACAAGAGGGCGCGGCGCCGCTTGGAAAGCTCGGTAAAGATATGTTCGTCGGCGTCTTCCACATCGGAAAAAAGCCGATGCTGCTGCACAATGTCCCCGTTGTCGGCATCGTCCAGAATGCCGCGCAACTTCTTGGGCGTTAAGCCCTTGGTCAGATTCGTGAAACTCTCCGTTTCCAGTCCGGCCAGCTTCACACTCTGCATATCCGCGCCGCCGGACCCGCGCATGAAGGCCCCGGCCGCCGCCCTGATCCGCTCTATCAAACTCGGTTCTTTCATAGTGTCCTCAGTTCCAGCGCGCGGGGCGCCAGTCGCCCGTAGGCGCCACGGTCATGATGGAGTCCTCGCTGATCGTGTAAAAGCCTTTGACAGCTATCTCCCACAGTTGATGCAGGGCATCCGGGCCGTCGTCATGATCGGCCATCGGGAAATGCCGCAACTGGTCGATCAGGGTCTTTTGCGTATGATGCACCCGTATCCGGGCCGCCGCCATATAAGGTTGCAGCGTCTCAATCCGTAACTGTTTGTCCGTATGCACCTTGATCGCCCGCACGGGCAGGGCCACACCCTGCATAAGCCCTTTCTGCATCAGGACGTCGGCAAAAAATTCCTGAAACTGCACGGCTTCCACTGCCCATATCAGGCAATTATATTGCCTGTGCAGGGCTATGGCGTCCTGTATGATGCCGTCCGGGTGGCGTTTTTTGATCAGCGCCTCCACAACGTCCAGAGTCATCGTCTCCCGGTTGTAACCGCCGATCAGCAGAGCCGACGGGTCGCGCCCCGCGCCCTGCTTGCCCATCGACGGGTCGATACTCCCGAAAAACAACCACTTGGGATCGCGCTCAATCCAGAAATGGATGCAGTTCGCAAAGGGAGCGGCGTCCCCGGCCAGAGGATCGTTCTGCTGCTCGGAGTCAAAGGCGTTGTGATCCTCGGCGCGCAGGAGCATCAGGCGGTAGAGGTTACGCATGCCCGGCCAGGACACCACGGCCCCGGCGTCCATATCGGCCTTGCGGGCCATGTACAATTTCAGGGCCGCTTGCGGCCCTTCGGCGGCGTAGACGGCCTCCCACTGGTCCCACAGGGTCATGTCCCGCGGCCACTCAATCAGTGCGCGGAAGCGGAGCGCCCGCCAGCCGGGCTTGTTGAGCGTCCGGGCCAGCACGGAATCGTAGTGCAGGATCGTCCCCACATAGATGATGTCCAGGCTGCCGTCCGGCGGGCCGAGGTTGAGTACCGTCTTTTGCAGCCAGCTTTGCAGTTTGTCCCGTTGTTCAGGCGAGACAACATTTTCATCGTTTTCCAGATCGTCAAGGATAACCAGATCCGGGCGGCGCGGGCCGTGGCGCAGGCCGCGCATTTTCTTTCCCGCGCCCAGGGCCTGCAATTTGACGTTGGACGGCGTGAGAGCCGTCCAGACGTTCCAGACCCGGCCCTGGCCGCAATGCTCCGCAAAATCGTTCTGCAGGCGCGGGTTGGCCTCAAGTTCGGCTTTTGCCGCTTCCAGTAACGCGGCGGCCTGCTCCTTGGTGTCGGCTATCAGCAAGAGGTAATGTCTCCTGCCCGTAACAACGCACCAGAGCAGGAAAAACAGGCCGACAAAGGTGCTCTTGGCTTCGCCGCGCGGGGCGGCGACGGCGAGGTGCCCGCCCTCCGGCGCGTCGATCATTTCCGGCAAGGCGGCGTCCAGGGCCGTGTGCAGCACGGAGTCCCCGGCCCCCTCGGTGACGTAATGCGGGAAGTACAGGCGCCGGAAAAACGGGAAATCGTTATGTACCCGCGCCCGGCGCTCCCGGCACGCCCCAGGATCAACCGGGAAGGCCGAGCAGCCGGCCTCGATCTGGCGGCGCAAGGACTCGGCAAAGGCCGCAAGTTCAGCCAAAAAGTCTTTTTTGTTCAGTTTGGCGTCGAGCCGGCGTGACATCACGCGCCTCGCTTGCCGAAATGTTGCGAAAGCAAGTGTCCGAAGGGTTCGACGATCTCTAAAAAGGCCGGGGCATGGGCGGGGAACGAATCACGCACGAACGCGCCGAGCAGGGAAAGGACTTCCAGAGCTACGGCCAGCTCGTTTGTTTCCGGTAATACACGTTTTGACGCGGCGACGGTCTTGTTGAAGGAATCGGCCAGGGACGCCAGCATGGATACCTTGGCCGCTGCGTCGTAAGCGTCCCCGGCGATACTCTCCATGAGCGTTTTGTGCTGCACGATATAATCGGCCAGCATCTGTCGGGCAACGGATTCCACTCCTTCCCCGGCGAGCAGGGAGGCGGCGCGCAGTTTGTCCCAGTCGTCGCCTTCGGCCAGGGCCTTGCGCTTCCAGCGCGCGGCCGTGCCCGGCGCGACGCCGGTACGGATCGCCGCCTGCTCCAACCCCAGGCGGTCAAAGACATAGGCGCTCCGCAGGGCGGCGCGCACGGCGTCCTTGTGAGCCATGATATTTACGCGCCCATCAGGGACTTGATGTAGGCGACGGTCAGGGACACGATGCCCCCGGACAGCCCGCCGGCAACGGCGCCGGAGACGGTCGCCCCGCGCTGTATGCTCTTGAGTTCCGCGGACACCTTGTCCATTTTGCCGTCTATGCGTTGCAACAATTCCCTGTCGGACAACGGTTGTCCGGGTTCAGTCTTTTTCATTGCGATCCTCATTTGCGGATACCGATCCCGCGCCGGGACCGGGCATGTGTTTGATGCCTATGATGATCCGGCCCACAAAGGCATCAAGTATCGCGCCGCCGGAATAGCCGGACACGCCGACAACGGCGGCCTGCACGGATGATGTAAGGGAGGTTTCGGCGATTGCCAGATGCACGATCACGCCCGCAAAGGCCGACACGACAAGACAGCCGGCAAGCTGGCGCAGGCTCTTGATGCCGTAGCGCCCCACGCGGGCGAAGCCCCCGAACACTCCCAACAAAAAGGCGGGCAGGATGCCCTCTATAAGACTACGCAGATTATCCATCACTGGTTCCCGCCTTTGTCGCTTTCCTCTCAAAGCAATTTGATTTTGAGACGCCCCTGCCGGCGTTTAACGGCGAAAGCAAGTTTCGCCTACGCCTGCGGGGCGGGCGGCGGCGCTTCGCGCTTACGCCGCCTGAGCATTTTCAACTTTGGAATGCTCTAATCGGCCAACGCGGCCAGGGCTTCCCTGTCCTTGGACATTTCAGCGCCCCATGCCATGAGCCGGGCCGTCCACTGTGCGAGGCGGCGCGCCGTCAACGGCTCGGGCGGCCTGGGCATCGGCTTGGGCTGATACAGCGCCGGAGGAGGCGCGAGGCGGATTACCTGCGGCACGGTCACTATCTCCGGTCTGGCTGTGGAGCACGCGCAAAGGGCGAATAAGAGCATCGGGCAAAGGAGCGTCAATATCGCATAACGGATGATCATTTCCGGCTCCTGCTATGGCTGTGGCCGCGTCACGCGCGGCGGCGTTGAGGTCGGAGAGTTGCCGGTCACGGCGGGCCAGCACATCGGCCTGTAGCGCGTACTCCCGTTGTATTGCGTCCAGGGCGGCATCTTTGGCCGCAACGGCATCGGACAGACGGGCATTTTCCGTCTGCGCGGCCTGATACTTCGCGTTCGCCGTGCCATAGAGCAGATACAGAGCACCGCAGCCGAGCAGAGCTACAGCGAGGGCTATGGCGAGGGCCTTGGTCATATGGATGCCCATTTCCCTGTGGTCATTTGCCTGGACAATTCCACCGCCCGGCCTTTGACCTGCTTGGCCCATTTGCTTTCCAGCATTCCCGCGCCGGCTGAGGCGTATTGCCCTGCCTTGATCATGCCCAAGGTGTTCTTAAAGCCCAAAAGCCCGGACAGCCCCATGTTAAATGCCATGTTCAGCAGCACGGCATAACGGGGCGCATCAAGGTCTTTCGCCCAGGGAAGTTTCAGGTCGAGCTGCTCGGCGTAGCGTTGCACGTCGATACTCAGCAGGCGATCCGCCTGATCATCCGTGAGCTGGGAGGATGCGGCAATGCCGGGTACGGGGTTTGCGTCAAGGTTGTGGCCGTAGCCGATTGTCAACGCCCCCGCCGGGCAGCGGTAGGCGATATGCCGCCCGTCAAGGTTGCGTTTGGCGCCTTCGTGGCGTTTCAGTTGCGCCAGAAACTTGCGCCCGTCGTCAGAGTTGAGGTCAAGCACGGAGATCCTCCTTTGTATAAGGAGGGCGAGAAAAAGCCCTCGCGCAGAGATTTACTCCGGGCGAGGGCGCGGGAAAGGTTGAGGGGGGTCAGTCTATCCGAACAGTCTGCATTGTTGAAGTTGCGTCTTCCGGCCGCAGGCCGGAGCATCCCATTCGTCGGCTGTGGTCTTGTTCACGATGTCCCACAGCACGCGATCAGCGAGACGGTAACGGACTGCGAAGTCGAAAACAATATCCCGCCCGGTTTCGCCCTGGGCGCGGCGGGCGTCGAACTCCCGCACAATGACCATGTTGCGGACGCGGCGCAGGGCGTCCTTGCAGTTGGGGATGTAGAGTTTCGTCCCGCCGTAGCGCGCGGTCAGCTTGTCCGCGGCGGCGTCGCCCACCACGTCCGCCAGCAACTGGTATCGCAACTCGCCTATTTTGTTGCGGCGATGCGCCACGGGGAAAGTTGTCCCGCCGAGCTTTGTGACCAACGCCAAGGTTTTGTCTATGCCGATTATATCGGCTAACTCGCGCGCCTGATCGGGCAGCAGGTGCTCGTATTCCCGCAAGGTTTCCGTGTCATGGTTAATCACGCCTGCGCCTCCTTTTTAACGCGAGTTTCCGCTTTTTTAATCAGCGCCACGAGCACGGCGTTAAGCTGTTCACGGGTAAGCCATTCCAGCCGCTCCACGTTCCACATGCGCAGCCCTATGCCGTGGGCATAATCCCATGTCAGGCCCATATCCACAATCAGGGCGTTGATTTTCGAGAGCAGAGGCGCATGCTCTCGCGGCGCTTTGCCGCAGCCCCGCCGGGGCCTTGCTTTCTGCCGCGGCGGTTGCCCCTCCCAACCCAAGGCGCGGAACTCGGCAACCAGAGCGGAGAGAGCGCCCTCGCTCATGCGGCCGGCGCTCGGCTCACGGGTAGAGGGATCGAGGCAGTTCCGCCCACCCATGCGGAATACTATGTCACGGTAGACGTAATCGGGCAGGCCAAGGTCTTTCTTGGCAATATGGACCTGGGCAAGCAGGGCATTGCGAGACGGCATTGTCATGGCGTTATCTCCTGTGAGTCGTCAGTTTATGCATTGATTCCGGCGGGCAGCGATGCCTTGACATCCGCGGGGATGGTCTGCCCGCACAGGCGGTAGGCGTCGACCTCAACATCTTCGGCGACGGCGTAGCCTCGGCGCTTTGTCCAACACCTGGGGCAGCGGTAATTGTTTGTGGGGCGGCCGCAGTCGGCGCAACGGCGGGGCGGGGGGAGGTATCTAGGGTCACGTGTCATGTCTTGCCTCTCTTGCATTGATTATGCTATGCGCCGTGCATGCGTATAATAATTGCACTGTGCCTGATGCTGTTTCTGCTTGCTTATCCCGCCTGTGCCTGGGAGGCCCGCGTCGTGAGTGTCGCCGACGGCGACACGATCACTGTGGAGCCGGAGCGGGGCGGGGATCGCGTCAAGATCAGGCTGCACGGCATTGACGCGCCGGAGCGCAAGCAGCCCTATGGACAGTCCGCGCGCGGTTTTGTCCACAATGTTTCGCTGTATAAACGTGTCGAAATCGACACAAAGGTGAAGGACAGATACGGGCGTACCGTGGCCGTAGTCACGGTTCCGGGCGGCGTGTTGCAGGAGATGCTGCTTGACGCCGGGCTGGCCTGGGTATACCCGCAATACTGTAAGGATACGTTTTGCGGCGCATGGGAGCGTAAGCAGTCCGTTGCCCGCAAGGCGCGCAAGGGCTTGTGGGCGGACCCTGATCCCGTCCCGCCGTGGGAATGGCGGCGGGCAAAGAAAAATAACCAACAACAGCGTATCGCGGAGGAATGACATGAAAAAATTTCTAATGTGTTTGTCAGCGTTGTTTTTATGCCTTTTTATCGTTGCAGATAGCGCATACGCAAAAGATTTCGGCATAACGTGGCAAGATTTTATTACAGTGTGGAACAAGCGCAAACTGGATGATGTACCGCTACTTGACATTAAGAAATCGCAAAATGTAGGTGGCAACATTACTATACAAGCCGGAAAATTTTTTGTTACATTAGTTTGTGAAAATAATAAAATAAAGCAGTTGGGAATAGCGCAAACTCTATCGGACGATAGCACAGCTATAATGGATGCACTATTTGCATATGCGTATGCAGTTGGGCTGTTGGTTGATTTTAACAGCGAAAAGACAAAGTATGCTTTTAAAGATTTAGGCTTATTTGAAATGGCGAACAGAGATGATATTGGTAGATATAATAGAAAATTGCTGTTGGAAATTGATAACATGAACTTTGGTGTTATTGTGCAAGGAAAGATTATCATGTTTACCCTACAATATAGTACAGGGTAAACTAGGTTTAGAGGAATTGCACAGAGGAAGCCCCGCCCCTGCGGGGCTTTTTTTGCGCCCTTGACATTTTTTAAGGGCAAGGTTAGCGTGGCCTTGTCGGTGCTGAAAACACCAACTGGCGGCCGCGCCAACCCGAAAGCATTGGCTTTCTTTTTGCCCTTCGACCGAGGGGGAAATTCTGTCTTTGCTTGCCGGGCGTGGGTGAAATAGAATACCCGTGAGGGGAAATAGCCCGCAGCTCCAGTTGCTGTTTTCAGCGCCCGGCAGGCTCCGTTGTGGAGCTTGTCAAAACCGGCCCTGAAAAGGCCAACTGGAGTTATACCATGAATAGCCTTACTTCCCCTGTTTCCATCGTTTCCGGCAACAATACCATCACTCACACATTGAACGGTCAGCCTGCGGTATCCAGCAAGGATATCGCCCTGCGTTTTCAGAAGAAGCACAAGGACATTTTGCGGGACATTGAACGGATTCGCCTTACTGTCCCAAAGGCTTTTCATGGGCGCAATTTTGCGCCCATGATCACGGAAGTCGAAATAGGCAAAGGAGCAACCCGTCAAGATCCGGCTTTCCTCCTTACCCGTGACGCCTTCAGCCTTTTGGCAATGGGGTTCACCGGCAAGGCGGCAATCCTCTGGAAACTCAAGTATATCGAAGCATTCAACGCCCTTGAGCGGGCAGCTCTGGAAAATCTGAGCGGACAGGTTATTGAGGCCCGCCGCCGGATCTCCGAGGTGGAGGCCGGCGCGGAGCAGGCCCGACGGGCGGCCCGCGCCGAGGGCGCGCGGATTGCCTACCGCCTCACGCCGGCAAGACGCCGCCGCATGCACCGGGCGGTCTATTGGCGCAACAGGGGCCTGGGCATCCAGAGCGTTGCAAAACTGCTCGACATGCACGGCAGGGAAGCCGCAAGCCTTCTGAAAGCCGCCGCGTTGATCGGCCTTACGGAACAAGGGGCCGCGTAACATGGAGATACACGACACGGGCAATCCTCTTGACCGGATCGACCGGACCCGGCAAGTCCTGGACTTCCTGATCCAGACAACGTGTTGGAGCGATCCGGCGGACCATGCGGAGTTGCCGCCCGACGCCCTTTGCGGGCTGGCGCAGATACTCTCGGTTTGCCGGGATGCCCTGGAAAAAGCCCAGGCCGACTTGTCCCGCAGATAGCCCATAACGCCCCTCATCCTCGCCCGGCATGGTTTGCGCCTTGCCGGGCGCTTGTATTTCTGTGTCTGAGCGGCTCCACCTCATCCACCGGCACGGCGATAAAGCCGGCCGCCACGGTCATGGCAAAAACGTAAAAGCGCCCGTCAAAACCGCGCCAGGGGGGGCTTGCGGTCCAGGACAATTCCCGGCGCGGCAGGCCGTCATGCCAGAATTTGACGCTTACGCGGCTGCTGCGCGGCAGATCAGGCAATTTGTCCGGCAACACTGCTGCGGCCTCGCCGAAGGCATGCGCGGCCAGCAAGTCCGCCAGCCGGGTCCGGTCAAAAAACAGCGGCTTTCCTTCCGGCGTGTCGATCCAGCGCCGGCCGAGGCGTACCCGGTAAAGCCCTTCTTCCCCGCCGTACAGTTCGGCGGGAGAGAGTTCCAGCTTGCGGCGACATGTGTCGATTCTGACACTGATTGAACCGCAAAATTCGCGTTTGTCGGTGGGCATCACAAAGATTCCCTGCGCAAAGAGTGGTGCGTTGTTTTAATGATATTCATGTTTATCAGGCCGCACACTGTCTCCAATGGGACGCGGAACGCTTCCATTACTTGACCAATTGTGCTCCCGGCCAGCAGCATATCAAGCATGGCCTGTCGTTCTTCAGCGGGCATGCTCATTGCCTGCGCCCGCCACTGCTGCATGATTTTAGCGCCTCTTGCCTGCATACAGAGTTCTCCATATTATTGGCTGCTCATCAGTACCGGGCAACCACGCCCGGCAGACCGCCCTGCAGGGCGGTTTCGCTTTCAACCCTTCAACGTATCTTTCAGGGCCTTGCCCGCGCTGAACTTGACGGCGTTGTGGGCCGGAATTTTCAGGGCCGCGCCGGTTTGCGGGTTGCGGCCTTCACGGGCGGCGCGTTTTACCGCTTTGAGCGATCCCAACCCCAACAGGGAAACGCCCTGTCCGTCTTTGAGCAACCCCAGGCTTACCGCGCCGGCGGCGGTCAGTACCCGCCCAATGAGCGCAGGGCTGGCTTTGTTTTCGTCCAATTCCACCTCAACAGCCCGAATAAATTCTGCCTTGGTCATGTGTGTTCTCCAAGTTAAAGGGTTATATTTTACCTATGAAGGAATCCTTATGCTTTGGCATCCTCAAGGACACTTTCAAGGTTTTCAAGGTCTGTGACGGCGTTCTCCATTTCGGACAGGACTTCCGCCATACGTTCACCGCGCTCGCTGTCCTGCAAGGAAACAGGCATGTTGTCGTAAGCTGCCTGTCCGGCGCGGTAGCCTTCCTCGTAAAATTCGTCCCGCATTTTCTGCCATGCCTTGCCGCATAGAGGGCAGGCATCACTGCTCTCTATGTCGTACAGCCTGACCTGCTTCACGGCCCTGTCATCGCCCACCCAGCCGTCGAAACGACAGGCGCGGATAAACATGGCGTAGACGTTGTCATCGCTGTTGCTCTCCAACGCCTCCATGATGTCCCGTACAAACAACTCTCCCTTTGTTTTATCCACAAGAAGGCCGCCGTCCGCCGGTAAAATCCGGACAAATCTATTGCCTGTCATTTTCAGCACTCGCCGACAGGCTGCCAGTCGCCGCCCTCATCCTGACGGTAGGCCCTGATATGCGCCTTGCTGCTGACAACCTTCAGGCTCTCGCCGATGGCGTGCATGGCCCTGATCCAGCGCTCGTCGTTGATCGCCAGTTGCCGCAGCCCAAGCACGGCGCTTGTGCTGATCCGACCGGCGCTGTTCGGCCGGAATGCCCGATCAATGAGTGTCCGGATCTCCGGGGTCGCGTTCTTCACCCAGTCCGTAAGGCACTGGTCGATCAACTCTTTGGCGGCAGCCAATCCTTCGTCGAACACCATATAGTCCGATACTTGCCGGATAATTTTGCATTTGCCGTCATAGCTGTAGACGGTGACGTTCCCTTTTTTACCGCCCAAGTCAGCGCCGAAACGCTCTGCGGAAATCTGCAAAAAAGCCTCAAGATCGTCACTGCATTGCTTTTTTACTGCGCGTGTCTGCTCTGCCAGTGTCATATAGCGCGCTGTCACTTCCTTCACGAGCGTATCACGCATCTTGTCAATTTCTTTGACAAGGCTTTCGGGCACATCCTGCCCACGAGCATTCCGCATATATCTTTCTATTTGTGCCGGTATCATATTTTCCACTGCCGCGCTCATGCTGTCGCCTCCATTCTGTTTTGTGCCTGAAATTCCTTCAGGATGTCGTTGCTGATGTTGTCCATTTCTTCCAGGCCGCGGACACGTTCAATGTCGTATTCAATGTCTTTCAGGACATTGCCCAGAAAGATTTCCAGATCGCCGTTGTCCCGCCGTTTGAGTTCCTTCAGTCTATTTACAGACTGTTGTAAACTTCTCGCTATGCTCATATGCGCCTCCTTTATTGCTGTTTTTCCGGCCGCAGGGGGCATTTGCGGCACTCCCGCCACAAGCGCAGGGCGGCGGGGCTTGATGTGGGGATACGGCCGCCGTTTGCCGTGCATTCCTCATCCGTCACAAAGCGGTCCAATGCCTTGCACAGCCGCTCGCCCTGCCCGTATGCGGCCAGGACGCGGGCGGCCATGCGCCGCATGTCGCCGGGGTACTTGCCGGACATGATCAGGCTGATCGCTGTGCGGGACACACCGAGTCGGCGGGCCGCTTCGGCGCGGCTGCCGGCCTTGACGGCCGCGGTCAGTATTTCAATCCAGTCCATGCGTTGCCTCCGGCTTGGGGACAAAGGCCATGCCGCCGCCGTTGCTTCTGTACCCCTGGACGATCCAACCGTGGTCCAGTTCCAGAACATACAGCCCGTGATTCCTTTGCCATACAGCCCCTTTAACGGGCAGTGACGGCGGATCGGGGACGTAGCCGGCCGAATCGTCGATTTCGCAGGCAGCGCAAGTCAGGAGGGCAACCGCCGCGCAAAGCGGTAAGATGGTTCTCATTATCATCGCAGGCACTCCTTCAGCGTGCGGACGTAGTACCGTTCGTCGGTATTGACATCTGTGACGATGTATGTCGCCCGGTTCCATGCCGGGGCCTCCGGGCCGGTGTCGCGGTCCCTGCGCAGGCGGTAGCGCCGCACTCCGCAGGCTGTGCGGCAGGTCAGATAGCCCGCCCTGGTCAGGGCCGTAAGCCAGGATCGCAGGTTGTCTGCGGCCTGTTGCTCCTCGCCGGTGCAGAGCAGGCTCAACATATCGTCCAGGCTTACAAAGTCGCCTGTGCGGAGCACATACCAGGCACGGCTCCGCAGGGTATTGCCTTTGCGGGAGCTTGCCCTGTCAGAGCAGGGGCCGGGGCCTAGCTTTACGTCTTTTTCCAGGGCATCGCGGCCGGCAGACGTAATTTCGTGCACGCCTTCGCGCGAGGTCACATAGCCGCGCTTTCTGAGCCGGACGATGCAACTATGTACCTCACGGCAGACGCAATGCGCCGAGAGCTGCCGCGTCAACTTCGGCCCGTCGGCGAGGGCTTCAAGGATGTTTCGGGCGCGGAGCACGTCATTTATCCTTGACGCCCTTGCGAGCGCGCTGAGTCCAGTCATAAGACAGCGGGATGTCTTTCATATCCGGCACATCCACAACGGAGTCCCCGTTTACCTTGGCCGCAAGTTCTATGGCCGGGATAATGTTCAGGACCTCACGCATGCGCCCGCCGGACAGTCTATGCACTTCAGCCGTCAGGGCAGGGGTTATTTCCACCTCGGACAGATTTTTGCAGGCCAAGGCCACGTCTTCCAGGGAGATCGGTTCAAACTCGACAACCTGCGCCACTCGGCTGTGTATCTGTTTGTGCCGCGCAATATTTTGCAGGATTCTCTCCATCCCTACCAACACCACTGTAACTTCTGCGCGATCCGATATGTCCCTGATTTTTTCAAGCACGGCGGCGTTGTCGTGCAGCGTAAATTCCGCTTCATCAATCACCAGCGGTTTTTGCTCCTCCACTATCCTTTCAAGGAGGCGTTCAAAAAGCTGTTGTGCCGTACCGCGCGCGTCGACATGCAACACCTTCGCGAGCTCCACTAAAAAATATTTCGGCGTCCAATCCACATTGGCCCGCAAAAAGGCCGCCCGTACCTCAGCCGCCCAATGCGCGACGATATGACTCTTGCCCCGCCCCGGCGCGCCGTATACCAGCATCATTCCGGCTTCACGCGCGCCGCGCATCTCCATCTTCTCTATGCGGGAGGTGAAGAGCCTGTAGTTTTGCGTAGTGATAAACATCTTCCTCATTGTTCATCCCCTTTGATGTCGGCATCTGCCGCATCTGGTTTGTAGGCAATGCCCTGTACTTCGTATAATTCACGAAATTCTGCGTATTGCTGTGACTGTGCATAGTCTTTCAGCCATATCTTGTCGTTTTCGCCCTGATGCGCGGGATTTCTCATGAGCCAATCATACTTTTGGTAATAGTCGCCGAACTTCGGGCGACTCGGAATCTCCGGCACCGTATCGTCAACGCGGCGGGCGTTGCTGATAAAGTCAGGAATGGTGACGGAATCGGCTACGGTCAAAATTGCCGGGCCTTCTTGCGGCAACTCCAGGCGGGCGGAGGGGGCGATGCGCTGCGCCTTGGCTTCGAGTCTTTCAAGCGCTTTTTTGTCCCGCTTTGCGCGCGCCTCTTCGATTTTGCACGGCGGGAAATAGGGGATCACGTTGCCGTCGATTTCCGCTATGCAGATTCTTGGACCGTGCGGAACGTAAACGTATATTTTACTGCTATCCCAAACATCGTAACGGACTTCGACGCGCGCACGATGAAAATCAGTAAGTTCACGGGCGTAATACGAATGCCCATAGAACTGTATCATTGCATTTTTTACCATACGCATTTCTGACGGCATAAAGAGATCCGTCCGCATCGTCTCGGGCACAAGACGCGGCTCCCATTCACCGGACTGCGCGAACCTTTGCCACAGCTCGTTAGGACTCATGTGACGATGTTTACCTTTGTCTTCATCAAATATTTTCGGCAGGGAGCGATGCGGGGAATTGTTGTATTCTTCAACGGTGAACAATATAACCTGCTTAAAATCTTCCCATGTGGGCATGAGATTGATGCGCCTCTCTTTCTGATATTCCTTGATCTGTGCGCGAGTGATTTTGAACACCTTTTTCTGCGCATCCGTGTCCATATCCTTGTGCGTACTTGTAGGCAGACGTTTTGACGCCGCTGTGTTGATCGTTTGGATCGCCCTCTCCATAAGACCCTTGCCCTGCGGACGACCGGGTATGGAGTGAGCCTCCGTTATTCCCAGGCGTGCCAATATGCCCGTGGCAGGTGATTCCAGCATGTCGTTGCGGTACCCGGGGCCGTTGTCCGTGTAAAACATGGCGGGGATGCCCGTATTGACGCAGGCGATCCGTAAGGCGTCCAACACAGTGTATGCGTTTTCGGCAAGGTTGGCCGAGATGCCGACGCATTTCCGCGTGGCAACGTCGATTATGCAGGTAATTTCAGGCTTAAATGGATTACCGTGGTAAGGATGCCGTATTTCGGCGTCAAATGTTGTGCCGTCCGCCGTGTATACGTCTCCGGGGGATAAATCCTTTGTGCTGCGTATCCTGTACGGCAGGAGCTTCAATAGGGCGTTGCCTGTCCGCCTGCCCCGTTCCAGATCGACAGGCGACCATTTTTTCAGCCAGTGTCGCACTACGCCGATTTTCGGTACATTTTCTGCACCTTTTATGCGTAGTTCAACGCAAAAGTCCCTGTATGCCAGATCAACGGAGGGCTTTTGGGGGCGCTGGTAGTGGCGCAGGAAGGCTTCTCCCCATGCGGGCATAGACAGATCAGGCCGGCGCTCCGCAGGCGCAAGCCCGTTCGTTCCGCCCTTTTCATAGTAGGCAAACCATCTAAAAAGTGTTCTGCTGGATGGAATACTGCTCTGCACTTCGCGCGGGCGCGCATTCGCTTTCATGAGCAGCTTGCGGACCTTCGGCGCGAGCGTGCCGTTTTTCGCGCCTTCGACAATCTGATTGAGGGCCTTCACTTTGCCCACAATTTCCACCATAGGGCTGATTTCACGCAGCAAGGCGAGGCGGGCTTCGGCTATTTCCCTTTCTCTTTTTGTGCAAGCGGACAGATCAGAGTGATCATGCACTGCATCAACCGCGGCAGGCGGGGCAGGTGCGGCAAGCGCGGCGGGAGGAACGGCCGGCACCGACACGGCGGGGAGCGCGCTGTCCGGAAGGGCGGGCAGATGCTCCCGCGGCTGCCTGAACAACGCGGTTGCTAAGGCTGCTTTTGTGGTCTGCGGCATAGAAGAGAGTATCCACTCTTTCCCGCCGCCCCGCCCTCCGCGGGGCCGCGATTTCCAGCCTTCGCGCTCGGCACGCCGTAGGATTGATGATATGTGCGCGCCGAATAAATTCGATAGTTCTTGCGTGGTTAGCGCATCGCCGGTTTTCATCTTTCTGTTTCCCCGCGTTGTACGGCGTGAGGATCGTATAGATATTTTTCCGGTACACCAATGTCGCGCAAAGCAGTTAATACAGTAATACTATGATGCACTCCGTGGATTGCGCGATGTATATTGGCGCCTGAACAGCCGATTTTTCTGCCAAGAGATTCACAAGTATAACCACGCAACCCCATCTCATGTAGTATCAAATGGCTGACTTTCGCACGTTTCGTACTAAGCATTTTTCGCATCGCGGGTGTCATAATCTTCCCTCAATAACCCTCTTTTTAACGCGCAATTCGCGCATTTGTTTGCACGTCCTACCGTATTCCAACACCTCCATATCTTCCTTGGATACGGCGGTAAGACCAAGAACCTTCAGTATCGGGCGTATGGGACCGGCATTGCCGGCGGCCAAACAAAAGCACATAATTGCGTCCAAGCTTGGAGCATGACCACGCTCAGACGGCTGCAACCATTTATTCAACGTATCAATATTGATGGTTTTGGCGCCGCCGGCGCTAAGAGGCACGGCCTCACGCCGAGCAACTGTGTTGATAGCGTCAACCAGTAGCTTTCGCCCCTGTTCGTCGTTTCCAGCAACCCTGTGCATCTCGGCCCGGATCGATGGCATAAGCCCGGCCAGACCAACGGGGATGTCCGGATTGCTCGGAAGCAGATCCATCAGGGACGCTTGGCGCATAATCTAAGCCTTCTCTTCCTTCGGGCACTCGGCTTTTTCGTGGTAGCCCCTGTCGCAAAGGCCACGGTGACGAAGTTCAGCGCGCAGTTCTCCGACATCGCCATACGGGCCTCGCCAATAGCGTCCGTTGTTGGCGTCCCATATAGCATTGCGCAGGTCATTTTCGGTCCAGTCAAAATAGTAGGGGTTATAGGCTTGGCTCATAAACGCCTCCGTCCATTTTGGTTTCGTCGTTTCTCATCGCAGTCCATAAAAAGGTTGTGCAGCGGGCTTGACCCTCCGGCACCCACCGGGTAAGTTGATGTCTTGATGATTTTTTTAATCTGCCTTCACGTCCCTTATGCGTGAGATTTTATGCCTTGTCAACATATTTTGACGCAAAACTTAAAAAAAGTGGAAAATGCCTAAAATTTTACGAAATCAATACGTTAATATTTTGCGCTTGCATACCTTCAACGCAAAACTTTCACTCGAGAACTTGTGCAGGCCATGAAGACTATCTCAGAGCGCATCCTCGCCGTAAGAGGGAAGATGAAGCAAGCCGATTTTGCTACAAAAATCGGCATCAATCCCAATACATTAAGGAGCTATGAGAGCGCGAGAGCTATTCCAAATCATGACGTCTTGCAAAAGGTCTGCGTCAATTTTTCAGTAAACCCAGAATGGCTATTGATGGGGACTGGCCCTATATTCACCACGGACAAGGTTGCCATATCCCGTGCTACAGCGGGAAACCTGCGCGCCGGTGACCCCATAGCGTACTATGAAGCGGTGCAGCCTGAAGACAGAACGGCTGGAAAAAAGTCTTTTATATCAACAACAAGTCACACCGGCATCGAAACTGTGGCCACAGACACACATGAACTAGTTCTTATCCCTCTGGCCGAATCAGTTGTAAGCGCCGGACATGGCAGTCTGGAAGTTACAGACCAGCACAAACAATATGCGTTTCGTTATGATTTTCTAAAAAGAAAAGGGAATATCAATACTATGGTATTGATGCGTGTTGCAGGTGACAGCATGTCCCCCGCAATCGACAACGGCGACCTTGTTTTAATTGACCAAAGCCAGAAACAGCTTGCTTCTGATAAGATTTTTGCGCTGGCTATTGAAGATTTAGTTTACCTGAAGACAATAAATGCTATTCCCGGTAAGATAATTTTATCGAGCTTCAATCCTGTGTACCCGCCTTTCGAGGTGGATACCAGAGAGCAGTTGTCAGACTTGGTAACGATTATAGGCCGGGCGATATGGATCTGTCGGGAATTGTGACGGAGGCCGGAGTGAGCGTTAAAAAATGATCGGCAGGCGGGGAAACCCTATCAATTTCCCGCCATTTTAGTGCCAAAGATCGTGCAAAATTCTATCATTCTCCTATCATTTAATGACAAATCTGATCAAAATTCTTGCGCTGCTCAAATAGCCTCGAAAACCTTCCCCCGTGCCGACTTCCGGGCAAAATGCCAAACCTGTTTCAACTGACAAAGTGATCCCCTCCCCGGTAAAGGATGCGCGGCAAGCCGCCCGGTCCCTTGTGGATGGGGCAGGCCGAATTGAGCCTTGGCCGTTTTGGGCAATGGCCGCAACGGTTTCCGGTTGCGACACTCATTTTGCTACCCTATTGCTACCCTGATTTGAGCAAAAAGTGAGGGGTTTATGTGCCTCTGATACACATAAACCCCTGATTTTTCTGGAGCCGACTGTCAGAATTGAACTGACGACCTGCTGATTACGAATCAGCTGCTCTACCATCTGAGCTAAGTCGGCGTGGTTGGCTGTGAATTTCGCGTTTGGGTAGCAATAGGGTAGCAAAAAGTAAAATCCGGCCATACCCTGTATAGGGTAATATACTGATTTTACATAATTAAAACTACCAAAATCCTCCTGTGCAGTGCTGATTACGAATCATCTGCTCTACTATCTGAGCCATGTCGGCGTGGGCGGCTATAAATTTGGCGTTCGGACAGCAATAGGCCGGCAAAAAGTAAAATCCACCCATACGCTGATATACAGATTTCCATGCGGAAATCTGTATATGCAACTGGACAGCGCAAGTCAAGCCGCTAACGGGCAGCTACCAGGGCAATCGAATGAAATCAAGCTCATAAAGGCTTGGCCGCCAAGGCTGAGGTGAGAAAGACATCATCCCAGCCCGCGCGCTTACGCCGGACTCGCATACTATTTTTAGAGCATTTCAAACTTGAGAATACCCTGAAAGGCAAGGATTGCCGCGCGGCTTCGCCGCTCGCACTGACAACTCTCTATGCAACGATAACTCACCGGCATTCATGACAACTTTCTGTCATTCCGAGGGCCGCTTGCGGTCCGTGGGAATCCATGCCTTTTGCCTTCAAAATTTTCCCCGCGTTTTTCTGCTCCTGCACGACCATAGAGCATTTTCAACTTTGAAATGCTCTAAAGTCTAAGCTTCATTTCATGATCAAGCGCCCCATCTGTCGTAGTGGCCGCCGTGGGCACCAGCCGGCTTGTGCAACAACCAAGTCACGTCGTTGATATAATCGGGTACTTTCTCGCGCTGAACCAGCAGGCTGAATGGTTTTTCCGGATCGTCGTCCACGTTCCCGGCCTGGACGCTCTCGGCCCCAATCTCAGCCTTGAAGGGTTCCTCGCCGTAGCCGGATATGGAAAGAGACCGACACGGTATCTCAATGCCGGATCGTCAGTTTCGCAACTCTTCCTGTTGCAGGAACCAAGCGTAAGTGTCGGCTAATCCTTGCTCAAGGCTGATGGAAGGCCGCCAGCCCAGAGCCGTGATGCGGCTTGTGTCGAGCAGCTTGCGCGGCGTGCCGTCCGGCTTCGCTGGGTCACAGACTATGTCCCCGGCGTAGCCGACCGTCCGGGCCACCGCGCGGGCCAGTTCCATGATGGTCAGATCGTTGCCGCAGCCGACGTTAATGTGCTCCCCGGACTCGTAATTTCGCATGATGAAAAGTATGGCCGAGGCCAGATCGTCCACATGCAGGAACTCGCGCCGCGCCGTGCCCGTTCCCCAGATGACCACGGAAGGCGCGCCGCGCCGCCCGGCCTCGTGAAAACGGCGGATCATCGCGGGCAGCACATGGCTGTTTTCCGGATGAAAATTGTCGCCCGGCCCGTAAAGATTGGTGGGCATGACGCTGACGGCGTTGAACCCATACTGGGCACGGTATGCGGCACACATCTTCAGACCGGCAATTTTGGCCAGGGCATAGCATTCGTTGGTCGGCTCCAAAGGACCGGAAAGCAGATATTCTTCGCGTATGGGCTGAGGGCAGAACTTCGGATAAATGCAGGAAGATCCGGGGAAAAGAAATTTTTTGCAGCCGTGCCGGCGCGCGGCGTCAATGACGTTGCACTGGACCAGCAAATTTTCGCGGATGAAGTCGGCCGGATAGGTGCTGTTGGCGTGTATGCCCCCGACCTTGGCCGCCGCGAGAAAGACGTATTCCGGACGTTCGGCGGCAAAAAAAGCCTCCACCGCCTCCCGGTCGCACAGGTCGAGCTCGGCGCGGGTGCGCAGCACAAGATTTTCATACCCTTGGGCGGCAAGGGCGCGGGTAAGGGCCGAACCTACCAGCCCGCGATGGCCGGCAACATAAATCCGTGCGTTCCTTTCCATACAGAACCTCTCCCGCGGGCGCACGATCTTCAGCGCGCGCCGGCAACTTGTGCATTGACAAAGCCGTTCCCCGCCATTACCTCTTGTCGATAACGCAGTATTCAACCGTGGCCGCACGGCCGCTCAACGGAGCACAATATGTTCGAACTCACCATACCGGCCCGCGAAGAACTGGACGCCTACTTTACCGGCAAGGACAAAAGCCCCATCCGCGTTTTCCTCTCGCCCGGCGGCTGCTCCGGCCCCCGTCTGGCTCTGGCCCTAGACGACGCCGGCGAAACAGACACCGTCTTCGACGCCGAAGGCTATTCCTTCTGCATAAACAGCGACCTATACAGCGCCGCCAAAAACGTCAAGGTGGACTTTTCCGGGATGGGTTTCATGGTCGAATCCGAACTGGAAACAGACGGGGGCGGTTGCTCCTCCGGGTGCGCCTCCTGCTGCGGTCACTGACCGGTCCGCCCTTGATTTCCGCCCGACGGCCGATATGGGATTCCTGACCAGGCTGGACATAGGCCTGCCCGCCGGGAGCACGGAAGACGACGGGGACCTGCTCGCCGCCGTCCTTTCCCGGCATCTTGCCCACGGATGGGAAGAAGGGCCCGAAGACGCAGCCGTGCGTTGCACGGCATACCTTCGTACCCCCGAAGCATGCGCCGCTCTGGAAAAAGACCTGAGCGCCCTGTTGCCCTCCGCTCGCATTACCCGTGGCAGGATCGAAGAACAAAACTGGGCCGAGGCCTGGAAGGAATTCTTCACGCCTGTGGAATGCGGCAGACATTTCTTGGTGCTTGCCCCTTGGATGAAAGAAGAAAAAAAGGCGACACAGCGCATCCCCGTCGTCATAGAGCCGAAAACGGCCTTCGGTACCGGGCATCATGCCAGCACAGCCCTGTGTCTGGAAGCCCTTTCCGATCTTTTTGAGCGCGGCCGCATCCGGCCGGGAGCGCGTTTTCTCGACCTAGGCACGGGTTCCGGCATTCTGGGCATAGCGGCCGCCAAACTCGGCCTGCGCGGCGACGGCCTGGACACGGACCCCGAAGCCGTGGAAAGCGCCTTGGAAAACCGCTCCGGCAACGACCTTGCCCCGGAAACCCTACGTCTGCGTTTGGGAGACCTTGATCTGGCCGAAGGCGGCTATGACCTGATCCTGGCCAATATCCTGGCCGAGTCGCTCACGGACATGGCCCCGCGCATGGGCGGACTTGCAACGGACGCCGGCGCGAAACCCCTGCTCGTGCTCTCCGGCATCTTGGACATGCAGGCGGACAGTGTGGTCGCCGCCTACGAAGCCGAGGGGTTCCCCGAAGCCCGCCGTCTCGCGCGCGGAGAATGGACAGCCCTGATTTTTGACGGCACGTCGCATGCAAACTCGTTTGAATGCGGGACGTCGAACTCCCTTTCTGTCGAAAGAGGCCTGCTATGAGCCTGCGTGCGCGGACCATAGAGGAACGGAATCGGCGGTCGGGGCCGGTTGTGGATTGAACCATGACTGACGCCGCGCGCAAACCCGTAGCCGCCGTGCAGCCTTCCCGGCCTCGGCGGAAGCCGCGCGCCGAAGCCCTGATGCGCCTCTACGACGCCATGTCCGGACACTTCGGCCCTTGTCGTTGGTGGCCGGGCGACACGCCCTTTGAAATCGCCGTAGGCGCGATCCTTACCCAGAGCACGGCTTGGCGCAACGTGGAAAAGGCCGTCGCCCGGCTCAGGGAAGGCGGCGCTCTGCACCCGGAAGCCATGTGCGCTTTGGCGGACGCGGAACTGGCGGACCTGATCCGCTCTTCCGGATTCTACCGCATGAAGGCTGCACGCCTGCGGGGCCTGCTGGATTTCCTGCGCTCCCGCGAAGGATGGGCACGGAGCCGGGACAAAGCCGGCCTGGATTTTCTGCGCGGCGACGATCCCGCCGCCCTGCGGGCCGAGCTGCTTGCCGTGCGCGGCATTGGGCCGGAAACGGCGGACTCGGTCTTGCTTTATGCCCTGGGCATGCCGTCCTTTGTCGTCGACGCGTACACCCGCCGCATTTTCAACAGGCACGGTTTTTTCCCCGACGATATGCCTTATGACGAGATCCGGGAATTTTTCATGGATGCGCTCCCGCCGGACACCGTCCTGTACAACGAATATCATGCCCTCATCGTGCGCACGGGAAATGTCTTTTGCAAAAAAAACAAACCTTTGTGCCGACAATGCCCTTTGGGGGGCTTTCTGGACCATGACGTCGAATGATTACCCCGCTCCCGGTTGCTCCTTTTCTGTTCTTCTGGTCGCCTGCGCGGTCTTTGCGCTTTGCGCGGGCGCCTTTCCCGGCCGGGCGGCGACCGCTCCGAAAAGCCTGGAGCAGCTTGAGAAAGATCTTGCCGTGGAACAGAAATTCGCGCAGGAGCGCAAACAGAGCCTGCAACGCATGACCGCCGAGGAACGCAAGCTCAACGCGGACCTCGCTACGGCGGAAAAACGCATTCTGACGCTGGAAGGCAGTCTGGCCGCCGAACGGGGCAAACTGCTGGAACTGGGCACGGCGGGTGAGAATGCCCGTCTGGAATACGAAAAACTGCTGGACGAACAGAAGAAAACCGAGGCCGCTCTGGCCCGGACCCTGCGCCTGCTTTGGGAAATCAACGAGCGCAACGCGGCCGGGGGCGAGACTTCGGGCATGGAGAAGGCAGACGACGAGCGCGATTTCGCATGGTCCAAAGAACTTTACGCCGCCCTTGAAAAATACCGCAAGGAACTGGATGCGCGGGAAAGCAGGCTGGCTGGCGTCATCGGCAGACGGGACAAGCTTTCCGGAGAAATGCAACGCAGACTGGCGGCCGTCAACGCGGAAAAGGGCCGGCTGCTTAAGGCGCGTCTGGCCTATGACAAAGGTCTGGCAGATATCCGGCGCAGACGCGGCAACGCCGAAAGCGAACTCAACGCGGCCCTCAAACTGATAAACAGCCTGAATTTTGAAATTTCCCGGCGCTCCGGCGGAAACCTGACCGCCATGAAAGGCAGACTGCCCAGACCGATCAACGGCAACGTCAAGGTCGGCTACCGCCCCGAAGCCGAGCCGGCCTCGCGCGGGCTGGGTTTTTCGGCGGCGGACAACGCCGAGGTGCGGGCGGTGGCCGGGGGCAAGGTGGTACACAACGACGTTCTGCGCGGCTTCGGCACGGTACTCATCGTGCAGCACGGCGAAGACTATTATACGCTCTATGCCTTCCTCGGCAGTTGCCCCCTGAAGGTCGGACAGGAAGTGCGGGAACGGCAGAAAGTCGGCACAGCCGGTTATTATCCCGCGATAAAGGGACCCGGCCTGTATTTTGAATTGCGTTTCAAGCAAAAAGCCATTAATCCGGAGCCGTGGCTCGCATCGTCATGAGCGGATTGAAACATCACAATTTCCACAGGAGGACAGACGCCATGCGCCTTGCAACGGATCGCGCATTCATGCGGTACTTTTCCGGAACACACGTAGCCCGCGCCCGCCGCGTACCGGGCAATGCAGTGATCCGTCCCCTGCTCGCCCTGTGTATGCTCATTCTTCTGGCCGGTCCGGCTTGCAGCGCCTCCGGCGGCTCAGGCGGGGATGCAGCGACGGGCAAATACGGCGACCTCAAGCGTTTCACCAGGGCCTACGATCTGGTGCGCAACAGCTATGTGCGCGAGGTCAACAACGAAGAATTGATGAACGGGGCCATCAAGGGCATGCTGGAGTCGCTGGACCCGCATTCCACTTTCCTGGGCAAGGAAGACTTCAAGGAAATGCAGGAGGCCACCACAGGCGAATTTTTCGGCATAGGCATAGAAATATCCACGGAAAACAACCAGCTTATCGTCGTTTCGCCCATTGAGGACACGCCGGCGGACAAGGCCGGGCTGAAGGCGGGAGACACCATTCTCTCCGTTGACGGGCACCCGACTCAGGACATGACCGCCCAGGAGGCCGTGTCCAAAATCCGCGGACCCAAAGGTGAGCCTGTGGAACTGCTCATCATGCACAAGAACGCAAAGACGCCGGAAAGCGTTACGATAGTGCGCGACGCCATCCCCCTGATCAGCGTCAAAACGCGCTTTCTTGACGACGACGGCTTTCTTTGGGTACGCCTGACCCGCTTCAACGACCGTACCACCAACGAACTGCAGGAAGCTCTGCGCACCCAGAGCCGGAAAGCGGCGATCAAAGGCGTGGTGCTTGATCTGCGCAACAATCCGGGCGGGCTGTTCAAGCAGTCTGTGACCGTGACCGACATTTTTCTCAAGAGCGGCGGTATCGTCAGCATGCGCGGGCGCGGCGGCCAGGTGCTGGAAACGCACGAGGCTAAAAATACCTCCACGGATATTGAATGCCCCTTGGTGGTGCTGGTGAACCAGGGTACGGCCTCGGCCTCGGAAATCGTCGCCGGCGCCCTGCAGGATCACAACCGGGCCGTAATCGTGGGCGAACGCACCTTCGGCAAGGGATCGGTGCAGAAAATCGAACCCTTGGGCGACGGCACAGCCGTCAAAATGACCATAGCCCGCTACTACACGCCCAGCGGGCGCTCCATACAGGCCGACGGCATAGCCCCGGACCTTGAGATACCCTTTGAGCCGCAACGGGAGAAGGAAGAGAAACCAATACGCTTTTTCGGCACACGCGAAAAAGACCTCTCCCGGCACCTGGAGAACAACAGCAAAAAGGCGGCGGAAGAGGAACTGAAAAACCGGCCCAAACTCCTGGAAGACGACACCAAGGCCCTGCTGGACAAGGATAACCAGTTGCGTATGGCGTTGCAGCTCGTCCGCAATCTGCCCAAAATCTCCGAAGTCCACGGCCGCTGAAGGCCGGCTGATACCTAAACATGGCCGCACCCGCCGAAAAAAGCGGCAAGGGGGGAAAGTCCCCCGGAAAAAAGGCCCGAAAAAAGACAAGCCGTAAAAAAAAAGGATCGCATGCGCCCGTGATCCTGGCCTTTCTCGCGGGTTTGCTGTTTGCCGGGTCAGGGGTTCTGCTGTTTAACCGTTTCTATTTCCGGGACGCGGCCGATCCGTCTGCCTTCCTGTCCCGGCTTCCCGCCGCCGTTGCGCCTGAAACTCCCTCCGCGCAACAAGGCCCTGCCGAACGAAAAATTTCGGCTGTGCCTGCAAGCGCGGGGAAAACAACGGGCGCGGCGGAACCTTGGGCCGCCCCCGCCCGGAACGCCGCGCGCGGAAGCGCTCCGGAACATCAGGCAGTCACGGGACAGACCAAACTCCCCCGCGGTCTGAGAATCCCGTCCGACGAACCGGAGATCCCTCGCCGGCGACTCGGCCCGGCAAGTCCGTCCACGGCTGAACTGGATGCGGAAAAGTCCGTGGCGGCGGCCCTTGCGGATCTGCAGAGCCTGCCCTTTGAAGAAGCGGGTACGCTTGATTCCGCGCCCCCCCCTCTCCTGCGGCAACCGGCCGCGCCGGATGCCGCGGGCGGGCGGTTGTGCAAAGCTGAAGCGCGCCTGTGCATAGTGATGGACGATTTGGGCGCGAAACGCCTCCCCACTCAATCCCTGCTGGCTCTGGACTACCCGGTGACCCTGGCCTTCTGGCCGCACGGACCTTTTACGCGCGAGGGCGCGGAAGCCGCCGCCGCCGCCGGGCGCGAAGTGCTCATCCATCAGCCCATGGAACCTTTGGGCTATCCCGGCGTCCGACCCGGCCCCAACGTGCTCCTGACCGGCATGGACCCCGACAGGATACGCGCCGTCCTGACCTCTTCCCTGGCTGCCGTGCCTCATGCCTCGGGGCTCAACAATCACATGGGCTCGCGTTTTACCCGGTCAGCCGCGGGTGTGGACAGCGTCATTGAATTTCTGCGCGCACACAAGCTTTTCATGCTGGACAGCGTGACCCATCCCGACTCCGTCTTTGCCGCGGAGGGCCGGCGCCTGGGTCTGGAGCATTACCGCCGCGATGTCTTTCTGGATGTGGTGCATTCGCGCGCCGCCGTTATGGAGGCGCTGCGCAAGGCGGAAAGTCTTGCCCTGCGCAACGGGCGGGCCGTGGCCATAGGGCATCCCCTGCCGGAAACCATGGATGCGCTTAAAGAATTTGAACGAACGCGCGACAAAAAGATCCGCATCGTGCGCCTGCGCGACCTGAATCGCTGAAATGTCCGGGGAGAGGATTCAGCGCAACGGCACCTTGTGCGTTTCCAGAGCCGCGCCCAGTTCCGTCACGGCTTCCCGCCTGTCCCGTTTGTCCAGATTGCGCAGGTTCCAGCGCAATTCCCGCGTTCCGGCGTCCGAACGCAGCCGAAAGATGATCGTGTTCCTGTCTTCCAGGCGCGCTTCCTCGACCTCATCATATTTCACCAGCAGAGGGGTTGCGAAAAAAGCCGGGCTGAACACGAAATACTCTTCATGCAGGCTCAGGGCCGGATTTTTGGACGCCCGGGAAACGCAGTAGACGCAGGCCGCGGCCAGTCCCGAACAGATCAGCGTGTAATCCAGGGCATGCAGCAACATGAAGGATACGAGCGCTGCCACGGCAAAAATCGCGGCCGGCACCCGCGATGCGGTCAGGTAGGGCGAGCGGCAGATGAAAAAAGCCCCCGATCGGGCGGCACCGGGCGGCGCGGGCCTGAAGTCCGCGTATTTTACTCTGTTGTAGGAGAGAGCGCAGCCTATCAGATAGATCAGACTGGTCGGCATTATGAAAAAGGCGGCCAGAGCGGCCGGGATCAGGCCGAAGCCGCGTCCTGAGGCGATTAGAGCTAGGGAAAAGGCCTGAAGGACCAAAAGCCCGAAAAAGAACGGGCGTATGGCCAGCACTGCCTGGATGAAGTCTTCCGCCGTTGCCCGCTCGGCCGCGGGGAGGGTGGAAATATCCATGGAGGTAACGCTGGCGAACACCAGCCAGCCCAATGCCAGATTGAAAAGCAGTCCGACCCATGCGGCCGGATGTATGTTGCGCATGCCCGATGTGTACACAGGCGGGCGCGGGCCGTCAAGCCGCGCCCGAGGTCGGCATCCGCCACGCTTCCTGTCGGGCTGTGTTCGGACCCGCCGCGTTTGTCATTCTTCGCTTCGTTCAGAATGACAAGAAAGTTGCGCTTCGCGGAGCCTGCTCAGAGGGCTTCCAAAGGGTTCAGGATGACATGCGGCAACGGTTGCAGGCTCCCCCCGGCCGAACTTCGGAACGGCAAGGTACGGCGGATCACGGGCGGGGGGACGGTCAGGAAATCAGGGCGATCTCTCTGCCAGTGACGGAACTGTCGTATCCGGGGAGCGCGGCCAGTTCCCGGCGCAATCTGCCCGATTGAACAAGGTCGAGCAGAGCAGCCGCGACCGGATGCTTTTCCAGGTCGGCGGGGATGATCAGGTCGCAACGGGTGACGGCCAAGGGCAGGAAATCCAGTCCGAAGGAGTCGGCCACCGCCCGCGGGCCGAGAGCCGCATCGGCCGCGCTGCAGACGACATGGCAGGCCCCTTCCCCGTGCGAACGGACTTCGCGCCTATAGCCGTTCACCATGGAGGCAGGCACGCCGGCCGCGGCCAGATGTCGGTCCAGCAGGCGGCGCAGGGCCGCGCCCGGTTCTCTGTTGACGAAACGGATGTCGGGCCGTGTCAGGTCCTCCACGGAACGGATGCCCAAAGGATTGTTCCGGGCCGGCATCAACCCTTCTTCCAGGTATGCGAAAGCCAGCACCCGGCACGGCACAACGGACCCGCCCGGTCCGGGGCGCAGGGCTTCCACATTCGCTTCGCCTTCGCCTTCATTGTGGAAATGACTGGACGCCGCATGGGCGTATCCTCCGGCCAGCAAGTCCAGCGCACGGCGGCTGGAGGCGAATACGCAACGTATCTGCCCCATGGGCAGGACCCGGCGCAGGAGATCGTTCAGCAACTCCAGGGCCGGATCGCAACCGGCAAGCAGCAGGCTTTCTTCCAGAACACGAGACGATGCCAGCAGACGGGCGCGGTTCGGCCCGGTCAACAGCCCATCCGCCGCCCGCAGGGCGAAAGGCGCGGGGGAAGGCAGGGCAAGCCCTACCAGCCTGTTCCTCACTCTGCCCATGGCAAGGCGGGCGTCCGCCGGCGGATCGCCGTCCGGCAGGCACACCTCTTGGTCGCTTTCCTCCCGGATTGAAAACAAATCTTCCACCGCGCAGTCGAAAACCCTAGCCAGACGCAAGGCCGAAAGCGTATTGGGCAGATATCTGCCTTTTTCCATATCAACAACGGCCTGCCGCTTCACCCGGATCTTTTGCGCAAGCTCCTCCTGCGACCAGCCTCGGCGCAGGCGGTACACTTTCAGATTGCAATGTATTTCAGGCGGTTCAGGCATAAAAAACTCCAGCGGGAAACTTCGCGCCGGCGCAGTTCACGCTACGTTTATTACGGCGACAACGGCTCCGTGCACTGCTCGGGAGAGTGCGCGTCCGCGCAATTTGTGCTTGACTTCTTTTAGCACGGAGATTACCGAAAATGCAATTGTAGTTTTTATAAGGCAAATGTATTGTTTAAACAGCAACCTTGAAGGAGAGCAGCATGGAACGCATTCGGCGCTTTTTCGCGCATCTTGTGCCGGCACTTCTTGTCCTGGCCTGTCCGGTCGTGGCCGCGCCCGCCCCCGCCGGCGCCGCGGAGCCGGAGATCGTCGTCTTCGCGGCGGCCTCCACCACCAACGCAATCGACGACATCGCCGCGTTGTACGCCCAAAAGGGCTTGGGCAGCGTCAAGGCCTCTTTTGCTTCCTCTTCCACCCTGGCCAAGCAGATCGAACAGGGCGCGCCGGCCGACGTCTTTCTGTCCGCCAACACGCAGTGGGCCGATTATCTGGATCAGAAGGGGCTTCTGGAAAAAGGCAGCCGAAGCGATCTGCTGCGTAACCGCATTGCCCTGATCGTGCCTAAGGACAGCAAGATCGGGACCATTGAGATCCGGCAGGGCTTTTCGCTGCTGCCGGCGCTGGGCAAGGACGGCCGTCTGTCCGTCGGCGACCCGGCGCATGTGCCTGTGGGTATGTACGGCAAAGAAGCGCTGATGAAACTGGGTGCATGGGACGAGATTAAGGACCGCATTGCCCCGGCTAAGGATGTTCGGGCGGGATTGGCCTTGGTGGAGCAGGGCGAGGCGCCGCTCGGCCTGGTTTATGAAAGCGATGCGGTTGCTTCGGATAAGGTGCGTGTTGTCGGGATTTTCCCGGCCGGCAGCCATACGGAAGTTGTGTATCCCGTTGCCGCCGTTGCCGGGCAAAAGGTCGGCCCGGCCCGGAAATTTATTGAATTTCTGAAAACTCCGGAAGCGCTGGCCGTCTTTCAGAAATACGGATTTGCCGGCGTCTGATGGAGTGGCTCAGACTGAGTCCGGTCGAGTGGGACGCCATGCGGTTGAGTCTGCGCGTTGCCGTTTGGGCGGTCCTGCTCAGTCTGCCGCTGGGCATTGCCGTGGCTTGGGTCTTGTCGCGCCTGGATTTTCCAGGCCGGAGGCTGCTTGACGGGTGCATACATCTGCCTCTGGTTCTGCCTCCGGTGGTTACGGGCTATTTCCTGTTGCTGGCCTTCGGCCGCAATGGCTTCATCGGGAGTTTCCTATACGCGCATTTTGATTTCACACTGGCTTTCAGGTGGACCGGGGCCGTTCTGGCTTCGGCCGTCATGGCCTTTCCGCTCATGGTTCGGGCCATCCGCCTTTCCCTGGACAATGTGGACCGGGGTGTTGAGGCGGCCGCCCGAACCCTGGGGGCAGGTCCTGTGCGGGTTTTTTTCACCGTGACCATGCCTCTTGCCGTGCCGGGCGTCATTACCGGGGCGGTTTTGGCCTTTGCCCGCAGCTTGGGCGAATTCGGAGCTACTATTATGTTCGTGTCCAACATACCGGGCCAAACGCAAACCCTGCCTTTGGCCCTGTATACTCTCACCCAGGTGCCGGGCGGCGAAAGCGGCGCCATGCGCCTGTGCATTATTGCCGTCATCATTGCCATGGTCGCCCTCGTGAGTTCGGAACTTCTGAGCAGGCGGCACGCGACCGCCCTAGATGGGTAGGATTCCGTGCGGGTGCGGGTCAAACGCACGCAGGGGCGGTTCCTTGTGGATGTGGACTTTACGGGCGCATCGTCCGGGGTAACGGCATTGTACGGCCCGTCCGGGGCCGGCAAAAGCTCGGTAATCGGCATGATCGCCGGTCTGGCGCGTCCGGATTCCGGCCGCATCGCCATCGGGGACAGGGCATTGTTTGATTCCGGGCGCGGCATAGATCTGCCGCCGGAAAAGCGGCGCGTCGGCTGCGTATTTCAGGACGGGCGTCTGTTCCCGCACCTCAGCGTGCGCTCCAACCTGACTTACGGCATGAAGCTGATCAGCCCGGCGGAGCGCAAGATTCCTCTGGATCAGGTGATAGACCTGCTGGGCATCGGACATTTGCTGGACCGCAATCCCAAGCATTTGTCGGGTGGCGAGAAACAGCGTGCGGCCATCGGCCGGGCCTTGCTCATCAGTCCGTCCGCCCTGTTGATGGACGAGCCTCTGGCCTCGCTGGACCCGGCCCGCAAGGACGAACTCATCCCTTACATAGCCTGTGTCGGGCGGGAATTTTCCATACCTGTTCTTTATGTCAGCCATTCTCTGCAGGAAATCCGCCGGCTGACGGACCGCATTGTATTTTTGCGCGACGGCCGGGTGGAACAGGTTGCGGAGTGTTGACGGCGTTAGAGCATTTTGACTTTGAAATTGTATAAACCGACCTACGCGGGTTTGCCTGCAAACCCGCGTAGCGAGATTGGAGCAGGCGGGCTTTACCCGCCGCAAGCGACAATCTCAAGCGTAAAATGCTCTAAGCTGTATGCCTTTCACCGTTTTTTGAAGCGGGAGTACATGCCGTTTGCCGTATACAGCGCCGCGACCGGATTATGCCCGAGCACCCTGTCTTTGACGATCATGACGGTTGTCGGAGCTTCCGAATGGCGTAGAAACAGGCTGTCATGCCCGACGCAAAGCCCGATTACGATATTGAAGTCCGTTTTTTGTTCGGCCAGTTTTTTTGCCTGCATGACGGGGTTGCACATGGATTCGTGCCCGCAGCCGCCGTTGAGTTTCTTTTTTTCCGGAACGCCGACGGCAGTTTTATCAACAGCCCCGATTTTACATCCCGCCGTATAGTTTTCCACGCCTTCCCGTTTCAGAATAGCTGAAAAAACGGATGTTTCCGGCATAAGCCCCACGCAGGAAGCAATGCCTATTTTCCGGTATTTCATGCGGTGTATAAATTCAATGGTTTCTTCCACGCGCGTCAATTTGCCGTACGAATCCGCTTCCAATACGGCGGATTCGTATGCGATGCGCAGCAGCTCCGGGTCGTCGGCATAGGATTGCAGCGCGTCCCGGAGGAGTACCGCATCAGTATTTTTCGTAAGACAGAATGCGGGATATTTTGCCTCATCCCGCGTTCTGCAGCTTAACACTCTACAATCCGCGCAGGTCTTCCCCGAGGGCATGCGTTTCTCCCGCATTGCAAATTCATGGGTCATCCATCTTCTCCCTGCGAAACAGTTTAATTTTGAAACGCCCCGCTTATAATATAAAATATTATTTTCAAATAAGTATATGCAAAAAGTCAATACGACAGATTGTTTATTTTTTCCATCTGTTCCGCTTGATGTGCCGCAACCCCATATACGCGCTCCGAATATCGGTATGCCGAATCGGTATTTCTCATGAAGGCGGCGGAAGCCTATCCTGTCCGCATCCTGCCCGAGCCCTGCAGATTTCCGCACGGCAATCCGGAATACAATTTCAGGAGCGCACTGATGCGTCTTGCCGTAACATTGTCCCCTTTTTTCTCCCTCCTCGCGGCAATCGCTCTGGAGGTCCGGCTGCCCGACAGCCCGAAACATCCGCCCGTGGACCATCCGTATTTTCTCTACGCCCTCTGCATCGCCGCCGCGGCCTTGTGCCTCGCAGGCGTTGCCTGCCGTTTCCGTAAGGGTTTCCGGGAGGTGTTCAGACATAAGGCGGCTTTCTATGCCGCGACGTTTCTCTTTTTCAATGTCCTGAACATACTCACCAACAAATTCTGCCTGTTACCGCCTATTTTTTTCCCCACGCCGGACCGCATACTCAGCGTCCTGGTGGAAGATGCCGTCTACCTGCTGGTGGACTGCCTGGGCTCATCGGCCGTGCTTCTTTTTACCGGATTTTTCAGCGGAGCCGCCGCTGGCCTGATCACCGGCATAGCGGTCGGATTCAGCAAAACTGTCGGGTACTGGGTGAATCCTCTGATCCGCATTCTCGGCCCCATTCCCCCCACAGCCTGGATTCCCATTGTGCTGGTCGCTTTTCCCACGACCTTCGCGGGCGGCGTCTTTCTTATAGCCCTGTCGGTCTGGTTTCCCACCGCCGTTATGACCTCCAGCGGGATTCTGAACGTGCAGAACGCCTATTTTGAAGTATCCAGCACACTGGGCGCGAGCCGCTGCTTTCAGATTTTCCGGGTAGGCATCCCGGCGGCCATGCCTTTCGTCTTCATAGGCCTGTTCACCGGTACCTGTTCCTCCTTCATTACCCTGATGACCGCGGAGATGGTCGGGGTTAAAAACGGGATCGGCTGGTACATCAACTGGCAACGGGAAATGTTGTCGTACGCCAACGTTTACGCGGGACTGATCATCATCGCGGTGAGTTTCTATATCCTGATCACGCTGCTCTTCAAGCTTCGGGACCATGTTCTGGTGTGGCAGAAAGGAGTCATCAAGTGGTAGGGTTGCCGGGCCTTTCCCTGCCTTCCGTTGCCCCGCCGCCGAATCCGGAGGAAACCCTTTACGGCGTGATCCGGATTGAGAATGTGGTCAAATCATTTATCCATCCCGATGGAGCCGGGATTATGGCCTTGAACGGCATTACCTTCACGGTGGCCGCCGGGGAATTCATTTCCCTGATAGGGCCGTCGGGCTGCGGCAAATCAACCTTACTGCGCCTGATTGCCGGCCTGGATACGGCGGATTCGGGCACTCTGGAACTTGACGGTGCGGCGATTGCGGGGCCTGATTCAGAGCGGGGTCTTGTTTTCCAGAACCCGCTCCTTTTTCCTTGGCTGAACCTGCACGACAATGTCGCTTTTGGTCTGAAGGCCAGAAAGGTTTATCGGGAACAGAAGGACGATGTGGAAACTTTTCTGCATCTGGTCGGGCTGGAAAAATTCGGCAAAGCCTACCCTCATCAGTTGTCGGGCGGCATGGCCCAACGCGCTTCCCTGGCCAGAGCCATGATCAACCAACCGCGCGTGCTCCTGCTGGATGAACCGCTCGGCGCGCTGGACGCTTTCACCCGCATGAACATGCAGGATGAAATACTGCGCATCCGGCAGGAAAAGCGCATTACCATGATCATGGTGACCCATGATGTGGACGAAGCCGTCTACCTGTCCGACAGGGTGGTGGTGATGTCGCCGGGACCGGCCAAAATTGAGACTATTCTGGATGTGCCCTTTTCCCGGCCGAGGGCGAGGAGCAATCCGGATTTTCTGGAATTGCGCAGCAGTATATTGAAAATACTCAACTATGGTGGCCAGATAAAGGAACCCGCCTATTCTATTTGATCGACCGACGGGAACACAGGCCGGAATCCGCCGTGCTTTGCCGTTCCGAGGCGCGGCCGAGAGCCTGTAACCGTTGCCGGCGGCGGAAGACGGCATCCGGGACATTCTAGGAGTTTGTCGGACTTTAAGCATGTATTTTCTGTAACATACTGATATTTTTATATATAGCAAATCCGATCAATGAAAGCCGTATATAATAATTTCAGTATGTTATAAATATTT
>JAISRC010000105.1 GCA_031273845.1 Desulfovibrio sp.
TACGCCTGCGGGACGGACGGCGGCGCTTCACGCTTACGCCGCCTGAGCATTTTCAACTTTGAAATGCTCTAAACGCCGGCGGAGGCGTCTCAAAATCAAATTGCCTTAAAAAAACAAAACCCCGAAGATAGATTCTTCGCTACGCTCAGAATGACCGGGCAGAAAACGTGGTGGATTATGGCATGACCCGGCAGGAAACGCGGCGGATTATAGTCTCCGCCGCCGTTTTTTGCCCGTCCTGAGGTAACCGCCGGCTACTTTTTGCCCGCAGGCTTCACCTTGAAACGGTATACCTCGCTGATCTCTTTCGTGTATTCAGGATAGAAGCCCTTGGGCATGCCGAGTATGATGCGCGCGCCCCGGTTGAAATGCACCAGCAGTTCCTCGGCTTTTTCGTCAAAAGCCAGCCCTTCTATCTCGCCTTGGCGCTTGACCTCGGTGAAGGCTTTTTCCATGGTCACCAAGGCATAGTTCACATCATTTTTGATATTGACCCGGTACAGGTGGTCCGGGGCATCGTCGTCGGCCTCGCCGTCGTCGGCGGTCACAAAAAGCGCGCCCTTGTAATAATAAACGCCCTGGATCCACTGCGGCGAAGGAGCCAGGTGCACCTTGCGCAGGTAACGCCCGTCGTCCAGGCTGTACTCGTACAGATACCTGTCGCTGTATGCTTTCAGGATGCCGCTTTCCTTGCCGACCGCCCAGCAGGACATCCACACTGTGCGCTTGTCGCGGTCCACGCAGATGCCGGACACCTCCTCCTGCCCGGAAGCCGGCTCAAACTTGAAGGTCCGTTTGAATTTCAGCGTTTCCGCATCATGTATGGCGATCTGTATGTCCTTGCCTACGCCGTCCTCAAACCACTCGGCGCTGATGAACAGTTCGCCGTTGAACACGTCTATGTCGCCGATATGGTTGGCGGGGACGGCATAGCCTTCAAAGGGATTTTCCTCGGACGCCAGGAGCTTGCCCGTTTTGTCATACTTGTAAAGGGATTTGCTGCCGCTGACGTAATAGTGTTTGTCGTCCACGGCGATGCCTTGTCTGCCCTTGACCTCGAAAGAATCTTTAAGGGTGTATCGATACGCGGGAAGCAGATCTTTTTTGTCCAAGCCCTTTTTGTCGGACCGCGCATCGGCCGATGCCGCGCCGGTGCACAGCAACAGGACCGTAAGACACATGCAGAGTTTTTTCATAACGCACTCCTCATCGTTAATACATTATGCATTGAAAAATAAATTATTCAATGCAGGACCGTCAGCCGAAAAACGTGGTTTTCGGCTGACTCACGCCGCTTCGCGGCGCGCCGGCCGTTAGAGCATTTTACGCTTGAGATTGTCGCTTACGGCGGGCACAGCCCACCTGCTCCAATCCCGCGGCACGGTTTGCAGGCAAACCCGTGCAGGGCGGTTTATATACATTTTCAAAGTTAAACCGCCTTAGGCCGGCGTACAGATTTCCATGCGGAAAGCTGTAACAGCCGTTGACAAACTTGCGCCGGGGCCCCGCGCCGCCCGCGCTCTCAAAATTTTGTTTCGCGTACCGCATCGCCTGCGCCCAGACACTGCGCAAGAAGGGACAGCGGGTGCGCAACGGGGCAACCTGCGCCGTGCCTGATCTGCACGCGGCAGGTGCCGCACTCGCTGACGGAAAGCCCGGCCCCGCTCTCCCTGACGGCCGCGAAAAGGGCGGCCCCTATGCGCATGCCTATCTCATAGCGTCCCTTTTTCAGTTCGTAGCTGCCGGACATGCCGCAACAGCCGGCATCCGTATCTTCTATACACAGTCCGGGGATACGGCGCAATACCTCGATGCCGGGACGCCCCAGGCCGAGGGAGCGCAAATGGCAGGGCGCATGGTAGGCGAGCCTG
Organism: Desulfovibrio sp.; assembly: GCA_031273845.1. Lineage (GTDB taxonomy): Bacteria > Desulfobacterota > Desulfovibrionia > Desulfovibrionales > Desulfovibrionaceae > Frigididesulfovibrio. Next base: position 1,872 of record JAISRC010000105.1, read on the forward strand.
CCCTGCGGATGACGAGCGCCCGCAAGAGGAAGCTCTTCCCTGTCCAGCAGGTCCAGAAAAAAAGAACAGGCCTCGGAAACAACGGCGGCGTTGTCGACAAGCCCTTCCTCTCCGGGAAACAGGTCGCGGTACTCCTGCCGGAGCATGAGGGCGCAACTCGGGCAGGGGGCGATGACCGGGATGCCGCATTCCGCCAGGAGGGCCAGTTCCCGGCTGTTGATCCGCGCCCGTTTCAGGGCCGCGCCCATCAGACCGCCGCAGACCAGCGGCAGGCCGCAACATACGAAGTTTTTCGGCACAATGACCTCATAGCCCGCCTTTTCCAGAAGCTTTATGATATCCAGACCGGCACGCGGCTCATAATAATTGACGAAGCAGCCGGGAAACAAGGCGACCTTCCCGCGCCTGCCGCCCGGCGCGGAACCTTTGCCGAGCCTGTTGCGCTCGGACAGGGGGGCAAAGGAGGGAAGCGGCGCGCGGCGGTCCAGGCCGACGAGGTCCAGAAGACGGCGCACGGCGGCGTTCTGCATGCCGAAGTTCAGCACAAAGGCCGGTATGCGGCGGAGCGCCCGCCCTATATCGCCGGAGTGGCCTATGAGCAAATCCCTCGGGACAATCCCGCGCTTGCTCCGGTAAACGGCCCGGGCCAGCATGTTAAAGGTTGCAACCGGCACCCCGGAGGGGCAGGAAATGTCGCAGTTCTTGCAATTTGAGCAGTACTCTATTGATGCGTCGTCGCCGAACCCGGAGAGCCGGAAACGCTCGTACGCCGGACCTGTCTGCTTCGGCCCTCTGAACTTGAGCGTGGCCTCGGCCACGGGGCAATGCACGGTACAGACGGCGCAGGCCGTACAGTCATCGGGATTGTATTTATGATGCGGGATCATAATGATTTGCAGTCGGTTCTCCCGAGGAGGCGGTCATGCTGCCCGGCTCCCGCCGCCGGACGGACATCGGCGGACGGAGCCGGGTGTGCTTTGACGCATAACGGTTTTGAAAAATGTTTTCGCTTTCCACACGGCGCCGCGGATTCGGGAAGCACTGACTTAGAGCATTTCAAAATTGAGAGTGCTCTAAAAGGCATGGATTGCCGCGCGGCTTCGCCGCTCGCAACGGCAACCCTCTTGCAATGACAACCCATCGGCATTCATGACAACTTTCTGTCA
>JAISRC010000185.1 GCA_031273845.1 Desulfovibrio sp.
GCCCGGACGACCCGAAGGATAGAGTATTTATTACTGTAAAATCAATGTCTTGAAGTGAAAGCCATGTCTTGCTTCGTGGTGGAAGCACCAACCACGCTATAAATCTCCGGAGCTTAGGCTGATGAATTGTAGCCGCTCACAGGGTAACGATATCCTCCCAACTTAGTGAGAATTTACCGAGATATTTTCTTAACCTGTCAGCGTCATTGGGGTTGGACTTTTGCCGGCGTGACTTGGCAAACAATCGACGCCCGGCATCCGATAGGTTGCGGGAGTTACGGCATTCGCGAATTACGCATGCCAATTGCACGGCATCAAATAGATCCAGATTATCGGCCTTTTCTCCAATAACAGAGTGGAGCAAGCGGGCATCGTCTTCCTCAGACCGGGAGTCTTTACCTGCAAGGTTCTGCCAACCTTTTTCCAGACGTGTCCATTCTTCACGCACAATATCCATGGTAATGCGGCTTTCGCCCGCAAGCGTCCCCATACGTATGACTCCGGCGGAAAGGTCGCGAAAATTGCCGCGCCATAAGGCATCTCTACCTGTTGCCAAGGTTAGGAATAGTTCTTTGGCTTCGCGGTTAAACCGTATTTTCTGACCGGTTTTTTCAGCAAAACGATCCATCTCATAGTCTAGGTTCGGTTCAATGTCTTCACGCCGCTCAGTCAGTGCAGGCATACGAAAAGTCCACAAATTGATGCGTGACAACAGGTCTTCGCGAAACCGTCCTGCTGCGACTTGTTCTGTCAGAGAGCTGTTGGTGCCGCAGATGAGCTGAAATTCGCTTTCCTTCTCTGTGTCCGCCCCCATGGGATAAAACCGTTTTTCCTCAATGGCCCGCAAGAGCATGGCTTGTTCATCGCGACCAAGTTCTCCTACTTCGTCCAAAAACAGCACTCCGCCGTTTGCCTGGAGCAACAGTCCATTGCGATCACCTACCGCCCCAGTAAATGCGCCTTTCTTGTGTCCAAACAAAGTGGACATGGCCGCATCGCCCCGTAGTGTAGCGCAGTTCACCGCCACAAAATCACCCTGCACCAGCCGTCGCCGTTTACGGAGTTCATAAATCAGGCGGGCCATACGCGACTTGCCGGCACCGATTGGCCCGGTGAGCAAAATGGGTTCCATTGATTCTGTGCCGACCTTTTCAATCCGCTCAATCATGGCATTAAATGCTGAGTTGCGTGTATCAATGCCGGATTTGAGAAAGGCGGCATCCATTTCAGACTGGCGGCGGAAACGTTCGGCAATTTTGTCATAGCGTGAAAGATCTAGGTCGATGAGACTGTAGGTTCCCGCTATCTTCATCTCTTTTTGAGGCAATGGGCTGGTTTGTATTATTTTTGCCGGGATATGCCGTGATTCAATCAACAAAAACAGACAAATCTGGATCACGTGAGTGCCTGTGGTAATGTGTACCAGATAATCCTCGTGCTCCGGGTCAAAGGGATAGCTTGCGGCAAAATCAAAAAGCGCTGCGTACACCTCTTCAAAATCCCATGGGTTGTGCAACTCAAAATGGTGAGGGACGATACGCGTTTCCGGTGACACAAGATCAAGATCGCCAATGACCACGGAGGCGAGTTTCTCATGTGCCGTACTGTACAGGAGTTCCAGACGATCAATGCGCAAATCCTCGTGTTCGCCCAAGGCTACCGTTGGACGCCAGCGTTCCCACCGATGGGGCGCGAGACCTTGGTCGAGTGTGGTTCCCAACATTCCGATGACAACAGTTGCCCGTGGCATTTTATGATTCCTATATTTTTAGATAAAAATCTAGATAAATAGATAATATCAAAATCAAGCCATGTAGCAAGCAAAAGAATAAAATCATATAAAATAAATATGTTGCAATAAAGAAAGTTTTTGGCATGTTCCGTGCTATACAAAAATTATCCCGATAAGGGCAGTCTCAAGCGGCATAAAGCCGGACGAGACTGGTCGCGCCCCGCAGGCAGAGGTCTGCGGGGCTGGGGGCAGGATAAATGAGGTCTGCGATGGACAAGGCATATATTACCGTGGACGGCAGCATGGGCGAAGGCGGCGGGCAAGTGCTTCGTGCTTCCCTTGCTCTGTCTATGGCCTTGGGTAAACCGTTTCACATGACCCATATTCGGGCCAACCGTCCCAAGCCGGGAATGAAACGACAGCACCTCACATGTGTGTCGGCTGCCAAGGCTGTCAGCAAGGCCACTGTCACGGGAGATGAGATTAATTCCACAGAAATCAGCTTTATTCCCGAGTCGGTGCAAGGGGGAGAATATACTTTCCGCATCGGTACCGGCGGCAGCATTACGATGGTTTTACAGGCCATTGTCCCTCCGCTCCTGATGACAAAGGAATCTTCGAAAATCACCGTCATCGGAGGTACCCATGTACCTTGTGCTCCACCTTTTGAGTTCACGCAGCAAACGCTTTTCCCGCAGTTGGAGCGACTGGGGCCGCGGATTTCTGCCCGTATGGAGAAGGTTGGTTATATGGATATAGGCGGAGGAAGCGCGACGGTGGAAATTTCTCCCGCATCGCAACTCGTCCCCTTCCAATCGGAAGATCATGGCGACTTCACAGGGGCTACGGCAATTATTTACGGGCATAACCTCCCTGAAGGCATTACGGAACGCGAAGCGGGCATCCTGCTTTCAGAAAAATTTGCCGCCTTGGGTCTGACGCGGGATACGTTGCGTTTTAAGGACGGCTCTGACGATGCGGATAAAACGGATCTTCCGGTTGGCGGCGGCAATGCTGTGATTGTAACTCTCCATCACGAAAAAGCTGCCAATGTATTCGGAGAAATAGGCTGGCGGGGCAGGTCGGCGGAAGTTGTCGCCAGTTATGCATGTAAACGTGCGCTGGAATTTTTGTTTTCCGGTGCGCCTATTGAACGCCACCTTGCGGATCAACTTCTTGTGCCGATGGCCCTTGCCGGAGGTGGCAGCTTTGTGACGAAAGGTGTTTCGCTGCATACCAAAACCTGTCTGGCAGTTGTTGAAAAATTTACTCACCTGAAGTCGACCATTACCCAGGAAAAAGGGAAAGCTGTCCGGATCACGCTGCAATGAAAAACCGTGATACACGGCATGGAGACACATATGATTTCGTCAAAAGAACTGAATGCGCTCGGCATCCCTAACCATACGCAGATTATGCCTCCGGCTATAAAAGTAATCAACATTGCGCTGTCCCAAGGTGCGGACGCGGCGGTTATGTGCGAAAATATCCGCAAACTTGCTCTTGATCCGGTGAGCATGGTCGATGATACCCTTTTGGGCGGCATTGCACAGGCACTGATGGAAGTTTTTCCCAACGGTACGGTTTTCATCCCCCGCACTGACCCTGCTCCGTGGCAACAGTGGGGAGACGTGCATGTGGAAGACTCCGCTGTCAAACAGATGGAAAATGCCTGTTCGCTTCCCTGTACTGTACGCGGTGCACTAATGCCCGATGTTCACACCGGGTATGGACTGCCCATCGGCGGCGTTCTGGCAGTGAAAGATGCGGTCATCCCTTTCGCGGTGGGTGTAGATATTGCTTGCCGGATGCGGCTTACCGTACTGGATATGCCTTTATCAAAACTCATTTCCCGGCGCGAAGATTTTATTGCCGCTATCGAGAAGGATACACGCTTTGGTGTGGGGGCGAATTTTGAACGCCGCTACACGCGTGACAATCCCGTCATGGATGAAGATTGGAGTATTTGCCCGGTCACTCGTTCCAACAAGGACAAAGCTTGGAAGCAGTTAGGTTCCAGCGGCGGCGGCAATCACTTCGTTGAGTTTGGCGAGCTGCATTTGGAGAAACCTGCGCAGCTGGGAGGTCAGCACATGGAAAAGGGCGTGTACCTTGCCTTGCTGAGTCATTCCGGCAGTCGAGGTACAGGAGAAGCTGTGGCGGATTTTTATAGCAAGCGAGCCAAAGAATTACGCCCGAATCTGCCGCAGGCGATTAAAAATCTGGCATGGCTGGATCTTACCGGTAGTGATGGACAGGAATATTGGGCGGCAATGGAACTCATGGGGCGTTACGCAGCCGCCAACCATGAACTGATTCATTCGCACTTGTTGCGGACGCTTGGGGTCGAAGCCTTAACCCATGTGGAAAATCACCATAACTTCGCATGGCGCGAAGAACATGACGGCGAAACCGTTATCGTCCACAGGAAAGGAGCGACACCTGCCGGTTTGGGTGTACAGGGCATTGTGCCCGGTTCTATGGGAACCTCCGGCTTTGTCGTACAGGGCAAGGGAAATGAAGCCTCGCTCAACTCTTGTTCCCACGGTGCGGGAAGGCTGATGAGCCGCGCAGCAGCCTTCAGGGAATTCAGCATGGAAAACGTCCGGGTCTATTTGGAAGAACGTGGGGTGGAGCTTATTTCCGGCGGACTTGATGAAGCTCCTATGGCGTACAAAGACATTCATGCGGTGATGGCGGCGCAGTCCGACCTTGTGGACATCCTCGCCCGCTTTGAGCCGTGTTTAGTAAAAATGGCTCCCGGCGATGGAGAACCGCCTGATTGGAAAAAGAAAAAGGATAAAAAGAAGCGGATGCTTCAAGCTGCATCCGGAGGAGATTTGCAATGAAACTCGCTGAAGCGCTTATTCTTCGTCTGGACTCGCAAAACACATTGCCGTACTTCGGGAACGGCTTATCCTGAATGCCAAAGTTCAGGCCGGAGATAAACCTGCTGAAGACCCTGAGGCACTTATTCAAGAGCTGGATAACGCAACGGCTTCCGTTATTGTTTTGATCCAAAAAATCAGCTACCACCGCCGGAGGCGGTGGTAGCTGATTCGGAATTGGAACGAGCGCCGATTTTTGCTTCGGAATCGGCATTACAACCCCAACCCCAACCCCAACCCCGAGCGCAGGGCGTCGAAGTCAAGTTCCGAGGCAACAAGTTTGGCGCCCCGGCGTATTTTGCCGATGTCGCGCAGTTTGTGCCGGGTCAGCAGTTTTTCCATTTTCTGCGCGGTCGTGTAGGTATCCTGTCGGACCAGCACTATGGGCACATTCATGGCGTCCGCTCTGGACAGGATAAGGTCGTTGGGGAAAAGATTGCCGGTGAGCACAAGGCAGGGACAGCCACCCTCGATGGCCACCAACTGCACGTCGGCCCTGTCGCCGCCCACGATCACCGCCGCGTTGGGGTTGCGGATGAAGTGGGTCATAAAATTTTCCACCTGCATGGTGCCGATGAGAAAATTTTCCACCATGCGCCCGGCGCGATGCTGCGCCGCGGCAAGACGCCCGCCCAGACCCTCGGCCAACTCGTAAGCGCGGATGGAAGACATGAGAGAGTCATGCGGCAGCACGCCCAGCACCTGTACCCCGTAGCGCTCCAGACAGGGGCGCACGACGTTTTCAATCTCGTTCATGAAATCCGCGGGCACATCGTTGAGCACCGCGCCGAGCATGCGGTCTCCGAGCAACTCCTTGACGTGCAGCAACTCGTCGTAATTGATTTCATGCTGCAGGCGGTCGATGACAACGGCCTTGAGGTCCATTTCCTGTACCAGACGTATGCCGTCCAGGCGGCAGTATTTGCCGGAGAGGGCGTGTCCGGACCCGCAGACAAGCATCAGATCGCGTTCCCGCGCCAAGGCGCGAAAGGCTTCGGCTATTTTCGGCAGGCAGTCCGGCACAAGCCCGGCAAAGGCGCTCATTTTGAAATCCCGGGTAAGCAGGACAGGGGTGACCAGATCCGCCGGCTGCTTCAGGCCGAGCACTTCCTGCACAAAAGCGGCGTCCTCGTCCGCCGTGTGCCCGTCTTTTTCTACGGGCATCACGCCTATGGGCTTCATGTAGCCTATATTCAGACCTTCCTTCTGAAACTGCAGCCCGATGCCTGCCGTAAGGGTATTTTTGCCCGCATAGGCGCGGGTACCCCCGATATACAGTCCTGCGGCCATGTCTGCTCCTGTGTCTGTCATTATGAGTTTTTGCTTCCGGCAAGCCCGGCAAGTTCGGGAGGCCGCGGGGCAAGCAGCATCCTGACGTCCGCGACGTCGGCGCCCCGGTGGTCCGCCGTTACCGGACTGCATTCGATTTCCGCTATTTCAGGGCAGTCCAGCGCAAGGCGTGAGAGGATCAGCAGGATGTCCTCCAGAGCGGAAAAATTTATTATTTCCTTTGCCTGTCCCGCCGGCGCGTGGAAATCCAGGATTTCGCGCACCATGTCGTGCGCGTCGTCAAGGGAGAGCGGGAGCAGCCGGCAGGAAAAGTTTCGCGGGAACCGGGCGGGGATGCCTTCGGGACCGAAAAGCAGCATCGGGCCGAACACCCTGTCCCGCTTCAGAAGAATGACCGTTTTCCGCGCATCCGGAGAGGACATGGTCTGGACGATGCAGCCGGCTATGTAGGCTTCCTTGAGCAGGCGGGCGGTCCTGGAAGTAAGCGCCGTAAACGCGGCCCGGATTTCTTCCGGGCTGCGCAGGTTCAGTGCCGTGCCCTGCACATCGCCTTTGTGCGGTATATGCGGGGAGGCGATTTTCAGGGCAACGGGTCCGCCGATCCGGGCGGCGATCTGCACGGCCTCTGCCCCGGTGCGGGCAAGCCCGGATTCTAGGCAGGGGATTTCATAGGCGCGCATAATTTCCCGCGAATGATACAGGGAGAGCTCCGTCGCGCCCGCAGCGCGGGCCTGGGCGATGACGGCGCGGGCGCGTCCCTTGTCGTGCCGGTATTCAATATCCACAGGCTGGGGCTGTTCCTGCCGGAAGCGGCGGCGGCAGAGGGCGGCCAGAAAAGCGGCGGCCCGCTCCGGAGAGGATGGGCAGGGGATGCCGCGCCCGGCAAGCCGCTCGCGCGCGCACTCCGCGTTCTGCCCGCCCATGAGGCAGACAAGAACGGTTTTATCGCCGGGGTTCGGCAAGGCGGAGAGCACGTCCGGCAGTTCTTCCAGGTCCCGCCGGGCATCGGCGCAGACAAGCAGGAGCAGGGCGGCCGCATCCCGGAGCGCGGCGGCGACGATCCGGCCGAGGAGCGCGGGCGGGGCACCGGCCGGAGCGTTTACGGGATTGATCGGCAAAGAGCGGGAGGGAAGCAGGTTTTGCAGCTCTTCAATCGTCCCGCCGGACAAGGGCGGCAGAACCAGGCCGTGTTCCTCGCAGCAGTCGGCCGCAGCGGCGCCCAGAATCCAGTCATCGGCGACGACGGCCGTTGCCGGGCCTTCCGGCAACGCGCAGGAGGCAAAGGCATCGGCCAGTCCGAGAAGTTCCTCGAAATCTCCGGCTTCTATGATGCCGGCCTTCCTGAATGCGGCCGTGCAGGCCATTGAGGAGGCCGTCAGCGCACCGGTGCGGGCCGATACGGCCCGCGACCCGGCCGCAGTGTGCCCGATCCTGAACAGGATCACCGGTTTTTTGTTCACGGCGGCCTGAGCGTTGCGGAGAAAGCGCGGGCCGTCCGCAATATGCTCAAGGCAACCCGCGATCACCTTTGTCTGCGGGTCCGCCGCGAAATAATCCAGCATATCCGCTTCGTCCGCAGAGGCCAGACCGCCCAGACCGACAAAGGAGGAAAAGCCGATGCGCGCCGTCGCGGCGAGATCAAGCAAGGATGCGCACAGGGCGCCGGAGCGGGCGAAAAAAGCGATGCTCCCCGGTCTGACGGCAACCTGGACGGGAGAGGCAAGCAGGCCGCTTTTCGGCACGCAGACGCCCGCGCTGTCGGGACCGAGCAGGGCCATGCCGCAACGCCGGGCCGTGGAACGCAGTTGTTCCGCCGTATCCTGCCCCATATTCCCCCCCTCAAAGCCGGGGTCGAGGACCAGAGCCGCGCGCGCCCCGAGTTCGCCGAAGCTCCGCAACGCTTCCGGCGCGAGCTCGGCCGGGAGACAAAGCACGGCGAGATCCGGGGGAAGGGCAATGTCCGACGGCTTGCGGCGGCAGGAAAGACCAAGTATCGTATCGACCTCGGGATTGACGGGAAATATTTTCCCTGTGAATCCCCCGTGGACCAGATTGCGGACGACGGCGCTCCATGCGCTGGCCGGATCACGCGAGGCGCCGGCTACGCAGACGGAAGCGGGCGCGAAAAGAGCGGAAATATTTTCTTGCGCATGCACGGCGGCCCGACCCGGGTAAAAGGAATCTTTTCATGTACGATCAACTACAGGAAGCTATTCCTTATCGTTTCACTCAAGTCAAGCTTCTGCATGTCGCCCTGACCCACACTTCATACGCCAACGAAGGGCAGAACGGGGAAGAACACAATGAACGCCTTGAATTTCTGGGCGATGCGGTGCTTGAACTGTGCGTATCCGAAAATTTGTTCAACGCAAGACCGGGAGCAAGGGAAGGCGAACTGACGGCTGCCCGGTCCTGTCTGGTGAACCAGGAAAGCCTGGCCGCCAAGGCGCGGGACATCGGTCTCGACCGGCACATTCGGCTGGGCAAAGGAGAAGAAGCGCAGGGAGGCAGGGACAGAGATTCGCTTCTGAGCGATGCCCTGGAGGCGCTTTTGGGAGCGATTTTTCTGGACGGGGGTTACGCCGCGGCGCGGCAGGCCGTGCGTGCGCTTTTTGCCGGGCACGGAGATGGGCTTGCGGCGCGCCGGGGATCGAAGGACTGCAAAAGCCGCCTGCAGGAAGTAACCCAGAAACTTTTTCGGGAGCGCCCCGTGTACACGCTGGTGGACAGTTCAGGGCCCGAACACGAGAAGGTCTTTACCGTCCGCCTGGACCTGCCCGACGGCAACAGTTTCACGGCTTCAGGGTCCGGCGTCAAAAGGGCGGAGCAGTCCGCCGCGATGTCGGCCCTGGAACATTTCAGCCCGGAGCATTGCAAAAATTGAAGAGGCTCGGGAAGATCACAGTATCTTGTGGGAAAGTTTCGATTTTTTCGCAACGCGGGTTGCATCGCACCACGCCCGGCGCGCGCCGCGCATCTCCCGCGTTCGGCCGCTTTTTTCGTCCGGGCGGGGGGAGGTCCCCGCCCGGCGATATCTTTGGTCGGCCTCTGCCTGGGAAATTTATGCCTCCGCTTCTTAAAGGCAATTTGATTTTGAGACGCCTCCTCCGGCGTTTAACGGCGAAAGCAAGTTTCGCCTACGCCTGCGGGGCGGGCGGCGGCGCTTCGCGCTTACGCCGCCTGAGCATTTTCAACTTT
>JAISRC010000055.1 GCA_031273845.1 Desulfovibrio sp.
CCCGTTGAAATAGCAGGATCGCAAATGAGCATGTCCACTTAAATTTTTAGCAATGATAACCAGTGGATTTTTCTATATAAATTCCAAGCTTTCCATTCTCGTTAGCCGGACAACATTGAGCTTGGATGAACTGCTGAATCCACGACAACGAAAACTGGAAAATCCCTATAACCTTAGTCTGTTAAGACTCGCAGATTAGCCGGACAACAATGTTACGTCTTTTGCTTACATGCTCTTTCAGAACTCCGAACCCGCCCAATGTGTCCGCTGTTTCTGTATGCGGAATGTATTCAAGTACGCCTGATTGCTTTACTGCAAGTCGCTTCTCTTTTCGTATCAATGAAATGTCAACGCGCGAAGACGAAACAATAGACAAGCTGACAGCACTATCCGTCTTGAATTCCGTTAAGCAGAGCGCGTTATCGGCAGCAGCCAGTAATGCCTCGGCATCTGGCTTTTCCGTCATAACATCTGTATAACGATCAGCTACCGCCTTAAAAATACGCTGAATTTCTTCCCGCTTCGGAAGCTCCAAGTCCACGAAGGTGATTACATCGTCAAGCTCTTCGGGGACATCATATTGCCCTCCGATTAAAATCATGTATGACTCGCATGTGCGGACTTTATAAGCTGCGTCTCTGAGACGCTGCATCAATGCAGACGATTTTAAGAACTCGCGTACATTGTACATAAGGTACAAATTGTCCCTACGGGCTTCACTATCTGTACCGACAATGTACTTCAGTGCATCATCCAAGCTGACAGCCTTTACTGCTGTTTGACGACTTCCATCCAATGGACGTAATCCGTCTGTAATCTTCCAGGTAAAAATAGTAAAAGTATTATCCAAATTTACAGCTTTAAGATTGCGCAAAATTTCAGTCTACGCTCTCTCTTGCTCTTTAGTTTATACATAAAGTGCCGGATACCCGGCACACAAATATGTGCTTACATCGATCCCCATGTCTTCCTCCCATATTTAATTTTTGCAATCGATTGCAAAAATGCTGCTACCTTATTATCACACTAGTCATTTATGTTCCATTCTTATCAAGGGAAGCAGTCAAATTGAACTCTGCTATTATCATAAATATACTTTTCCCCAATCGAATTTGTGTTGATAATCTAGTATTCTCATACTTATGACTATTATTTTATCTTCATTTAATTTTTATTAGTCAAATATTTTGCTAATTAAATAAACTTATTCATCATATTCTCCAATTTTATTCCCGAAAGAACGAATACATAATAGCATATATATAATATTTAGCAAATATTATATAAAAATTGGTGCTGGCAAAAAATGCTTGCCGGCTTCAAAAACGAAGGTTATTTTTTACGAGAAATCAGAAATTATGAGCGGAAAACGACACGCGGGAAACAGGCGGGAGACAAAAAAGGAAAACGAAAAAAATCTGCGCGGAAAAATAAATTTTAACTAGCTGAATTAAATGACAGAATTTCAAAAAGTTTTATACTCAGAGAAGGATTTTGCAAAGATCCAATTTGTATCGGCATGCAAAAAAGGCTTTTTTTACCCCACCATAGCCCCGCCTTTTCAGAGCATTTCAAAGCCGGAAATGCTCCAAACCAAGAATAACACACAGCTGAAGCACGGTGTCCGACCCTGCATATCCGGCGATAAGGAGCTTGCATGTGCGCTTGGTCGTTTTTTTTTTTCCATTGTGGCTTCCGAAGCGCTCCCTGCGGTTCTGCGCCGGCGGTTGCAATGAACCGGCAGTATGCGTCCCTCGTCCGGATTACCTGTTGCGCGCTGCTCGTCGCGGTGATCCTTTCCGCCTGCGGAGGCAAGGAATATTCGGACGGAGACCTGCGCGAGGTTGAGGCCGTCCGTTACGGCCGGGTGATCGATGTTGCCGATGTCCTAATCAGGGAAGAAAAATCCCTGGCCCCGGCCGTTGCCGGCGGTATTATCGGCGGCTGGCTGGGCAGTTCTTTCAGCTTAGGCACGGGACGGGAAATACTCGGCCTGGCCGGGGCGGCGGTGGGCGCGCACATCGGCTACGGCAGCGATTTGAACCACCGCATTTATCAGGCCATGCAACTCACCATAGAACTGGACGGCGGCAGGATGATCATCGCTGTGCAGGGCTATTCGGAATACTTCGTGCGCGGCGACCGGGTGCGCATAGTCGGCCTCGGGGACGGCAGGGTCGTCGTGCAGCACGAATAGCCGACTGTCCGGAAAAGAGAAAGTCCGGAGGGGGCTGTCCGTCCTGAACAAAGTGCAGGCGGATAAAATTGTATGGGCAACGGCAGCCCCGTGAGAGACCGGCATTTTAACTTTCAAATAGTTTTGAAAGTTAAATAGAAAAATGTTAGACTCAGAGACATGAACACGATGCTCAGGATTGGTTTGAATCCTGCAGGTAACTACCATCTCAAAGTTAAAATGCTCTGAGGCAATTTGATTTTGAGACGCCTCCTCCGGCGTTTAACGGCGAAAGCAAGTTTCGCCTGCGGGGCGGGCGGCGGCGCTTCGCATTTGCGCCGCCTGAGCATTTTCAACTTTGAAATGCTCTGAAAACAAACTGCCTTGAAGAATAAGGAGACTGTGATGAAAGATAAAATCAGCATCATCGGAGCGGGCAACGTCGGCACGACCGCCGCGCATTGTTGTCTCCGCATGGATTTGGGCAAGATTGTCCTGCTGGACGTGAACGCGGATATTCCCCGAGGAAAGGCTCTTGATCTGAGTCAGGCCGCCGTGCTGGAAGGACATGCAGGCGACATCACGGGAACCGCCGATTACCGGGACACAGCCGGTTCGGATCTGGTCATCGTGACCGCCGGCATCGCCCGCAAAGCCGGCATGAGCCGGGACGACCTGCTGAAAATCAACGCAGGCATCGTGACTCAGGTGATGCAAAAGGCCTTGCAGGCATCGCCCCAGGCTCTGTTCATCGTAACCAGCAACCCCGTCAACGTCATGTGCCGGCTGGCTTTAAAAACCATGACGGACCACAGGCGGCTTATCGGGCTGTCCGGGGTGTTGGACGGCGCGCGCATGCGCGCGCAAATCGCCTTGACCACCGGTGTGCCGGTGAACGAAGTGCAGGGTTTCGTTCTGGGTGATCACGGTGATACCATGGTGCCTCTGCCCCGGCTTGCCGTCATCGGCGGCGTACCTGCCACCGCCCTGCTGAGTGCCGGGCAGTTGGCGGAAGTGAGCAAAAAAACCATTTCCGGCGGTGCGGACATCATCAACCTGACGGGCTGCTCCTCTTTCTACGCCCCCGGCATAGCCCTGGCGGTCATGGCTCATGCGTTGCTGAACGACAGCAGGACCATCCTGCCCTGTTCGACATATCTTCAGGGACAGTACGGCGAGCATGATGTTTATATGTGCGTGCCGGTGCGCTTGGGGCGTAAGGGGGTGGAGGAGATCATCGAGGTTGTGCTGGAGGACGGGGAAAAGGCCGCTCTGGCCCGCACCGCGGCGCATATCCGCGCCAACTTCGAAGTAGTCGCGGGATAGTTGCAGGCGGGCTTTGCCCGCCGTAAGCAACCACCTCAAGCATAAATGCTGTAGAAAAAGACCCGGCCCGCGACGCGGGCCGGTGTTGTCCCGCAGATGTCGTTGCATCTGGCTTCTTCCGGGACGGAATCATTCGGCATCCGGTGCCGGTTGTGGATGGAAATGTTGCGCCCAGCAACATTTTTTGTATTTTTTCCCGCTTCCGCACGGGCAGGGTTCGTTGCGGCCTACGCGCGGGGTTTCGCGGCGGTACGGTTCGTGCCCGTGTACCTTGCCGTCCACATAGTACCAGCGCCCGTCCACCCTGGCAAAAGACGCATCCTCGCGGAACTCGCGGTCTTCGCCGTCTACGCTGAAATGCGCGGCAAAGGCAACCGCCCCTTCGTCGTCCGTTGCCCCCGGCTTCGCGGAGAACACCTCCAGGCCGGTCCACTGCACCTTGCCGGACCAGGCTTCCGTTTCCCGCGCGTCGACCCCGGCGCGATGTCCGGGGTGCATAGATTCCACAAGGAAATCATATTTTTTCAGGACGTGCGCCGTATATCGGGCGCGCATCAGTTCTTCCGGGCAACGGGCTGAAGCCGCGTTTTCCAGCACAGGCCCGCAACAGACCGACAGGTCTTTGCTCGACCCGCAGGGACATCGTTGATCTTCCATTACCCGCCTCCCGGCAGAATTTTTTTCCTGAAGCAATTCGGGTTCAGAGCATTTCAAAGCTGAGAATTCTCTAAGGCAATTTGATTTTGACCATAATCCGCCACATTTCTTATCTTGTCATTCTGAGCGTAGCGAAGAATCCATCTTTTTGATTTTTTTAAGAAGATTCTTCACTGCGCTCCGCTTCGTTCGGAATGACGATGCGGCAACAGTTGCAAGCTCCCTGCCGTGCCTCGGAACGATAAGGCACGGCAGATCAAGGTTGAAACCTCTCCTCCGGCGCTTTGCGGAGAAAATTCCGAAAATATGCTTGCCGTGCGGGCGTGTCGTTATATACAGTAAGGGCGTATTCTGAGCAAGATACCGCCAAGGAGCCGATTTATGAAAGATAACGAACATCCGAACGACAACAAGCGCCGATACCTGCGCTTGCCGCGCCCATATCGCGTTCAGGCCCGCGAACTGGTCTTTCCCATAGCCAAGGACCCGCTCATAGACTCGTCATGTACGGACATCGGCAAGGGCGGCCTCTGTGTGGAAGCCGACCGCCCCCTGCCCGTGGGCATGCGCCTGCACATCAACGTGCATATACCCTTGCTGAACAAGTTTTCCAACACCTTTTTCAAAGTCTATGAAAATGATACCGACCAGTTTTTCGGGGCTGTGGCCGATGTGGCCTGGTCGCGGGATGCGGGCGGGCGCAGGCTCATGGGACTGCGCTTCGTCAATGCCGACGAGGAAATGTGCAAGGCTTTGGGCAAACTGGTGGATGACGCCTTTCGGGACATGCAGAAGAACAGGAAAAACTCCTGAGAGTGTTGACCAAAGAATGATTCCGACATCTGAAATTCATTGTTTCTCAATGATTTCGCGTGACAATAACATTCGCGGGTCAATACCCTCAAACTCCTGACTGCGGATCAATCCCGCCCGGACATTTCGCGCGCGGCATCACGCAGCGCCGCCGCCTCTTTGAGGTGTTGCCGCTGATCGCCCGCTTTGCGCCCGCGGGCAAGGGCCAACTCCACCTTGACCCGGCCGGACCGGAAATGCAGATTTACGGGAACCACCGACAGACCTTTCTGCGTCACGGCGGCTGCCAGAGCGCGCATCTCGCGGGCGTGGAGCAGGAGCGCGCGTTCCCTGTCCGGGTCGTGTCCCGCATAGCCCGCATTCTCATAAGGCGCGACATGCAAGCCGACAACAAAGGCCCCTGTCCCCCGAAAGCGGACATATGCGTCGTGAAAATTCGTACCCCCGGCGCGTATGCTCTTTATTTCCGAACCGGTGAGCACTATTCCCGCCTCGACGAATTCCAGAAATTCAAAATCGTGCCCGGCTTTCCTGTTTTTGGCGATTAGACTCGGCTGCTCTTTCCCGCTCATGCGCCCTCCGCGCCGCTGTGCCCTCTGCCGGGGAACCTCCCCGCCCCCGTTTTCAGCCGCTTTCTCCCGCGCTTCTTTTGAAGCCGCAGGCCTTGTTGGGGCATACGGCCCAAGTCAAGCCGCGCGCTTTTTTCAAACCCAGTACCCCGAAGCCGCACTTCGGACACGCTTCCTTAAGCGGCGGGTCCCACACGGCAAAATCGCAGGCCGGATATCGGCTGCAACTGTAAAAAATCTTCCCGCGCCGCGAACTTTTCTCCGCCAGTTCCCCCTGCCCGCAGACGGGGCAGGGCACACCCGTGCTGTAGGACTCGGTATGCCTACATGCCGGATAATTGCCGCAGGCAATGAAGCGGCTGCCCGTACGGGCGCGCTTGACCAGCAGATCTCCCCCGCAATCCGGACATTTGCCGACAACTTCACGTTCCGCTTTTTCGCGTTCGACAAGCGACGGCTCGCCTTTGTCATCACGGGTGAAGTCGCTGGTAAAGCGGCACTCCGGATATCCTGAACAGGCCATGAAGGCGCCGCTTTTGCCGAACTTGATCTGCAGGGGCCGGTTGCAGTCCGGGCAGGACAGGCCCGACGGCATGCCGCCTTTGACCGAATTGATGGCGGCGGCGGCCTTTTCCAGCACCGGGTTGAAACGTTTGCTGAACTCGCCGAGCAACTCCGCCCAGTTCTCCTTGCCGTCGGCCACCTTGTCCAGCCTCTCCTCCATCTGGGCAGTAAAGCCGATGTCCATGAGTTCGACGAAGTTGTCTATCAGCATGTCGCAGACCACATGCCCGAGGTCAGTGACCTCGAAATGCTTGTCCTTGATGCCGGCATAGCCGCGGTCTTGCAGGGTGGCGATGATGCTCGCATAGGTCGAGGGCCGGCCTATGCCCTTTTCTTCCAGTTCCCGCACTAGGGAAGCTTCATTGTAGGAGGGCGGGGGTTGGGTGAACTTCTGCTCTTTTTCCAGTTTTTCCAGTTCCAGAGACGCGCCGGGCGCGATGGGAGGCAGTTCCACGGCATCATCGCTTTTCTGAGGCGCGAAAACGTAGAAGCCGGGGAAGAGCACACGTTCCCCTCTGGCGCGGAACTGCGCTCCGTTGCGGGACGCCAGAACCACCGTATCCTCGACCTTGGCCGCTGCGGTCTGGGAAGCCATGAAGCGTGTCCAGAT
Source organism: Desulfovibrio sp. (assembly GCA_031273845.1). Lineage (GTDB taxonomy): Bacteria > Desulfobacterota > Desulfovibrionia > Desulfovibrionales > Desulfovibrionaceae > Frigididesulfovibrio. Next base: position 6,716 of record JAISRC010000055.1, read on the forward strand.
CAGGCCGTAGAGGCGCTGTTGGTCCGACGACAACACTCCCTTGAGGGATTCGGGGGTGATGTTCACGTCCACGGGCCGGACGGCTTCGTGGGCGTCTTGGGCACTTCCGCCGGTCTTGTAGCGTCTGGCTTTGGCCGGGTAGTACTCCGTGCCGAGGGTGCGGACGATGTACTCTTCAGCGGCGGCGCGGGCCTCCTCCGATACACGCACGGAGTCCGTGCGCATGTAGGTGATAAGGGCCTTGACCCCGCCCTCGCCGAGATCCACGCCTTCATAGAGGCGCTGCGCCGTGCTCATGGTCTTTTTGGCCGTGTAGCCGAGGCGCTGGTGGGCCGCCTGCTGCATAGAGGAGGTGGTGAAGGGCGGGGGTGGGGTCTTTTCCCGTTTTTTGACCTCGACGCCGTCCACGGCAAAGAGGGGGGGCTTGTCCCGGCCGAGGATCTTTTTTTCCAGAGCGTCCGCCGCGGCGGCATCGTGGATCGCCGGCTTTTTACCTCCCACCTTGTGCAGGTCCGCCCGGAAGGGCGGCGGCTCCGCTCCTTTGAGGTGCGCCCTGAACTGCCAGTATTCTTCCGGAACAAAGGCCTTCCTGGCGGCATCGCGTTCGGCCAGCAGGCGCAATGCAACGCTCTGCACGCGCCCTGCGGAGATGCCGCGCTTGACCTTTTTCCAAAGCAGGGGCGAAATTTTATAGCCCACGAGGCGGTCCAGCACCCGGCGCGCCTGCTGGGCGTCGTAGAGGTCCGCATTCAGGGGCTTGGGGTGCAGCAGGGCGTCTTCCACAGCCCTGCGGGTGATCTCGTTGAAGCTGATGCGCGCGATATTTTTGCCGCCGCTTTCGGGCGCAATGACCGTGGCAATGTGCCAGGCGATGGCCTCGCCCTCGCGGTCCGGGTCAGGGGCCAGATAGATGTTGTCGGCCCCGGCCGCCGCTTTTTTCAGATCCTCCACGACCTTTTCCTTGCCGGGAATAATCTCATAACGCGGGGTGAAGCCGTTCTGTTCATCCACAGCCAGGGATTTCCTGGGCAGATCCATGATGTGGCCGACACTGGCCCGCACCTTGTAATCCTTGCCAAGAAACTTGCCTATTGTTTTGACCTTGGCCGGGGATTCCACAATAATGAGATTTTTTGCCATCCGATACCGCCTACAGCATTTTATGCTTGAGATAGTTGCTTACAGCGGGTAAAGCCCGCCTGCTCCAATCTCGCGGCACGGGTTTGCAGGCAAACCCGTGCAGGGCCGTTTATACATTTTCAAAGTTAAACTGTCCGAAGCACTTTGGTTTTGAGACGCTCTAAAAACAAAATTCCACAGTAAAGTCGCCGGCATCGGTACTGAACGGAATAGCCACCACAGGCTTGCCGGACTGATGGCTGATTGTGTGCCCGTCGCCCATAATCACCGAAGGGGTGGACCCCTGCATGACCGTACCCCTGACCGCCAGAGAAGCGCGGGCCTGGCCCGAAACCATATTGGCCACCTCACCCACCGCATCCTGGATGTCTTTGATGATGTCTTCCGCGGAGTCGCCGAGCATGCCCTTGACCAGGGCCACGGCGCAACCGCGGGAAAAGGTCACGGAGATGGTGCCCGTGCGGTCCCCGGTCACGCCGATGATCGCGGACACATCGCCGCCGGCAGTGCGGTCTTTTTTGATGAAAGGCATGCCCGCCTGGGCACGCATTCCGGCCATGGTGTTCAGGATGTCGAGGGTAGCCTTGACGAAATCTCTCGCTATTTCAATATGATCATTCATAATGACCTGCCCTCAGAAAGGCACATCGTCCATGCCTCCGGCCTCCGAAGGAAAGGCGGGTCCGAAATCTTCCCTGGCTTTGTTGTCCCGCGGTTCCTGTTCCCGAACGCGGCCGGCTTCTTTGCGGGGGGCGTCTTCCCCGCCTTCATCCCGTGTGCCCTTGCGATCCAGAAAACGCACGCGCTGGGCCTTGACATCCGTGCTGTAGCGATCCTGTCCCTGCTGGTCCTGCCATTTGCGCGTCTGTAGGCTGCCCTCCACATAGACGAGTCTGCCCTTTGACAGGTAGTTGGCGCAATTTTCCGCGTCGCGCTGGTAGACGACGACGGTGTGCCACTCGGTTTTTTCCACCCTGTTGCCTTCGCGGTCCACATAGGACTCGTCTGTGGCGATGCGCAGGTTGGCTATGGGCGTACCTGTGCTTGTGTAGCGCAGTTCCGGGTCCCGACCCAGCCGGCCGACGAGAATGACCTTATTGACCATGATGATGCTCCTGCTGTATTGAACGGCCGCAAATCCGCCGTGTCAAAATTTTTCCTTCCACTCGGTGCGCACACGCACCACAACTTCTTCCACCTGCTCCACAAGATCGGGGGGGCATACCCCGATCAGGGGGTCGCGGGCATCCACGTCGGCGGCGTGGCTGAAATACACTGCGTAGAGTATGCCTTCCGGCCCGCTGTAGCGCAACGGCGTTTCACGTTTCATCCGCGACATGATGAAAAGCTCGTCGCCCTCGCGCACGGATACGCTCCTCGGGCCTGCCGTCTTGATCTTGATGTCCTGAGCGGGGATAAAATAATATCTGGCCCGTTCGGGCGCAAGAAAGAGATGCAGTGCTTTTTTCAGGATACGCGCCTCCACTTCGCCGCGCGAAAGAAAATGGCGGAAACGTACCAGTTCCGTGCCCGCTTCGACAAAGCTTCCGTGCAGTTCCCGATGTACCGCGACGATTTCTCCCCGTTCCGGGCAGGTCACGGCGCGCGGGTTGCGCTCCCGTTCGATACAGGCCAGCAAAGTGCCGGGCTTTTCCCGGAATTCGCCTGCAGGACCGCTCACGGCCGCGCCCGGCGCAAGTCCGTCGGGAAAGGTCGCAAAACCCGAGTGCGGGGCGCGGACGGCTATCTCCTCGTAAGGCGAAGCCTTTATTTCTTCAAGCATGGCGCTTATATTGAACATCATCCTTAAGTCTCTCGTGAGGCGAAGCCTTTATTTCTTCGGGCACGGCGCTTATATTGAATATGTATCCTCAAGTCTAGCGATAGTAAAGATTGCGACCGCCCATGGTCAGCAGGGCGCGGCTCAGGTTGAAGCGCAGTTCGCGCCGGTCCCAGATTCCCTGGATATGACCGCGGGCTAAGGCTTTGTACACGTTGTGGTAGTGCGGCGGCACCGGCAGACCCGTGGTTTCCGCGATGACCGCCGGTCCGGCGAAGCCCACGTTGGCCGAGCGGATACCGAACTGGTAAGGGGAGCAGCCCAGGAAACTGGCGACCGGCCCGGCGTAGGAATTGGTATCGTAACAAACGATATACAGTCCGCCGGCGTCTATGTAACGGCGCACAGCCATGGTGCAGCGCGGCATCTGGATCAACCCGTTTGTCCCCTCCTGGATGCGTATGCCCGCCGTCCCGTGCACATAGGCGAAAAAGGGAAAACGCATGCGCCCGGCCCGTTCCGCCGCCCGGATGAACTTCTCCCCTTCCGCCGCGCCCACCGTGCCGCCGCGAAAATCCGCCATGAGCATGGCGACGACCAGCCGCACTCCCTTGATCCGGGCCTCGAACACCATGCAGGCACTCTTGTGCCCCGTCCGCTTCCTGCTCGCCTCCAACTTGGCCCCGAAGTCTTCCATGCCCAGCGGGTTGCCTGCCTCCACATCCGCCGCGAACTCGACAAGGGACCCCGCATCGAAGACATTGTGCAGATACCACTGGTATTCCATGGGAAAATGGTGTCCGCAGTTGGGACAAACCCCGGCAAACTCCCCGTAGAGATCCGGCGCCCACTGGTCCAGGCAGCCGTGAATGCCGGCGTTGGGGCAGGAAACGGCCCTGTCCTCCCCGGCCCCGGCGCTGATATAGGCCCAGCGGCCGCCGCGCTGATTCTCCTGGGTATCGTTCCATTCGGAAAGTTCGGTAAGTGTCCGGACAGTTTCCACGCTCATGCGCTCGGATGCCCGGCCGAACCAGGCGGCGAGCTTGCGCAGGGGGGTCAGGGCGCGTTCAAAAAAGAGCGTCCAGTCGGATTTGACTTCTTCCATGTACTCCGAAACTTTCTGGCGGCGCTTTTGCAGCATGTCGTGTCTGAAGCGGGAATAGATGATCCAGCAGGCTTCCTGCCAGACGGAGGCGATGCGCCGGGAGAGGGGCGTGCGGTCCAGTGCGGCGCTCAGGGAAAGTCCGCGGAATTTGAGGTGCCGTCTGCTCACCAGACGCATTTGGGCCGAGGGAGGCAGATTCCAGCGCACATAGGAGCTTTCGAAGTCCCGGCCGGCGGCGGCGCTGCGGCGTCTGCCGCGCAGGCGCAGAGCGCGGAACAGGGGCAGGCCGCGCACGCTTATGGAAACCTCGTCCGTCACGCGCAACAGTTCCCGGCGCAGACCCCGGAAAAAGTCATAGTGGTATGGTCTGGCCCCAAGGTCCGGTTCCGGGATGATCTGGTCCACATAGCCCATACGCAGGTTGTCTTCTGCGGTTATTTTCATGCGCAGGGCGCACTGTTCCACCAGTTCCGCCGGCACGCGCCCGCCGGGGCCCGGCTTACCTTCAATGGCCGCCGCGCCTTCAGGGGAAATGACGGAATAGTAGCCGTGGGAAAACATGAGCCGGCGGTCGGCCAGAGCCACGGCTTCGGCCCCGCCGGACCCGCCCTCGGAAATCACGGCGATGACGGGGACGCGCAGGGAGGCCATGCCGTAAATATTGGCGGCTATCTGCTGCGCCGCGCCGGGCGTGTCCTCTATGGGATAGGAGCCGGGGGTGAAGACATAGGCATGCACTGGAATGTTTTCCGTTTCCGCGACCTTCATGTAGTGCAGGGCCTTGGCGTTGCCCCAGGGTTTGGCCGATCCGCCGTTGCGGAATTCCTCGCCGCGCCCTTTTTCGTGCCCGACGATCATCACCGACTGGTTGGTGACCCGTTTGCCGCGCCGGCGCGTGATAAAGCCCCTGGCAATGACCATGGCCGGGTCTATAGAGTGGTCGTCCATGCTGCCGATTTCCGTATACCCGTCGTATACGTTTTCCAGGATGTCGCGCAGGCAGAAGCGCTGGGGATGGCGCACGATGCGCACCTTGTCCATGGGCGTGAGATCGGCCTCCAGCTTGTTTTCCACATCGGCGAAGAGGTCCTCCAGGGCGAGGGCCAAGGCGCGCCGCTCGCGCGCGTTCAGGCCGGGGGCGCGCTGCGCGTAGTCCGCGGTCTTGGCGTCGAGCAGGCGGATATGCCCGCTGTCCTTGCCCGCGAAGATATCGCGTATGTATGTCAGGCGCTCGTTGAGGCGTTGAACCTGTTTTTCCGTTTCCATCCCTTTTCCCGGAGCATCTTGATTATGTGTCGGTCATTCGGGCAAATATATCGTGAACTTAAGGCAATTTGATTTTGAGACGCTTCCTCCGGCGCTTAACGGCGAAATCAAGTTTCGCCTGTGCCTGCGGGGCGGGCGGCGGCGCTTCGCGCTTACGTCGCCTGCGCATTTTCAACGTTGAAAATTCTCTAAAACATCAATATATGTTCGGTCATACTGCGCAAAAAAGCCACGTTGGACCTGATTTTGTCCCCGGAGGGGCTTGTGCCTTCCAGCACCAGAGCGTCCAGAAACTCCCGGCCGCGCGCCTCGGCCTCTTCAAGATCCCGGCCTCGGATGATGGCCAGAGCCAGATTGGGATCAAATTCTGTAGGAATGTCGTAGGGCCTGTCCGAGGGCACATGCGTGTACACGGAAAGCCAGTCACGCTCCGGCGGGCGGAACGTTTCGATGCGTCCGACCCAGGGAGTGAAATTTCTGTCCGGGTCCTCGGCAATGATGCGGTACTCGATGCCCACGCCCTCAAAACCTATGTCGTCCTGATCGTAGCCGAGCTCTTCGCCGAGGGCGGTGCGGATCTGTTCAGCGATCAGGTCCGTGCCGTCCTTTCCCCGGATGCGGCTTACTGCGGCCGACACCCCGTTTTCCACCTGGATGCGCGTGTTCACTTCCATGAGAAAGGGCGCCCCGTCGCGGGACACTATCCATTCCCAGGTGCCTATGTTGTCGTAGCGCACCTCGCGGGCCATGGCCAGGGAGTGCTCCGTGACCTTCGCCAGAAGTGCGGCGGCGTCGAAACGGTAGCGCACGGCGGAAGGGTCGAAGCCGGGGGCGACCTCCAGGCGTTTCTGCAGACCCGTGCTCTGAATGGAGCAGTTGCGGGTGCCGAAGTGCACGATCCGCCCGGCCCCGCGCTCGGCCAGAATCTGCACCTCCAGATGGTTGAAGTCGCGGATGCGTTGCTCTATCAGCACCCCCTCGTCCTTGAACTGCCTGGAAGCGTAGTTGCGGATGCGGCGGAACACAGAACGGAACAGGTCTATGTCGTGGACTTCCTCTATGCCCATGCCCCCGCCTCCGGCCGAGGCTTTGACTAGGATCACGGGACGTTCTATGCCCTGCTGCAGTTGGAATTCGTAAATGGTACGCGCGAATTTTTCTGCTTCCATTTCGTCGTAAATAGGCTTATCCGAACCGGGAACCGTAGGTACGCCCAGACTACGGGCCAGACGCTTGGTGTTGATCTTGTCGCCCAAGGCGCGGATGACTTCCCATGAAGGACCGATGAAATCCAGGGAGCGCCCGCGTTGCCTGACCCTCCTGGCAAAACGGTAGTCTTCGGCGAAGAAGCCGTAGCCGGGATGCACGGCCGTCGCCCCGGCTGCGTCCGCCACGGCAAGCAGTTCATTGGCATCGTGGTATGAGGATACGCGGTACAGGCGTTTTTCCGGTCCGGCTTCAGCGGCCGCGTGTGCATGGCCGGACTCCGCATCCTCGACCGTATACACGCATACGAAATCCAGGTCGAGCGCACGGCAGGCCCGGATGATGCGCACGGCTATTTCGCCCCTGTTGGCGATGAGAATCCTGTGCTGTTTACCGCTCAAAATTTCGTCCGTGTTGAATTTGCCCGGCGGACGCCGCCGGAAGGGGAGACAATTATGCAAAACGCCGAAAATGTCCAGAACTGCGCCCGCGTCCTGCAGAGCAAAATTCCCCGCGGTTTTGTCCCCGCCGTCGGCCTGATTTTGGGTACCGGCCTGAGTGGAACGGTCGCAGCCGTCGATGACCCCCAGTACATCCCCTACGCCGAACTCCCCGGTTTTCCCGTTTCCGGCGCGCCCTCGCATCAAGGCCGTTTCGTCGCGGGCCGTATCTCCGGCGTACCTGTTCTGGCGCAACAGGGACGCTGCCACCTGTACGAAGGCCGAAGCGGAGCCGACGTTGCCGCCGGCGTGCGTGTCACCGCCCTCTGCGGTGCAAAAAGCCTGATCATCGCCAATGCCGCTGGCGCTCTGAACCCCTTGTTCGCAAGCGGGACCATGATGCTCATAGACGACCACATCAACATGACCGGCACGAGCCCGCTGACCGGACCCGACGACAACGCCAGCACGCGCTTTCCCGACATGAGCCGCGCTTATGACCCGGAATACATCCGTCTGGCCGGGGATACGGCCCTGCGCCTCTCCCTGCGCCTGGAAAAAGGCGTCTACATAGGCGTTGCCGGACCGCAACTGGAAACACGGGCTGAAACCCGCTTTTACCGCATGATCGGCGGGGACGCCATAGGCATGTCCACAGTCGCCGAAGTCATCGCCGCCGTTCACGCGGGCTTGCGCGTACTGGGCTTTTCCTGCCTGACCAACCGGAACCTGCCCGACTGTCCGGCCGCCGTTTCCATTGAGGAAATCGTCGCCGCCGCCGAAAAAATCAGCGCGGACCTGACCGTCCTGCTGCGCGCCCTGTTGCCCCGCATGGCGGGAAAAGAAACATCAATCTGATTATGTTTCAATCCACAACCGGCGCCGGCCGCCGATTGATACCGTTTTCTATTTCTGATGCAATATAACGACTTATTTATACCTTGTACTACAATGGGTTATTTGCGCGGATTACGACGACAGTCAGAGGAAATGGTATGACTCCGTCCCGGCCGGATAGGAACCGACCGGATTGCCTTTCCCTGAAGGAAGGGGTATCGGATTTGAAATGCTCCGGGGTATTTCAAAGTTGAAAATACTCAGGCGGCATAAACGCGAAACGCCGCCCGCCCGCAGGCGTAGGCGAAACCGTATTTCACCGCTAGGAGTCTGTCGGACAATCAACAATCTTTCCGAGCAATAAGGCATAAAGTTTGGAGAACAGACAAGGAATTGACGTAAATAGACGCCGAAGGATGCCTGCAAGAGCCACTTGGT
>JAISRC010000074.1 GCA_031273845.1 Desulfovibrio sp.
TGCGGTGTGCGACTGAGTACCTCAGCACTCAGGGGAATATTTGGCGAAGTGGCAGAGTCCATGGCTTTCAATAAACCTAAATTCTAGATCTTGTCTAGACCCCTGTGAGCGGTTACCATAAGATTTCGCCAGGATGTTTTTGGGCATTTAGGGAGAATTGCTTTAACTAATTGTATTTATGATGTATTTATATTCTATGAAACACCAGTTTGGATTTTTCGATAAAATCCATCTGGTTTATGACCGGCTCGAAAAAGTGATTTTTAGAGATTCCCCTAATTTATACCGGTGTGCCGTTGGAAGGCTGATTGACGCATGTTTAATCGGTATTTTCTTAAGTCGGCATTTTTTGTAGCCATCTTTTCTCCCCGGCATCAATTTGTGTATGAAAACATTTTTATACATTATTTACATATTACTAACGCGTTGTCAATCGGCTTTTTTTATCACGCGCCTATTCGCCGTTCGCCCTTCCGCAGATATTGAGCGTAGCGGACGGGATGGGCTGGACCGTCCGCCGAGAAAAATTTCAGTTGACTGCAAAAGGTCGAATATCCTATTTGGAGTAAATTGTAATATAGAGGCAGTTTATCTTGAACAGCAACGCTTTCATGGAAGCCAAGGCAATCATCATGCAAAAATATCTTTTATGTATGCCGGGAGGAGGCTTTAACGATACCCTGTGCCAAATTGCCCGATGCCTTCGTTACGCGGAAAAACACAACAGAAGGCTTGTGATTGATACACTGCGATCATCGCTGGCGGACAATTTTTCACGATATTTTCTCTCTGACGATAAATTTATTTTTCTTTCCGTAGATGATGATCTTAAAAATGTGCTTGACGGATTAACAGTCCATCCCTTTTTTCTTAAAGGTAAATTGACTACCTTCAAAACAGAATATAATAAAGATGACAAATTTGTGGACGGTGAAACAGGATTGCCCGTTTCATTTGATTTCAAGAAGGAATATGAAGAAGATCTTCTGGTGCATTGCAATTTGGGCGGGGGATACAATCCTCTAAAAATACTCAATAAATTGTGCCTGCAACCTGCCGTTGCCGCGCATGTTTCGGCAAAGATACGCCCTCTGGGGCGTGATTACTGCGCCGTGCATGTGCGCAATACCGATTACCGCACGGACTACATGCTTTTTTTTAAAAGCATACAAGCGAAGGTTGCGGGTCGTACCCTGCTTGTCTGTTCGGATGACAGGAACTGCCGTGAAGCCGCCCGGAAATTTTTTACCGAATGCAAGGTTGTGACCGTTGCCGATATTCCCGACACCGGCGGCAGTCCGCTGCATTTTTACGAGGCTTCGGACATGTACAGGAAGAATCTGGATATGCTGACGGACCTGTTTGCCCTTGCCGGGGCCGGGGAACTGTTTTTTACCCGTGTCGCGCAGGGCGTATATTCGGGTTTTTCAGCACTGGCGTATGCCCTGCACAGGCGGCCGGACATCGTGAAAAGACTTTTCGGGGAAAAGGCAACGCCGGCGGATATTTGTCCGGCTGTCCTGCGTAGCGTTCCCGTCTGGTTCTTCCGGAAAAAAATACGGTAGGCTACCTCTGCGGGGCGTAGGCGGTGTCACATCATCAAGTTGGGCAGGTATTTTTTTCAACAAACTATTTAGAGCATTTCAAAAATGAGAGTGCTCTAAAAGGCATGGATTGCCGCGCGGCTTCGCCGTTCGCAATGACAATCCTCTGTGCAATGACAACCCACCGGCATTCATGACGACTTTCCGTCATTCCGAGGGCCGCTTGCGGCCCGTGGGAGCCGCAGCCCTTGCCGCGAAGCGGCGTAGGGATGGGGCCGGCAAGAGCATCCATGCCTTTTGCCTTCAAAAGAAACTTTTCCCGTGTTTTCCCGCTCCAGTGCGAACATGGAGTATGTTCAACGTTGAAATGCTCTATATTATTTCAAATAGGCGTATGACACTCTCGACAAAGCCGGAAAACGTCCGGTGCCGCCGGCATATGGCGGAGGGCATTGAACATGCGCTCAGAGCAGATCCGGCAATCCATGCTCGCGCATGAACTTTTCGTAATCGGCCACATTGTCGGCCACCAGTTCGTCCGTCTTCAGTCCGTAGGGGCACCGGGAAACACAGTCGCCGCAGTGAATACAGTTTTTGGCCGCGCGCATTTTTTCAACCCAGTCCGCTTCCGCGTATTGCCGCCAGGGGCTGCGGCGCAACAGACGGTCCATGCGCGCGATGAAGGGGAGATAAATGTCCTGCGGGCAGGGCAGGCAGTAGCCGCAACCGCGGCAGAAGCGGCCGCCCAGCGCCTTGCGCTCGGCCTGCACGGCCTGCCGCATCGCGGCGTCCAGGGCCGGAGGAGCGGCGGCAAGACGCAGGAACTGCGCCAGTTCTTCTTCGGCCTGTAAACCCCATATAGGCACGACGTTGCCGAAGGACTGCAGATAGGCGAAGGCCGCGGGAATATCGGTGATCAGTCCTCCGGCCAGGGCCTTCATGGCGATGAAGCCGACGTTTTCCTGCCGGCAGATATGTATAAGATCCTCTTCTTCTTCCGTCGCCAGCAGACTGAAGGGAAACTGCACGGTGTCGTAAAGCCCGGACTGCGCCGCGGCTTTTGCCGTTTCCAGGGAATGGGAAGTGATGCCCATGGCCCTGATCACGCCTTTCCGCTTCAGTTCCGTCAGGGTTTCCCAGCGTTCCGTGCCGTCGTCCGGCCGGGGCACGTCCCTGACATTGTGGACCTGATAGAGATCCAGGTAATCGGTTTTGAGGGCGGCAAGGCTTTGGGCAAGGTGGGCTTCGATCATCGCGCGGTTGTCGCCCCTGGTTTTGGTGGCGATGATCACGCGCCCGCGCATGCCGGCGAAAGCCTCGCCTACTTTACTTTCGCTGTCCGAGTATGCGCGCGCCGTGTCGAAAAAATTCATGCCCCCGTCCAGGGCCGCGTGCAGCAGGGCCACGGCCCCCTTGCGGTCCATGCGTTGCAGGGGCAGCGCGCCGAAAGCCGGGCGCAGGACGGTGAGGCCGGATTTGCCCAGAGCTACCTGTTCCATTTCTTCACCTCGCGGTTGAGTGGGCGTATTTGCGCAGTATGGTCAGCACTTCGTCGAAATTGAGAGGTTTTCCCACATGGTCGTTCATGCCCGCTTCGAGGCATTTTTCAATGTCCTCGCGGAATACGTTGGCGGTCATGGCGACTATGGGAATCTTTTTCGCCTGCGGCGCGTCAAGGGCCCGGATCTGCCGGGTGGCCGCGAGGCCGTCCATTTCGGGCATCTGCATGTCCATAAATATCAGGTCATATTTCTCCGGCGCCGCCTTGAACATTTCCACCGCTTCGACGCCGTTTCCGGCGCAGTCAACCGTGAGCCCGGTCGGTTCAAGAAGGGCAAGCACAATCTCCCGGTTGATCTCCACATCCTCTGCCAACAGCACGCGACAGCCCGTAAAATCGTCCTGATTTTCCGCAGACTCTTCCGGCGCTTCCGGCAAGGTGTTCGAACCGAGGCATTCGTTGATGCAGTCCATTATCGCGGACGGGAACAGCGGCTTGGGCAAAAATTTGTCCACGCCGGCTTCCTTCGCCCTGGCTTCAATGGAACTCCATTCCATGGCGGAAATCATGATGACGACGGATTCCCTCGGACATTGTTCCCGTATGCGGCGCGAAAGCTCTATGCCGTCCATGCCGGGCATTTTCCAGTCCAGAAAATACAGGTCATAGGGCCCGTTCCGCGCGATCATCTCAAGGGCTTCCTCGCCGCCCGCCGCGATATCGCAGTTGATCTCGAAACGCTGCGCGATATCACGGAAATATTCCCGTATCTCCTGCATGTCGTCCACAGCCAGTATCCGCATATTTTCCAGGCGCACCGAGGGATTCAGGACGCGGAGCTTTCCCCCGCCGCCCGACATGACAGGTACGACAAAGGCAAAAGTGGACCCCTGGTCGATCTCGGATTCAACCCATATACGCCCGCCCATTATTTCAATAATAGCTTTGGAAATCGCAAGACCGAGCCCAGTGCCGCCGAACTTGCGCGCCGTGCTGTTGTCCGCCTGGGTGAACGAGGAGAACAGGCGCGCCTGCTGTTCCCCGCTGATGCCGATACCCGTATCGGCCACTTCTATCTGTATGGTGCAGAGTTCGCCTTCCTCTTTTATCAGGCGGGTATTCAGACGTACGGTTCCGCCTTCAGGCGTAAATTTGACGGCATTGGACAACAGGTTCGTGATTACCTGCGCCAGACGCTGATCATCGGCGATCAGCATGCGCGGAATATTTTTATCAAGGGAAACTATGAGGTTCTGCTGTTTTTCGCCCACCCGGAAGTTGATGACATTCACCACTTTCTGGAGCAGTTTCTCGAAATTGAACAGTTCGGGCGAAATTTCGAATTTGTTCGCCTCTATCTTTGAGATGTCCAGTATGTCGTTTATGACGCCGAGCAAATGCGCGGAGGCGTTTTCTATTTTCCCGAAGCAATAATCCTTGCGGGCGGTGCCCGGAGCGGACATGCCCAGGGAGGTCATACCGACGATCGCGTTCAGCGGCGTCCGGATCTCGTGGCTCATGTTTGAAAGGAATGCGCTTTTCGCGCGGCTGCCTTCCTCGGCTTTTTTCCTCGCGATCTGGATATCGGTCACATCCGCGCTCTCAATGATGTAGCCGATTTTCTCGCCGTGGATGTCCAGGAGGTAGGACGCGCTCGCCTTCAGATAACGGTTCAGTTCCTCATTATGGTATATCGCGGCCTCGCGGCCTTCTTCCAGCGCCGTGACCGGGCAGTATTCCGAGCCGAAGGCATACATGAACTCTTTGCCGCCGTACACATGGCCGACCACTTCGTCCAGCGACTTGCCGTAGAGCTTGAGTCCGGCTTCGTTCATATAGATGATCCTGCGCTCCATATCGGTGATGCAGAGCGGATTGTGCACGCTTTCCACGATGCTGTCGGCCATCTCGTCGAAAGAATCCGCCAGGACGCCGAATTCGTCTTTTACGGTCGAATTGAAACGGAATTGCCGTTCCCCGGTTCTGAAGCGGGAAATGCCCTGAATCAGCTTCTTGATCTGGTTCGTCAAGAACGAGGCCATCCAGACGGCGATCAGGACGACCAGAAGGATCAGTACGGTGGTAGTCCCGGCGAGCTGCATGAATGTGCCCGCGAGATGCTCGTCGACGGCCGCCTGAAGTTTTTCCTCCGTAGCTTTTGCCGGGCGCGTGAAATCCTCAAGGCCGGAGCCTATGGCCACGAAGCCGAAGCCGCGCCTGGAGTATGCGTTGGCCGCGGAGGGCGCGTACTGTCCCGTGTAGTAGGGGATCGCGGCGGCTGTATTCAGCTTGTAAATCCCGCTCCAGAGAATGTAGAGCGATCCCGATCCGCCGTCGCGGGTCAGGTCCAGCCAGCCCGTGCACTGAGGGGCATTGTTCAGATAGCGCCCGTCCAGCCCGATCAGGCCCTGCCTTGTCAGTTCCGGGGCCGGCTTTTTGCTCCGTGACTGCCGGCTCAGCGGATCGTTGCTGTCAAAGGGCGTATAGGCCAGGGCCCGGATATACTCTTCCCAGTCCTGCCTGTCATAGCCCGCCTCCGTCATCCCGTTGTAAAGGGTCGATTCCAGCCAGGGGGTTTCGCGCTTGCCCGTGGCGGGGTTGAAGCCGACAATGGAATGGTGCCTCGGGTGGCAGATGCTGCGGCTCAAATAATCCCATATAAAGGCGTAGTTCCCCGAATAGGCGCTCGGCAGTTCCGTATAGCGGCCGCTCATGGGCGTGATGTGGTCGGTGAACTCCATGATATGGTCATGATTCAGGGCAAAGGTTACGTGGCCGATAACCCTGCCTTCGTCGTCCGCCACCGGGGTAGCCCAGCGCACAATCCCCTCGAAGCGCCGGCCGTTGGGGTTTTCTTCCCCGGCGTAAGCCTGGGCCTGGGGGTCGTATTCGATGGCATAGCCGCGGGCCGCGGATGCTTTTTCTAGATTTTCAGGAGTATACATTCCGATGAAGTTCGAGCCTGTATAGGCGCCCGTGACATCCGACACATATATGTCGCCCGGCTTCATTTTCCGGACTTCCGGCCAGTAGCTTTCGGCCTTGACGTAGGTGTTCAGCCTGTCCGAAACGTCTTTTTTTTCCGGGCTCAGGGGGAAACGGATTTTGCGCGGCGCCGCGGCGAATTCCGGCAGGGACGCGGTGACGATCTTGGCCCTTTCTTTGCCGTCGAGATCGACGAAGGTGATTTCGTCATAGAGGGGGACGTTTTCATAGGTGAAGGAGTCGGGCAGGCGATGGCGGAAGGTGGCGCCGTTGACGTAATCGTTGTTTTCCGGGTTGGTGGAAAATTTTTCCGAATCGGGGGCCGGAAGGCCGGCGTCCGCGGGCGCGTGGTCGTTGCCGACGGGGACCCAGGACTTGCCGTCGGGCGCAAGCTCCCATTCGCCTTTTTTGATCAGTCTGCCCGTCGCATGTTTTGCGAAGTCCGCGTAAGCCGCTTCCAGTTCCCGGAAGGCTTCATCGCTGTCCCCGGAAGGCTTCATCGCCGCCAGATAGAGGAGGTCTTTGTCGCGTCCGTACAGAAAGTCCGCCACTCTTTGGGCCGTGTCCGTGGACATGCGTTCAATATTGTCGACCGCGCCCGCGTTCAGTGCCTCGGTGGAATCCTTGACGGCGATCTCCTCAAGGAGGTCGCCTAGTTTCAGGAATTGCTGCCATGCGATCCAGGCCAGCAGTATCAGGGGGATGACCTTGACCACGAGAAAAATAAAAAGAAGCTTGGCACGCAATCCCAAGCCGAATAAGTTTGAAAAGCGCGCCGCACATTCGGAGAAACAGTTTTCGACTCTTCTCATTTTTGCAAACGATCCCTGATTCGATTTTCACTTTAAAGCAATTTGATTTTGAGGCGCCTACGCCGGCGTTTAACGGCGAAACACGGTTTCACCTACGCCGGCGGGGCGGGCGGCGGCGCTTCGCGCTTGCGTTGCCGCAGCATTTTCATTTTTAAAATGCTCTGATATATCTCTCTGAAAGAATGCGGAACAGCCCGTTTCTTCGCTTCCGCCGTTCCGTTGCGCGCGGAGAATTATTTGAAGCATGGAATCTTAAACGCCTTTTCCCCTCATGTAAAGCCTCCGTTTCCGGCGGCAACGACGATACGCCGCAACACGGAGGCGATTTCCACCGCGCCGGGAGCGGATTTCGCTTTGCGCCGCACATGGCGGAGCAGGGCGACCATGACCGTTGCCTCCCCCTGCGCCGCGCTCTTTTCCACCGCCAGAGCCGCCGCTTCGCGCAGGGTAGCCTCCGGGACTTCCTCGGCCGCATGAGATCGGCGCACAAGCACATGCGCGCCGGGCAGGTCTTCCACATGCAGCCAGTAATCATGCCCGGAACCGCTTTTCAGCAGCAGGTCGTTGCCGGCGGCATTGCGGCCGCGCAACAAAAAAAAGCCGTCCGAAGAACGAAAACGGGCAACCCCGCGCAGCTCCCGCCCGTCCGCGCGGAGAGGCAGGGCCTGCGCGCCGGTGCGGCGGGCAGGCGGCGGCGGGCCGGACCCCGCAACGCCTTTGACCTCGGCCTGCTCTCCGGCCGTCTTCCTTTCCCCTTCAATCGACGCGTCCCGCACAGCGCTCAGGCGTCTGCGCAGCATTTCCAGCCCCCGCTTGCCCCGTGCCGCTTCCCGAAACATGCGGCCCATATTCTCACGCAGACTGAAGCGCGGATCAAGGGCAATCCGGCGCGCCCCCTCGCCCGCATCGGGCAGTTCAATACCGGCAGGCGCGGCATCCTCCGGAAAACGCCACAACACCGCCTTGATCGCCTCGGCCGTTTCACCCAGAGTGACCATGCCCGAAAGCCTGCGTTCTTCATCTCTCAGCCGGGCGGCCAGTTTTTCTTCCTTTTTGCGTGCGGCGGCTGCGGGCTTGTCCTGCTTCCGGCGTTCTTCACCGCCGAGTTCCGCGAAAAACAGGGGCGCCGCGACCAGTGATACCCCCGCCAGGGCAGGATATGCGGGCAACAGGGAGGCGACCGGCGCGGCAACGGGGATGAACAGGGCAGGCTCTCCGTCCGGCGCGGTAAAAAGCCCGGGGGGAGCCGACCCGCGCCCCCACGCCTGTGCATCGTCCGGCCGAACAACGCCTGTGCCTTCAGGTCCGTGAGCCGGCCCGCGCTCCCGCGCCCGCGCATCGACATAGTGCCCATTGATCACACTGCTGATCGGGATCAGGCCGCGCCCCCGCGCCTGCGCATCGGGCAAAGGCCAGGCCGAATAAAAAGCAGGGCGCCCCTCCGAATCGGCGTAAAGAAAAAGATCCCCTCCCCCTGTCTCCAAATCCGCGACCAGGGCGAGACCTTCCGGAGGATCAAGGAAGGACAGGGTTTCGCGCAGCGGGGGGGTGAGCACGGGGAAGTCACGCGGAAGGGATTGCGTTTCTTTTTTGTCCCACGGCCGTGCGCACAGGGATTCGACAAGCTCCCGTCCCGGCCGGGCCGGGGGATGCGCAAAATCGTCCGGCAGGCAATGCGCGACAAAAGCCCCGCCCGCCATATCCAGGAGCAGAAAAACCTCTTCCCGTCCGCATGGGCCGGCAAGGGGAAAGGCGATGCGCCGGGAGATATAAGAACTCTGCGCCCGGCCTAGGCGCCTGCCCGCGCAATGCTTGCGCAGAAGCATGACCTGGGCCGGCGGAGCGGGAGGGTTCTCCGGAACCTGCTCCGAAAAGAAAAGAAGCGGGGCACGCCTGCCGAAGCGCAGAAGGAGCCTGCGTTTCAGGCCCTCGGCAAAAAGGGTGAAAACCAGAGTGTCCGGACGCGGGCTGTGGATTTTTTCCAGGCGCGCCCCCTCAAGCATGTGCGCCAGTTCGACGGCCAGGATGCGGAAAACATGCGAATCCATATGCGGCTGTCAGGGAGAAAATCGTCCGAAGCGCCCAGCCTTCATGTCGGGGATAGGGAGCGTCACAAAATCAGATTGCCTTAATCACCCCGCAGGTGTTCGTCTTCCTCCTGCCTGCTCTTGCAGTTTATGCAGAGTTTGGTCACCGGGCGTGCT
This sequence comes from Desulfovibrio sp., assembly GCA_031273845.1. Taxonomy (GTDB): domain Bacteria; phylum Desulfobacterota; class Desulfovibrionia; order Desulfovibrionales; family Desulfovibrionaceae; genus Frigididesulfovibrio. The sequence goes on from JAISRC010000074.1 coordinate 9,047, forward strand.
TTCAGACGGGGTACGCCTATGTCGTCGCCGCAGTTTTCACAAACGCCGTAAATACCGTCGTCAAGACGCTGCAGGGCCGCCTTGATTTTTTTGATCAGCCTGCGCTCCCGGTCGCGGATGCGCAAGGTGAAGGTGCGGTCCGCTTCCATAGTGGCGCGGTCCGCCGGGTCGGCGAAAATTTCGTTGTTGTCGGTCATGTCTTCCAGCGTCATTTCGCCCTGCTTGAGGGCGTCCTCAAGCATGTTGTTGAGCAGAACGCGGAAGTCGTCCAAATCTTTTTGTTCCATCTCACGCTCCCTGAAAAGAAGCCTTGCCCGAAGCTCTGAACATATATAAATAACCACGTGCCCGGCAAATGTAAAGTAAAAATTGCGGATCGCGCGTTCCGGCCGCGGCGGGGGCGTCCGCCGCCTTGACTTGCGGCGCGGCGCAAGTATACTTGAGGTTCGGCGCGGTTGCGCCGCCCCGACGTAATTCAGTTTTGCAAGCTTCAGTACGCCGTAATTTTAAAGTTACAGCGTACCGACGCCGGGCGCCGGCCCGGCGCGCCGCCGCAGGCGGCGTGATATCAGCTATACAGCAACCCTCAAGGAGTTTGTCATGCGTAAAATGTTTTGTCTTGCGGCCTGTCTTTTTCTGTCCGCCGGTCTGAACGCGGCGGCTGCGGATATCAATATAGCCGTTTTCAACCTGCAGAAGACGGCGGCCGAATGCGACGCCCTCACGGAAGCCAGAGCGGCTCTGGACGGCAAGTTCGGCGAACAAAAGAACGCCCTGGAAAAGGAACGCACGCGGCTGGAAAAGAAAGTAGCCGACTTCCAGGCCAAAAAACCAACGGCCAAGCAGCAGGAAGACTTCGCCAGAGAGCAGCGCGAATACGGCGAAAAGGCCCAGGCCTTCATGCGCCTGCTTCAGGCGGATGAACAGCGCATCCGCCAGGACATTGACATAGTCATCAGTCAGGCGGCAAAAAATCTGGCCGCCGCCAAAGGCTACACCCTGGTCATGGATATTGCCGACATCGTCTATTATACCCCCGACATGGACATCACCGCCGATATGCTGGCGGAAAGCAACGCCGTGTTCAAAAAAATCAAGGAGGAAGTGCTGAAAAATACCGCTCCGCAAAACGCCGCGCCGGCCCCCGCCCCCGCCGCCCCGCAAAACGACGGAGCAACCGGCGGCAAGGCGCCGCAACAGCAGCGGCAAGGCCGCTGATCGCGGCGGACCGTCATGGCCATGCGCCTGTCGGAACTTGCCTCGGCCTTCGGCCTGACCCTGATCGGCGAAGACCGCGAATTCACCGGGCTGAATACTCTGGAAGACGCCTCGGAGACGGAACTGAGCTTTTTTGCCAACCCCAGATACAGGCAGCTTCTGGGCAGGACCCGCGCCTGCGCCGTCATTCTGGCGCCGGAATACGCCGCGGAGGCCGAGCGCGCCTTGGTCAGCAACGCGCCTTACTATGACTTCGCCCGTATCGCGGCCCTGTTCATGCGCAAGGAAAGCGGGTTTACGGGCATAAGTCCGGCGGCGGTCATTCATCCCGACGCGCGCCTCGGCGCCGGCTGCATCGTGCATCCCCATGCCTGCATCGGCGCGCGCGCGCGTCTTGGCGACGGCTGCGAAGTCTTTCCGGGCGCTTATGTGGGCGAGGACTGCCTGATAGGCGCAGGCTGCGTGCTGTATCCCAACGCAGTGGTCCTGTCCGGCACGGAAATGGGGGAGCGCTGCATACTGCGTCCCGGCGCCGTGGTCGGGTCGGACGGCTTCGGCTTTGTGCGCGTGAACGGCGAGATGAAGACCATACCCCAGACCGGCGCCGTGAGCCTTGCGGACGGCGTGGACGTGGGCGCCAACTCCTGCATAGACCGGGCCGCGCTCGGTGCCACGAAAATAGGCGCGGACAGCAAGCTGGACAATCTGGTGCAGGTCGGACACAATGTGCGCATCGGGGAACAGGGCCTGATCGTCTCCCAGGTGGGCATAGCGGGCAGCGTCAGGATCGGCGACCGCGTGACCGTTGCCGGGCAGACCGGCATTGCCGGACACATTTCCATAGGCGACGACGTGACCATAGGGCCGCAGTCCGGGGTGCCCAAGGACATTCCGGCCGGCGTCACGGGCGGCGGGTCGCCCTTTATGGACAGCGGCGTCTTCATGCGCGTCGTTTCCCTGCTGCCTCGGCTGCCGGAACTGCACAGGCAGGTGCGGCATCTGGAGAAAGAACTGGCGGACATCAAACGATTGCTGCAGGACAAGACCGGGGCCGAACCCGGCAGGAGGGACGCATGACGGAAAGCCCGAGCCCGAACGCCGCCTCCGGCGTGCTGAACATCCGCGACATAATGAAGTTTCTCCCCCACCGCTACCCTTTCCTGATGCTGGACAGGGTATTGTGCATTGAATACCCGCACAGGCTGTCGGCCTATAAAAACGTGAGCATCAACGAACCTTTTTTCCAGGGACATTTCCCCGGCCTGCCCCTTATGCCCGGCGTACTGATTGTCGAGGCTCTGGCCCAGGCGGGAGCCTTTCTGATCCTGCACGGGCTGAAGGGCGACCTCAGGGACAGCGTGTTCCTGTTTGCGGGCATTGAGAGCGTGCGCTTCAGAAGGCCGGTGGTTCCCGGCGACCGCCTGGATCTGGAGTGTGTGCTGCTGAAGCAGAAGATGCGGCTCTGGAAAATGCGCGGCACGGCCTCGGTGGACGGATCCCCGGCCGCGGAAGCCGTGCTCACGGCCGCGGTCATGCCCAGAGGGGAACTGCAGTGAGCGTCATGATGCATCTCCCGGCCCATGCGGATATTTTCCGATTTGCGGTCGCCGGAAAGGGACTGCAATGAACGCCGTGATACACCCCTCTGCCTTTGTGTCGGACAAGGCGCGGATCGGAGAACGGGTCGGCATCGGCCCTTGCGCCGTTGTGGAAGACGACGTGTACATCGGCGACGACTGCGAAATCCGGGCCTTTGCCTCTGTCGGCCGCCATACCCGCATGGGCAGAGGCAACATCGTGCATTCCTACGCCTTTGTCGGCGGGATCCCGCAGGATCTCAAGTTCAGGGGCGAGGAGTCGCGCCTGGAAATCGGGGACAACAACAACTTCCGCGAGTTCTGCACCGTGCACCGGGGCACCGAAGGGGGGGGCGGGGTAACCCGCCTGGGCAGCAATAATCTGATCATGGCATACTGCCATGTAGCCCATGACTGCATCCTCGGCGACAACATAGTCATGTCCAACGGGGCCACCCTGGCCGGGCATGTGCGCATTGCGGACCACGTCGTCATGGGCGGGCTTTCGGCCGTACACCAGTTTTCGCGCCTCGGACGATACTCCTTCGTGGGAGGCATGACCGGCATATCCCTGGATCTGCCCCCTTACATGATGGCCGTGGGCGTGCGCGGCGGCATACAGGGGCCGAACCTGATCGGCATGCGCCGGATGAAGTTGCCTTCCCCGACGATTACGGCCGTGCGAGCCGCCTTCCGCCTGATCTGGCTTTCCGGCCTGCCGCGCCGGGAGGCTTTGGAACGGGCCGCGGCGGACTTCGCGGATGTACCTGAAGCCGTAGAAATTATTGATTTTATTTGTGAAAGTGAACGCGGGGTGCTGCAGGCCGCGCGTTCGGCGGATGTGCGCGATGAGTGACGCATCCTCCGGCACGCCCGGCAAAGAGCGCATCGGGATCATCGCCGGTTCGGGGCAGTTTCCTTTTCTGGTCGCCCGAGGCGCGGCGGAGCGGGGTCTGGACGCGGTCATCTGCGGGATCCTCGGCAACGCCGACCCGGCTTTGGCCGGCGTTGCCGGAGATTTCGTCATGTTGCCCATCGGGCAGTTGAACAAACTCATCAAGTTTTTCAAAAGCCGCGATGTCGGGCGTCTGTGCATGGCCGGCGCTGTTAGCAAGGTCAGGGCGTTGGACATCCGGCCGGATTTCCGCGCAGCCGGGCTGATCCTGAAACTGGCGGGCAAAGGGGATGACGCCGTGCTCCGCGCTCTGGTCGATGTGTTGCAGAGTGAAGGGTTCGACGTGGTCCGCCCGGACGCTCTGGTGCCGGACCTGCGTTGCGCTCCGGGTGTGCTCGGTAAAATACAGCCCGATGCCTATACCCGGAAAGACACGGAATTCGGGATGAGGATCGCCGGGAACATAGGCGCCATGGACATCGGGCAATGCGTGGCGGTGCGCCGGGGCATTGTCGTGGCTGTTGAGGCCATTGAAGGCACGGACGCGGCTCTGATCCGGGGTGGGGAACTGGGAGGGGCGGGCTGCACCGCCGTCAAGGTGCTCAAGCCCGGACAGGATACGCGTATGGATTTGCCGTCCATAGGGACGGGGACGCTGGAGATCATGGCCCGTTACAAGTATGCCTGCCTCGCCTTTGAGGCCGGGGGGACGCTGTTTTTTGACCGCAAGGCCGCTCTGGCCTTGGCCGATGCCGCCGGCATCGCTGTGGTCGCTTTCTGATTCGATTTCCGCTTTATTCCAATTCCAAATTAAGGCAATTTGATTTTGAGACGCCTCCTTCGGCGCTTAGAGCATCTCAACATTGAACATACTCTATGGTCGCATGGAGGGGAAAACACGGGAAAAGTTTCTTTATGAAGGCAAAAGGCATGGATTCCCACGAGCCGCAAGCGGCCCTCGGAATGACGGAAAGTCGTCATGAATGCCGGTGAGTTGTCTTTGCACAGAGGATTGTCATTGCGAGCGGCGAAGCCGCGCGGCAATCCATGCCTTTTAGGGTATTTTCAATTTTGAAATGCTCTAGTCGGGGCTCCGCCCCAAACCCCGCCGGGGGAAATGATTTCCCCCGGACCCCCTCAAATTCGCCCGGAACGACATCGGGAGGATTCATGCAGAAAGCGGAAACGCCTCCGCGCAGGAATGCCGAAGATCTGCGCCTGTTACCCTGGCTGGTCAGCATCGCTTTTTTCATGCAGATGCTGGACGGGAGCATTCTGAACACCGCTCTGCCGGCCATAGCCGAAAGCCTGGGCGCCGATCCCCTGCGTATGCACTATGTGGTCATCGCCTATCTGCTGACCTCGGCACTGGTCATACCGGCCTCGGGCTTTCTGGCCGACCGTTTCGGGATACGCCGGGTCTTCATCCTGTCCACGGCCGTGTTTACGGCCGGCTCCGCGCTCTGCGGTCTGGCCCCCGGTCTGACCGAACTGACGGCGGCGCGCGTGCTGCAAGGCATGGGCGGCGCCGTCATGGTGCCGGTGGGACGCTTGGCCGTTTTGCGGGCCTTTCCCCGCGACAAGCTGACGAACGCACTGAGCCTCGTCACCGTGCCCGGTCTGCTCGGCCCTCTGGCCGGCCCTACTCTGGGAGGATTTCTGGTCGCCTACGCGTCCTGGCACTGGATTTTTCTGATCAACATCCCCGTGGGACTGCTGGGTCTGATCCTGAGCCTGCGCCACATGCCGGACCCGAGTCCTGACCCGGAGACCGAAAGAAGCAGAAAGCATTTTGATTACTTCGGCTTTGCCCTGATCGGACTGTGCATGACCACCCTCACTCTCTGTCTTGAAGGTTCAAACCTGCCTCTGCCTGTGGGCGGCCCGGTGCTGGCGGCTTTGGGCCTGAGCGCTCTGGGCGCGTATATCATCTACGCCGCCAAAAGCCCCGACCCCCTGTTCAGCGCAAAACTGTTCAACATACGCAACTTCCGGGTGGGCATCGCCGGCAATTTTTTCTCCCGCATAGGTTTCAACTCCGCGCCTTTTCTCACGCCTCTCGTTTTGCAACTCGGCTTGCATTATTCGCCTCTGGAAGCCGGACTGGGCATGTTGCCGATAAGCATAGGGGCCATCACGGCCAAGAGCTGGATACCGAGCCTTCTGAACCGCTTCGGCTTCCGCCGCATGTTGTCCCTGAACACGCTGCTGGTGGGGATCTGTCTGGCGGCGCACTCCTGCATAGACACCGGATTCCCCTATCTTGCGGCCGTCCCGCTCTTTTTCGCCATGGGCGCCGCAAGTTCCATGCAGTACACAGGCATGAATACCGTGACCCTGGTGGACCTGCCGGAGGACATGTCGGCGGGGGGCAACAGTCTGCTTTCGGCAATCATGCAGTTGACCATGGGCATGGGTGTGGCGCTGGCCGCGAAATTGCTGGATATGTATAAAGAACTTGCGGGAGGGGCGATCATGCCGGCCTTTCAGTACACCTACCTGACCATGGGTGCGCTGACGGTGCTCTCGGTCGTCGTTTTTTTCAGGCTGCCCGAAAGCGCGGACCGGCATCGACAATAACAGGCCGATGCTTCAAAACTGTATGGGCGCGATGTTACGGCATCGCAAAACTCAGCTTTCATAATACGAACGCAACACCTGACTGCGGACGGGGTGACGGAGTTTGCGCAGGGCCTTGGCCTCAATCTGGCGGATGCGTTCGCGCGTGACGTTGAACAGCTTGCCCACTTCCTCAAGGGTGTGGTCGCTCTTTTCCCCGATGCCGAAGCGCTTGCGCAGCACCTGCTCCTCCCTCGGCGTCAGGTCCGCGAGGACGGCCGCGATCTGTTCCGAGAGCTTGGTGTTCACTACTTCCTCCGCCGGAGCCACCGCTTTCTTGTCTTCAATGAAGTCGCCCAGACTGGAGTCTTCCTCGTCGCCTATGGGTGTTTCCAAGGAAATTGGCTCCTTGGCGATTTTCAGCACCTTCTTGACCTTGTCCAGGGGATAGTCCATGCGTTCGGCTATCTCTTCGGGGGTGGGGTCGCGGCCCAGTTCCTGCACCAGATAGCGGGATGTGCGGATCAGCTTGTTGATGGTTTCGATCATGTGCACGGGTATGCGGATGGTGCGGGCCTGATCCGCTATGGCGCGGGTGATGGCCTGACGTATCCACCAGGTCGCGTAGGTGGAAAACTTGTAGCCGCGCTGGTACTCAAACTTGTCCACAGCCTTCATCAGCCCGATGTTGCCTTCCTGGATAAGATCCAGAAACTGCAGGCCGCGGTTGGTATACTTTTTGGCAATGGACACCACCAGACGCAGATTGGAGCGGATAAGCTCCTGCTTGGCGCGCATGGCGGCGGCGTTGCCGCGTTTGACGCGCCAGAGCACCTCCTCCAGATCGGTCACGTTGTGACAACATTTTTCCTGCAGGCGGGCGAGGATTTCCATCTTGCCCAGAATCATTTCCTTGAAAGAGAACAACTCGTCCACGGAGAGATCCAGTATCTCGGCGGCCTTTTGCGGCGATATTTCCCTGCTTTCCAAGGCGGCGAAAATCTCGGTTATTTCCGTCTGGGTTTTGCCCGTAACCAGGATGTATGCGGTCAGATCGCGCTGGCAATTGTGCATTTGGCGCACATAGTCCTCAACGGTTTCAATGATGCGGTCAATGAGGGTTTTTTCCAGCTTGATGTCGCGCAGGCGTTCTACGATTTTGCCCTTGAAACTGATGATATCTTTCTGCAGGGCCGTTACCCGGCGATCCAGGGTGCAGCACTCGTCGAGGCGCGTGTATATTTTTCTTTTTTTGCTGAAAGTCAGGCGGATTTCGTCCAGGAGCATGATGACCCGCTGGCGCTGGTTCATCTCGTCCTCGCTGGGGTCGTCCTCCTCTATGGTCTTGACGACATCCTTGAGTTTGATGCGGTTATGCTTGAGATCCTCGCCGACGTTGATCAATTCTTCAACGGCCACCGGTACTTCCACCAAGGCGTAGAGGACATCCTGCTCGCCGTTTTCGATTTTTTTGGCGATCTGCACTTCCCCGTCGCGGTCCAGCAGAGGCACGGCTCCCATTTCCCGCAGATACATGCGCACAGGGTCCGTGCTGCGTGAAGAATAGTCGGCGCTCTCTTCGTCGTCCACGAGGTCCAGGGAAACATCGGCAGGGCTTTCATCCTCTTGTTCGCCGGGAGGCACGGCAAGCTTTTTCCCTTCCTTCTCGGAATCGACGATGGCTATTTCAAGCTGGTCGAAGATGCCGATTATCTCTTCCACGTGTTCCGGGGAGGATGCTTCGGAAGGCAGGGCCTTGTTCACCTCGTCAAAGGTGAGAAAACCGGCCTGCTTGCCCTTAGCTATGAGAACCTGGATTTGCTGGATGTCTTTAATGTTGCCCATCGGCGCTCCCGAGCGTTCTTTTGCGCAGCAATGTTTCATTCAGGGCCTTGAGCAGCTCGGGGTCATAGACGCTTTTGTCCTTTTGCCCGAGCATGGCCTGCCGGCAGGCCCTGTCCTGTTTTTCCGCGCAATATGCGGCGGCCTTTCTACAAATGTCCGCCAGTTCACGATCCTGGTTTTCCCTGAGCGGCGCTTCCAATGCCCGTTGCCGCCACCAGAATTCCCTTTCCTTATCGTCCAGTTTGCCTAAAACTTCATTCGGGTCGTAGTCCGGGCCGCAGGAAACCGTCTTTTCCCAGATGGATAAAGCCCAGTCCTGCGTGAGAAGCAGCATGGTCCCGGCATTGCGCAAAGCAGGCATGTGTTGCGGGCAGCGCACAACGAAACTCATAATGCGCCGGTCCAGAGCGTCCTTTTGCATGACGCCGCGACTTTCCCCGGCGGCAGCGCCGGCGGGGGGAGCATTTTTGGAACGTGCGGGTAAACTTCTTCTAAGTTCCCGTTCGTCCAAGTCAAGTCCCCGGCACAGACGCGAAGCGAAACGTGAAACAAATTCAGGATGTTCCACATCCTTAAGAAAATTTTTCACCCAAGCCAAGGCTTCCCGCGGCGCGGCCGCGGACAGGGAACGGATGCAGAAGTCCAGACCCTCCGGGGCGAAACGGCGCAATTCTTCAAAGGCTTCCGTCCCCTGCGCGTGCAGAAGGCTGTCTATATCTTCCCCGTCCGGCAGGCATACCACCCGGCAGTTCAAACCTCTGCCCAGCACCATGGCGCAGGCGCGCAAGGCGGCCTTGCGTCCCGCCGCATCGCCGTCGAAGAGCAGTTCAAGCTCGGAGCAGAAGCCTCCGAGCCGCCGTACCTGCTCCGCCGTCAGGGCCGTGCCCAGAACGGCGCAGGCGTTGTCGTAGCCGAACTGGTGCAGGGTAAGCGTATCCATATACCCTTCCGTGAGGATCGCCGCCTTTTTCACGGATACGGACCGTCTGGCCTGATACAGGCCGAAGAGATTTTCCCCTTTTTTGTACAGCGGGGAATCAGGGCTGTTGATGTACTTGGCAGCGTCTTCCTCGCCGATGATGCGCCCGCCGAAGGCGATGACCCGCCCTGCGGCGCTCCGGACGGGAAAGATGAGTCTGGCCCGGAAAACATCGTAAGCGCTTCCCCGGTCGCCTGTCTTGAGCAGGCCGGACTCCGTGCCCTCTTTCAGGCTGAAGCCGGCGCGGCGCAGGGCGTCGGCCAGCCCGCTCCAGCCGGGCAGGCTCCAGCCGAGTTCGAACTTCTCGACCATGCCCTGCTCTATGCCGCGCTGCTCCAAGTAGTCGCGGCAGGCGGCTCCCGCATCGGTGAGCATGTTGCGGCGGAAATAATCCTTGGCGAACTCGTGCATGCGCAGGGCGTTTTTGCGTAAATCACTCCGTTCCGCCGCCGCCGGACCGGGACCGGCTTCCGCTTCCAGAACGACGCCGGCTTCTTCGGCAAGCTGTTCCAGGCTTTCCCGAAAATCCGAGCCGGTGATGCGGCTGTGAAAATCAAAAATGTCCCCCGCGGCCTGACAGCCGAAGCAGTAGAAAAAACCTTCCTCTTCGTTTACGGAAAAGGACGGTTTGCTTTCCTGATGGAACGGGCAGGGGCCGACCCAGCGGTTCCCCGCCCGGCGCAGGTCCACCCAGCGCCGGACCAGTTCGACGATGCCGATGCGGGCCTTGATCTCCCGCACGGCTGAAGTCCTGGTCTTTTTCACTTCAACTCCACTATGGTCATGCCGTCGCCGCCCCTGTCCCCGGGGGCCGGGCGAAAAGCGCGCACAGCCGGAAACCCGCGGAGAAAAGAATGCACTTCCCGGCGCAGTACGCCCGTGCCGCGTCCGTGTATGATTTCCACCTCTTCGCGTCCGCCGGCCACGGCGCGGTCCAGAAACTGTCCAAGCCCGCTCAGGGCCGTATCGGCGCGCTGTCCCCTGATATCCAGGCTCAGGCCGGCATAGGGCACGGCAGGGCCGCGACGCGACCCGCAGGCGGCCGCGTCGCGGTCCGCCGCGTTCTCTTCCGAAAGTTCAACATCCGCTGCCTCGGCCCACAATGACACGCCGTCGAAATCCAGGCGCAGGCGTTTTTTGCGTTCATCTATCTCCAGCACCGTGCCTAGGCGTTTCCAGGGCACATGGCGGACCCTGGCGCGCGGTTCAAGAGCCGCAAGGTCCACTTCCACGCGCGGCGCCGCCTCTTTTTCGCCCGGCTCCGCGTTCAGATCCTTGCGTAGACGAGCGAGTTCCTTGAGTGTCTGCTTATGGCCGGAGCGTCGGGCTTTCCAGTCGGTCAGCACCTTCCCGGCCTCAGCCCGCAGGTGATCGAAAAGGCGCGCGCGTTCGGCTTCAAGCTCTCCGCGCAGTTTACGCTTTTTTTCCGCAAATTCGGCCCGTTCCCGGTTCAGGGCATCCAGTTCCGATGCCCGGGCCGCAGTTAGGGCGTTCAGCCGCTCAATCAAGGCCGCGGAGTCGTCGCCGCCGGGCAACAGATACTGTTCCGCCCGGCGCAGCACGGCGTCCGGCAGTCCGTGTTCGCGGGCGACATCCAGGGCGCGGCTCGCGCCCACCTGATCGTAGACAAGGCGGAATAGGGGCTTTTGACTTGCGGGGTCGAAGAGTACCGAGGCTGCGCGCACGCCGGGAGCGCTCAGGGCGTATGCTTTGAGGGAGGGGAAATGCGTGGCCGCCATCACCATGGCGCCGTTTTCCGTCAGACTGTCCACCAGCGCCTTGGCCAGGGCCGCGCCTTGGGAAGGATCCGTACCCGCGCCGAATTCGTCCAGCAGGATCAGGTCGGCATCGGAAATGTCCGGCCATATGCGTCCCAGGCGTTCAATCTGGGCGGTGAAGGTGGAAACATGGTCTTCCAGGCTCTGCGCATCCCCTATGAAGGCCCGTATGTTCCGCCACGGCGGCATCACGCTGCCCGCCGCAACAGGGACAGGCAGGGAGCAGAGGCTCATCAGGGCGATCAGTCCCGCGCTTTTCAGGCATACGGTCTTGCCTCCGGCGTTGCCGCCGCTGATGATCAGGGCGCGGCGTCCCGGCGGCAGTTCAATGTCGGAGGGCACAACGGCGGCAGGTCCGACGCAAGCCTTCTCTCCCCGCTTTTCGGCGCCGGTGTCGGCGATAAAGGATTCGGTCGCCGGACCCGAGTCTGCCATGCGCTGTTCCGCGCGGCTCAGGGCTTCGCGCGCTGCGGGCGAGTTCTCCAGCACCAGCAGGGGGTGGCGCGCCGCGCGCAGCAACAGGCCCCGGTCCCCGGCAAAATCCGCCATGCGTCCGTCATAGCACCCGGCCAAGGCAACGCGGGCGCAGAGCACATCCAGATCGCGCAAAAAAGCGTACACGGCGCTTACGGCGGGCAGTTCTTCCCTGACCAGTTCGCCCAGATAACGCAATATCCTGCGTTCTTCCTCCCTTTCCTCCTGTTTCAGACGCTGTTGCCGGTTATTGATCTCCACCAGGAAAAGGGGCTCAAACCAGCATGTTTCGCCGGTTCGGGAGTATTCGTGAATAACGCCTTGCAGGCGGCCTTTAAAATTGCTTTTCAGGGGCAGGACGTAGCGGTCCGAGGACAGCGTCATGAAGTCGTCCTGAAGGAAATGCATGATGTTGTATTCGGCGATGTAGTCCTTGACCTTGTTCACGCAACGCCGGTGCAGGGTGCGCAGTTCCCCGCGGACCAAGGCGAGTTCCGGCGATGCCTCGTCCCGGATCAGCCCGTCGTCGGAGAGGCAGCGGCCCAGAGCGGAAGCGGTCTTCACGGGCAGGGACAGTTGCGCGCAACGCTCCGCCCAGAGGGGCCAGCCGGGCTCCGGAGGCGCCGGGACGCCGCGCACGGCAGCGACCATTTCCTTGCCTTGCAGCAAAAGACCGCGCAGAGCAAAGAGATCGTCCGTATCCGGGACATAGCCGGGGGCGGCAACGGCGCGCAACAGGCCGTCCACGGCAACAAAGGGGACAAGAACGCTGCCGCTGCGTTCCATGAACAGCCGGCCCTGTTCAAAGAGGTCCGCTTCCCGGCGCAACGCGGCCGTAAAGGCTGCCGTACCGTCATCTCCGGCGGAGGGTTCCGGCCGGCGCAGGGGACGCAACTCCAGGCAGGCCCGGAAACCGGCATCGGAAACGGCAAACCCGGCAAGGTAGGCGAGTATCCTTTGCAATTCAAGGGCATGTAGGGTGCGTGCATCCATAAGGGACAACAAAAAGGCGCCGGCCTGAAAACGCCGGGCGCGGGGGAAAGCGGGACAACCGCCCGGCCGGGATGCGCGGCAATCCGGCCGGGGAGGACAAAATCAGGCCATACTCATTTTTCTGATTTTTTTCATAAGGCGCTTGCGGGCGGCGGCCTTTTTCTTCTTACGCATGACGCTGGGCTTTTCATAGTGCTGGCGCTTCTTCATTTCTGAGAGAATGCCGGCTTTTTCCACCTGCTTCTTGAAGCGGCGCAACGCTATGTCGAAGCTGTAATCGTCCTCGTTAAGGTATACTCCGGGCAAAGACATCACCCCCTTTTCGGGAAAATACGGATATTTGCATTGAAAAGTAAACTTTTCAATGCAGGATTGCCGGCCTGAAAACGCGCTTTCTGCCGGCCGCTCCGCTCTGCGGCGGGCCGGACTTTTGTCCGGCAGTTGCTCGGCGCACAAAAAGAAGCTGCTTCAAGTAATAAAAACATGTCCCTGCCGAACCGGCCGGGGGGGGGGAGCACGCCGAGTGTGAAGGTAGACCCGGTTCCGGAAAAAGGCAAGAAAAAAATCCGGCGGGCCGGAAAAGGCGCGGCTCAATGCTTGCCGGCGCAACAGCCGCAGCTCTGGCGCAGGGATTTTACGACCACATAGGCCAGTCCGAGGCCTATGACCCCTATCACGGCGTAAAAAACCCCGAAGAAAATAGCATGGTCGGGCAGGAACCAGGGAATGTCTTGGGGCAACATGCTGTGGATGGTTTCTCCGTAACGTATCATGGCTCACCTGTCGTCATTATGGTGTTTTTTTCCTTATACCCGCCGCTTTGCGGACAGTCAAGCCCTGAGAGCAACCATAATCCACCACGGCCGCATTTCTTCAAAAACGACGCTAGGAGCCTGTCGGACTTTGCCTTAAAATATTTATAACATACTGAAATTATTATATACGGCTTTCATTGATCGGATTTGCTATATATAAAAATATCAGTATGTTACAGAAAATAC
>JAISRC010000087.1 GCA_031273845.1 Desulfovibrio sp.
TGCGCCTGGAACACGCTTCTCTGGGCGTCCAGGATTTCAAGATAGCTCACGGCGCCGTTGATGTAGCGGTTCTGCGCGAGTTCAAGCACCAGACGCTGGGAAGCGAGAAAGCGTTTCTGGGCCGCGTACTGGTCGGCATAGGTCGCCCTGCTTTGCAGCGCGTCGGCCACTTCCCGAAAGGCCGTCTGGATGGTTTTTTCATACTGGGCCACCGAGCTTTCCTTGCGGACTTCGGCCAGTTCCAGATTGGCCCTGTTCCGGCCGCCGGTGAACAGGGGCAGAGTGATCTTGGGAAGAAACGCCCATATCCCTGTGGCGAAGGAAAAAAGCTGGTTCAGATCCTCGCTTCTGTAGCCAAGGCTTCCGGTCAGGGAGATGGAAGGGAAGAAGGCCGCCCTGGCCGCGCCTATGTCGGCATTGGCCGCTTTGAGTCGGTGTTCGGCCTCAATGACGTCCGGCCGCGAAAGCAGCACTTCCGAGGCGATTCCCTGCGGCAGGGCGGCCAGTTCCTGCTCCGTGAGCGAAATCGGCTCGGGCAGGCGCAGGTCTTCATAGGTTCCGGTCAGCAACTGCAAGGCATTGGCGGCCTGGGCGACTTCCCGCTCGAACTGCGCCACTGCCGCGGAAGCGGATTCCACCAGACTGCGGGCCTGTTCCAGATCAAGCAGGGAGGCCTGGCCGGATTCCACCCGGCGCTGAATAAAGGCCTGGGAGACCTGCCGGCTTTTCAGCGTGTTCCTTGCCAGCGCAAGGCGTTCGCGCGCCAGCAATTCGTCCAGGTAAGCCTGGGCGACCTGTGAAACAAGCGATATTCTGACAGTTTTTTCCGCTTCTTCCGTGGCAAGGTAGTTTTCCAGGGCCGCGTCGCTCATGTTTTTCAACCGTCCGAAAAAGTCCGGTTCAAAAGAGCCGCCAATGGCGGATTCATACATGTTGACGCCCATTCTCTCCGGGGTTCCGGTTTTTTCGCGGGGTCGCTCAAACAGGCCGGTATTGTTGCGGGCGTCTTCAAAAGCGCCTGTGTAGTCGTTCTGCCCCATGGCGTTCAACTGGGGAAGGCGATCCGCCCTCTGCACGCCGTAACGCGCTCTGGCCTCGGCCACCGCGAAAGCGGCCACCTTCAGGTCGCGATTGTGCTCAAGGCTTGCCGCGACAAGTTTTTGCAGGCGCGGATCCTTGAAGAAATCACGCCAGCCGGGGAGGCTTTGATCGGCGGCGAGCGCCTGCGCGCCGTCAGCCGTGACGCCGGCGGGAACAGGTGAATCGGGCCGCGTGTACGTTGGCGCGAGTGAACATGCCGACAGCGCCAGCACAGTGAGCGCGACAGCGCCCATTCGCAGAATAGTGGACAAAGGCTTACCCTCTTTCGCTGCTGTGAACGGAAAGCGTAACCGGCTCGGGTTACGCCGACAGAAGAACTGTCAGGCGGCAGAGGGGGCGGGTGGACGGAACAGGTCGTTCACGTGCATGGAAGAAACGAGAATGTCGGCGCGCGGTATGGGCAACGCGACTTGCGGAACAAGGAGAGAGAGTTGCGGCATATCCGCGCCAAGCAGTATCTGCGGCGCGTAGCATATCTGCATGGAGCAGGAATCGCCTGCGCCCGCGTCTTCCTGTTCAGGGGCGGCGCTTTTGCTGCAGGCTTTGTCCGCCGTTTTCATGGACATATTTTCGCAATGGGAGCAGTTCTTCATGTCATTCTGGCCGGAGGCAAGGCAGAGGGACAACAACGACGGCTGCATCCAGCCGAAGCAGAGAAAAAAGGCCAGCGCAAGGGCTGTCAGTTTCGCTGTTTTCATTCCTCCACGCATAGTGGGGAAAGGATAGATGACAAGGCGGACAAAAGTCAACAAGTAAATTTTGTAGCGACAGGGCGGGACAACGTTCCATCTGCGTCCGGGCAAAAGAAAGCGCACGAACGCGGTGACTTTTGCAAACTTGAAAAGGCAGGAAAAACTGAGCTTACCCACCAATCAGGTTCAGGGCCATACGGGGCATGGAGTTGGCCTGGGCCAGCATGGCGGCCGCCGCCTGGGTGAGGACCTGGGCACGCGTGAAATCTGTCATCTCGGTGGCAACATCCACATCGGAAATGCGAGATTCGGCCGCTTGCAAATTTTCCCCTTGGATCGTCAAATTGGAAGTGGTGTTCTCCAATCTGTTCTGGGTTGCGCCAAGCGATGCCCGAACCTTGTCTTTGATAATAATGCCCGCATTGACGGCTGCAAGGGCGTGTTGCGCGTTTTCCTGAGTACGGATATTTTGCCCGGCATACGTATGTCTGTCGGCGAACCATTGTGTTGTCGCCACGCCGGCCTTCTGCACATAGCCCTGGAGACTCGGGTCGATATTCATGTTGTAAGGAGGAAGCGTCGTGTAAAAAATATTCCCTGACGCCAAGGTTGATCCCATATTTTCCACGGACTGCCGCAAAAACGCATACCGATATTTTTCCTTTTCGTCGCCGGTGAGCGCGTTGTATGTATTGTAAATCGTCGTCCAGTCTCCTGTGTCCATTCCTTCAAGCCAGGCATATGTGAAGCCCTCCGGACCGCTAAAGGATGAATCGCGCGGGCGCGGAACGATTGATGTTCCGAATGTATCTACAAATGCATTTTGAAAATCTGCTGGATAATATACTCCAAGAGATCCGTCAGTCCACGCATTTGTGGACCGCAAGACCTCAGCGATAACGGCATCATACTCCTGTTTCGTTATGGTGCCGTCATCAACCTTGGGCTTCAGGAGTTCCTCAAGGTTCAGGACAAACTTCCGCTCCAACTTTTCTCTGGCGACAACGGCGGTTCCCCCGTCGCCGAGGCTCATCCCTTCGGCGGTCATGTCTTCAATCTGTATATAGTAGTAGTCCTCGGCCGAATCGTTGCCGGTTCCGAAGTGAACTTTCAGTTTGCCGGTGCTGGTTAATTCGCTTCCATTATGGTACCCGGATTCCAAGCTGCCGTCCAGAAGATGAAGGCCGTTGAAATCGGTGGAATTGGCGATACGGGATATCTCTTTGGCCATTTGCTGGTATTCGCTGTCGATCACCAGCCGCTGCGTGGAATCATAAGTGCCGGTGGCGGCCTGCTCGGCCAGTTCTTTCATGCGGATCAGCTTTTCGTCAATAACGCTCAGAGCGCCGTCAGCCGTCTGGATGAGTGAAATGGCGTCATTGGCGTTGCGAATGCCCTGGTTCAAAGCCGCGTTGTCCGCGCGCATCAGTTCCCTGATGGCAAGCCCGGCCGCGTCGTCCGCGGCTGAATTGATGCGCAGGCCGGTAGAAAGCCGTTGCACGGAGCGGGACAGATCGGAATAATGGGATCCCAACTGCCTTGCGGCATTGGCCGACATAGCGTTGTACTGTATTGTAAGACCCATGACGTTCACTTCCCTTTTAGATGTCAGAATATACCCTTAAAAATTTGACGGATGCCTCCGGACAAAAGTTGTCTTCGGCGTGACAAAAAAAGCGCCGCAAAACGGAACGGCGGGATCGCCTACCGAATCGCGGCGCTGAAACAAGAAGTCGGCCCTGTCCCTTGAAGGAAACAGAGCCGGGCGGAAACGCGAAAAGCGCGCTGTTCTTATAAGAAAGGCGCGTTATTGGACGGTGTGTGTAGCAAGAATTGGGCCAAAACGCTTATTTCGGCCGGCATTCCCTCTGGCCGGAGGCAAAAATTTTTACCCTTATTAATGCCCATACCCTTGCCCTTGCTTACCGCCGCCCCTAGCCGCGGATTTTACCCACTGGCTGCGTAATATCTCTGTCAAGTGATTTTTCGACATAACCCCAAAAAACTTTATATACGGTTAGTCAGGGACGTGTCTATTCGCGAGGGACAGTCCGGCGCTGATGGCATTTCTTCTCTGCTTGCCGGATGAGCCCAAACAGGATAAAAATACTTTCATGGTCAGCGTATCCGAAGCACCTGTGCCCCACGACGGCTCCTACAAGTATCTTTTCAGTCATGCGGATATGGTGGAAAGCCTGATCCGGGACTTCGTTCCCGAAGAGTGGGTGCGGGATCTGGATTTCTCCACCTTGGAGAAGCAAAACGGGAGCTATGTTACCGATGACCTGCGCGTCGCGACCAAGGGCGCGATAGCCCCGACCCGAAGGGCTTGTGGCCGTTGGCCGGAACGGCCTTACGGACATCGAGAGCAGAGCGTGCCGCTTGGCCGTCCCCGGCCTTAGCGGCATCGACAGCAGCGATGCCATGATGATATCATCTGGCGGATACGCTGTCGTGATGAATGGTTTTACATTTATCTGCTCATAGAATTCCAGAGCAGTGTAGATCCGTGGATGGCCGTGCGCATCATGACGTATATCGGCTTGCTGTATCAGGATATAATCAAATCCGGGCAGATCAAAGGCGGGGATATGCTGCCTCCGGTGTTTCCGCTGGTTCTTTACAACGGAAGAGAGAAGTGGACGGCGCGCACGGATGTCGCGGAACTGATCGCGCCCGTCTCGTCGTCCCTGGACAGGTACCGTCCGAGCTTGCGCTATTTTCTTCTGGATGAAGGGCGGATTTCTGACGAGAAATTGGACATGAACAGCCTTGCGGCCTGTTTGATCCGTATAGAACACAGCATGAATACGGAAAGCCTGCGACAGGCAATCAACGCGCTGAAAGAAAAATTGAAGGAACCACAGTATCGGCTATTGAACCGGGC
>JAISRC010000052.1 GCA_031273845.1 Desulfovibrio sp.
GGCGGAGACGACACTCCCCAGGCACAGAGCCATGGCGAGCAGTAAAACCGTTAAGCGTTTCATAATCTTACCTCCAATTTTGCAAGTATGAAACGCCATGTCGTCAACTGTTCAATATCATTCTGATTTTTAAAGCAATTTTCCCCTGAGACGTTATGAAGGCAGCCGACAAAAAAGGATGCCAGGTCCGTTTTGCAGCGCAACGGGCACGCATTTACGCTTGTCCCTTTTTGCGGGTAAAAATACGGGTAAGCAGCAAGTTTGCAAGTCTTGTGGTCGGTATCCGGAGAATTCAAGAATTTTTACGGTCACTTCTGCCGGCTTGAGCGGCTAAAATGAGCAACCCCGGCAGAGAGTGGACTCTGCCGGGGAGAAATGGTCAGTAACTTCAACATTCAGGGACGATGCCCCTGAGGGCCGTAATGCTGCGAACACTGCGGCCCGACAGTTTTTAGATAACGATTACCTTGAATTATGTCAAACAGAATTTTACGTCCGACTGCCAAATTCTTTCCAAGCCCAAGAAAATAAAGACTTAATTGACAGCTATTGCCAAGATGACGTAATTCCTTCGCGGGGCAATCCTCCGAGTCTTTTCGACAAGGAGGTGATGCCTGTGGTGCAATTCCTGCTGAACGTCCTTGCGGGCGTCTTGGTAGTTCTCATTGTCCGCTGGATTGACCGGCTGAAATGAGCTTTCCCCGGTGGAATATAGGGTTCCACCGGGGAAATTAAACCCTGTAACCGCAATACAGGGGGATTGCCCCTAGGGTCGTGGTGTTGAGAGCACTGCGGCCCGACAATTTTTAGATAACGATTCCCTCGAATTATGTCAAACAGAAATTTTGCATCCGGTTACAAGATTTTTCTCAAAGTGGCGCATTTTGCAATTTCATTCGCAAAACGCGCTAAGGCAATTTGATTTTTGGACGCTCCCTTCGGCGCTTAGAGCATTTTGACTTTGAAATTGTATAAACCGACCTACGCGGATTTGCCTGCAAACCCGCGTAGCGAGATTGGAGCAGGCGGGCTTTGCCTGCCGCAAGCGACAATCTCAAGCGTAAAATGCTCTAGACTACGGAGCGTCAGGATCTTCCGTGCAGCACTTCCGCGGGTTTGAGACGCAACAGCATGCGGCAGGCGGGAAGGCTGCCGCCCATGGTCACTGCAAGCACAAGCAGGGCGATCAGCGGAATGACCAGCCCCTTTGCCGATACCGCCGCATTGAACACGCTCTGACCTATGATCTGGGCCAGACCGAGTCCGGCGAAGTAGCCGATTGTTCCGCCGACGAGGGCCGCCGCCAGCGTTTCCGTCAGAACGAGCAGGGCGATCTGCCCGTCGGATGCCCCAAGCGCCTTGAGCAGCCCGATCTCCGTACTGCGTTCCATGACGTTCGCGGTCACAAGACTGGAAACAGCCAGGGCGGAACAGGCAAGACTGAGCACGGTGAGCAGCAGCATGAGCAGGCGGGTTTTCTGCAGAATAGCGCCCTCGGAAGTCGCCACCTGAAGCACGGGTTTGGCGCGCGCCCCCGTCAGCACCTCGTCGATCTGAAAGGCTATGGCGCTTGCATAGGCCGTACAGTACCAGATCTCCCATTCCCGGCGGGAGAGACTGTGCGGATTCTGCGCCGCCCGTCTGGCAAGGTCGTTCTCGGGCGTGGTCAGGGCGCTGACTTCGACGCTCCGCACCTTGCCCTCCAGTCCGGACAGGCGCTGTACGACGGCCAGAGGCGCAAGCAGGATTTCATCCTCTTTGTCCCCGGAATGGAACACCGAGCGGACCGTCAGCTCCGCAGTGCGCTTTTCGCCCGTCCGGCCGGTGACGGCGACGTTTATCACGTCGCCGATCCCGATATTGTGCCGGGCCGCGAAAGCCGCTCCGGCCATAACTCCGCTCTCGTCTTCGTCGCTGAGCCACGGCCCTTTTACATCCCACCAGGATTTCAGATTGATGATGCCCGCATCCGCTGATTCTCCCGTGGGGATGTCCAGATGCCGGGAAAACCAGGTCCCGAACAGCGTCACCGTGTCGCCGGAAGCCCCCGCTTCGGCCTGAACATCGAGATACGGCGTGAAATCCAGAATATTGAAGGCCCAGAAGATGGTTTTTATCTTGGGCAGCTCGGCTTCGACCAGAAATTTGTCGGCAACCCCCGCTCCCTCGTCCACACCGTACAGGTCCCCGAGGAGGGAAGCGCCGCGCGGCGCAACCATTATGTTGGCCCCGTAAGTCTTGAGAGCCTGATTCATCTTGTCGCCCACGTCCAGCATGACGTTGAGCATGGCCGTGGCCAGTGAAATGCCCAGCGCCACGGTGCAGACCGTCATCAGGAACTTGCGCTTCCGGCGGGTCACAGCCCCGCGAATCATACGCCAAAACACGGGCGCCCCCTTTCGGTTAGAGTATTTTACGCTTGAGATTGTCGCTTACGGCGGGCATAGCCCGCCTGCTCCAATCCAGCGGCAGGGTGTTGCAGGCGAACCCCTGCGGAGCAGATATATTTTTTTCAAAGTTAACCCGCCCTACATGAACCGAGGCGCTTCCGCCTCAAGGTCCTCAATGTTGATGAGCAGGCTGCCGCTCTCGATCCTGAAGGGCAGAGGCACGGGATTGCAGCCCCCGGCAAAGCCGATGGTGGACTTGTTCATGACGACGTCACATAGGGTACAGATCACCTGGCCCTTGCGTTCGTAATATCCGCCGCCCGCGCCGCAGACATCGCAGGCATCAAGCCCGACCCCGTAGGCGCTCTCGCTTTTTTTGATCACAATATAGCGAATATCTACTCCTCTCCGGGAGCTGTAGACAAAGCGGTGCAGCGCGCCGTCGCCCACCTCTGAGAGCGGCAGGCGAATCAGCCCTTCCGTTGTCGCCGCCGTCGCCGTCGGAGGGGAAAGCTCGACTTCCCTGTTGTTGAAATGTACGCCCGCCGTCATGAGCAACAGGCCGAGCAACAGGGAAGCCAGGGCGGCTTTGCTCCAGCGGATTCGTCTGATCATGCGGCTTTTCGCCTTGCGTTTCTCCGCCGGGTTGTCGCCCTCCACGGGGACGTTCCCGGAACGCGACAGAAGGAACAGAGCGGGCAGGGCCGCTGTGCCCATAATGCAGAAGAAGATCAGCCGGACCTTGTCGAGCAGAAAAATGATCAGATCCAGAGCCGGATCGTAGCGGGGCAGGAGACCGCGCCCCAGAAGCATCTGTCCCGCCGTGACCAGTTGCCGGAAAAGGCAGGCGGCCATGACCGCGAAGAGCATGGGAAGGAGGATTTTCGCCGGTACGGCGGCGCATGCCTTGTACAGTGCCCGGCAGGTGAACAGACAGAGCAGCAGGCCCGTCAGATAACCGGCGATGATAAAGATGAATTCACTGCTGACCACCTCCACGACGCCTACGGCGAAACGGGAGGGGAAGATGAAAATATCCGGCAGACAGTAGGCGACCCAGGAGGCTGCGAGTACGAGCACAAGGCCTTGGAGCAGGGGCGTGGCCGCCTTTTCGGCGGGGATGGAACGGCCGCGGAAGAGAGTGACCAGCAGGAGCATTTCGGCGGGGATGATCACGGCGAGCAGGGCAAGATCATAGTATTCCCGCACAACGAAGCCTGTGCCTGTCTTGAGGGCGGCGAGCACGGCCGCGATCAGCGCGCCGAGCGCCGCGCCGCGTTCGGCGGGCTTGCGGACTTCAAAAAGCTCCCGCCTGCCGGCATATCCCAGCAGCATGCCGGCAGGCACGGCAAGCGGCAAAAGCGTTTCGACGACAAGGATTAGAAAGTGCAGCATAAACTCCCCGCCCGTTCCTGCAATACGCCCGCAGGTAATCAAAGACGTCGCCGGGAACGGCCGTAAGGTCAAAACGGCTTGTGCGGCCGTTACACAGCGGCCGCACAAGCGCCTTGGAAAAGGAATGTCATTATCAAAACAAAAGGTGCATTGATTCCTTAAAGCAATTTGATTCTCCAATTTACCATTTGCGGGGAACCCACTTGAAATCCCAGCCGACGACCAAGGGTTCTTTCCAGAAACGGCCCGTCACCCCTGTTTCCTTGTCCACATGCAGCAGATAACTCTGCTTTTCGGGATTTTCGATGATGAAAGATATCCTGTAATCGCCTGCGCCGTCAAGTTTGATGTTGCTGCCGTAGTGCGGTCCGTCGCTGGCGCTCATGGGCATGAAGCTGCCTTCGATAACTTTGCCGCCTTTCTTTTCAATGCGGTATTTTACGGTCAGGTTGGGCACGAAGTCGCCTGCGCCGTAGCCGAGATTGTTGCCTTCAATCGCGCTGATGTCGGCTTCCAGGTGCATGTCGGCCTGGGAAGCGGGAAGGCCGCCGAGACCAGCGGGTTCCATATCGACGGGCTGGAAGTAAACGCCGGCCACCTGCAGGGGACCGACGGTCTGCTCGTCGCCGAGGGGGAACTCTTCAAATCCCTTTTCCGCTCCCGGAGCCGGGGCGGCCGCCATGGACACAGGGGCAAGACTCATGAGCGTGAGGGTCAATGCAAAGGCATACAGAACTTTGCGGAAAACTGCTGAAATCATCTGTTCTTTCCTCCGATGTTATACGGCTCAAGCCGTGTTGTGCCGCCCGAAGGCGGCGATTTTGCGGGTATAGTAGAGGTATGACGCCGCCGCGAGAACGATCAGCGCCACCTGCGGGGCCAGGGTTTCCAGCGTGGGATATACGCCGAGCAGATCAATGGAACCGATAAAGGATACCGGGGTTACGGAAACCACATCGGCTTCCTGCAGCTCTTTCACGCCGCCGCCGGCAAAAACGACGGCCATGGCGTACATCATGATGCCGGTGCCGGTGAAGAAGGGGCGCAGGGGAATGCGCAGGCTGCCGAAACGGATGACGATAAAGAGCGCCACAAGGCATACGCTGCCGACACCGAAGCCGTACCAGACCATGTCCGTATGCTCTTTGGCGTCCGCAAGCAGCGCCTGGTAAAAGAGAATGGTTTCCGCCCCTTCCCGGAACACGGCGAGAAAGGCGGCCGCGCCCAGGGCGAAAACGCTGCCTCTGCCGACCGCCGAGGCGACCTTGCCCTCAATGTATGCACGCCAGGCGTTGCTTTCCGCCTTGGAGATCATCCAGTTGCTGACAAAAAAGAGCACGGCCACAGCCAGCAGCATGGTGACGCCTTCCAGGATTTCCTGGTTTGCGCCGCTGATGGCGAAGAATTTTTGCAGGGCAATGGCCAGAGCCGCGCTTGCCGGTATGGCGACCGCCCCGCCGGCGTAGACCGCCCCGGTCAGGCCGGGGTTGCCTGAGCGGATCAGGTAGGCAGCGATTGCGGCGACCACCAGAATGGCTTCAAAACCTTCCCGCAGAAGAATAAGAAGGGAGGCGGCAAACATGGACCAGCCGCTTTCCTGCCTGCCGTCCAGGGCATCTCCGTCCTCGCGCAGCATCTTGTTCAATTCGTCGAGGCTCGTCCTGACTGTCTTGTTGGCGGCACCCTCGCTCATCAGCCGTTTGACCTCGGCAAAGCGGTATTCAACAATCGAAGCGCGCTTGCCGGACACATAGGCCATGACCGCCCGCTCCACCCCGAGCTTTTCATAATATTCAAAATAGGCCTTGTTGACCAGTCCCTTGGCTTTTTCGGCATCCTTGGTGTTGAAGTACACTTCGTAGGACTCGTTCAGGACCATGGTCATCTCGTCCGTGATTTCCCGCCACGAAGCGTATTGGGCGGCACAGGCCTCCAGAGCAAGGAAAAACAGCATCGGCAGGCAGAGAAGAAAGGCGGATTTTTTCATCAAAATTTCCTTTATGGTCTGAAAACCTCTCCCTTCAGGGAGATTGCCGGTTGACTCCCGGCAATGCCGGAGTGCCTTTCAGTAACCCCATCCTTCTGTGAGGGGGCCATCCGTCCGGTTCCCGTCCGCCGGGACGGAGTCAATCGGCGGACGGCGCCGATTGTGGATTGAAACATGTCCGCTTCCCTTGCAGAGCGTTGAAGGAGTTGAGGAAAAAGAAAATGAAAGTCAAATTCATTCAGGTATAATGCCGAAGCCCGATCTTTTTGTCAATAGCTTTCGATGACCAGTGGACATAATGTCGTTTCCTCCGGCTGTCGTCGTAATCCGCGCATATAACCTATTGTAATACAAGATATAAATAAGTCGTTATGTTACATCAGGAATAGGAAACGGTATAACAATCATAATCCACCAAGCTTCATGTCTTGTCGTTCTGAGCGTAGCGAAGAATCTATCTTCGGGGTTTGTTTTTTCAAGGCACCCGGATGGATTCTTCGCCTTCGGCTCAAAATGACAAGGCGCTGTGCGGCAATGCTTATAGGCTCTTCGACTGCACATCGGGACGACAGGGCGCGGCGGATTATGGGATAGGCTTTCGGACGGGGATGCAGGGCAAACAAATGAAAACGATAACATTTTGAAATAATAAGAATTTGAAAATCAAGGCCTCGAAAATTATCTTGATATTTCAGTTTGTTATCCGTTCCATGCGATTGCCCTGGATGGGGATGCTTTCGGACGGGGTCCTTCCGTGTATTTTTTGAAGGGGCTTATGCCGGCGCGTTACGCGACCGGAGGTATTTCCGTAATACGGACATTACAGCGTTGCAGTCCAAGGGTTTGCTCAGGTGTTCGTTCATGCCGGACTGGATGCAGCGTTCGACGTCTTCGCGGAAGGCATTGGCCGTCAGGGCCACAACAGGCACCTTCCGTGCGTTGGGCGTTTCCAGGGCGCGGATTCTGCGCGTGGCTTCGTAGCCGTCCATTTCAGGCATCTGCACATCCATGAAGATCAGGTCATAGCGGTCGGGAGAATCGCTGAACAGGCGCAAGGCCTCCGCACCGTTTTCCGCACAGTCGATTGCCAGCCGCGTCGGCTCAAGCAGGGCGAGAACAATTTCCCGATTGATGTCGATATCCTCGGCCAGAATCGCATGCCGGCCTTCATACTGCTCAACCTCGTCCGTCCGGGCGTCCACATCCGCCTGAGCATCGGCATCGGCGCGGGCGTCGTCGTCCGCGCACGGGTTTTCACCAACCGGCCTTGTTGAAGGGGACACAGTTGTGCCGCGGACCCCGTCGTCCGTGCGCGGAGTTTCGCCAAGGAAGGGGATTTTGCGCGAATTCACATCCGTGTGGAAAGACTCTTCTTCCCTTTCCTTGTCCGGCTCGACCCGTATGGTGAAGGCGAAAGTGGACCCCCTGCCCGGTTCCGATTCCACCCATATCCTGCCGCCCATCATTTCCACGATACGCCTGGATATGGCCAGACCGAGGCCCGATCCGCCGAATTTGCGCGACATGCCGCTTTCCGCCTGCTCGAAGGGGGTAAACAGCCTGGGTAGCACGTCTTTGTCGATGCCTATGCCGGTATCCGTCACGCTGATCCGGACGGTACAGACGCCGTCGGCGGACTGTTCCTCCAGGCGGGCGTCAAGACGGACTGTTCCGTGCTTCGGAGTGAATTTGACGGCATTACTCAACAGATTGGCGAGGACCTGCGCCAGACGTTTCTCGTCTCCGCGCAGTACGGCGGGGATGCCGCCGTCGATATCGACGACGAAGTCCAGTTGTTTTTCGGCTATGCGGAAATTGATGACATTCGCCGCATTCCGCAGGGTTTTTTCGAAATTGAAAGAGGTGGAGGAAAGTTCAAATTTATTCGCCTCTATCTTCGACATATCCAGAATATCGTTTATGATGCCGAGCAGGTGCGAGGAAGCGTTGTCTATCTTGTCCAGACAGTAGTTTTTCCTGTCGATGTCCGAGGATGCTCTGGCCAAAGTCGTCATGCCGACGATCGCGTTCATGGGTGTGCGGATTTCATGGCTCATGTTCGCAAGGAAATCGCCTTTCGCCCGGCTTGCGCGCAACGCATTTTCTTTGGCGCCCGACAGTTCGGTGACGTCGTTCATCACCACGACGACGCCTCGGCAAATGCCGCTGTGTTCCTCGGCGGGCGTGATCATGATCTGGAACACAAGCTCGGCGCCGTTCAGCAGAAGCACTTTTTCTTCAAAGTTCGCCGGCTGCCTGCTGTGCATGACCTGAGCGCAGCGGCCGCACATGTCGGAAATCCAGGCATCCGTCATGAGCGTTTGAAAAAGCGCGGCAAAAGGTAGTCCCACCATCTCCCGCATATCAAGATTACCGAGGAATTCCACTGTCTTGTCACTGCCGAGGACAAAGCGCATATCAAGATCAAGCAGAAAAGTGATCCCCGGCGTGTTTTTCAGCAGCAGGCGGTTGTAAAAATTCGACAGTTCCTTGGCGGCTTCGTTCGCGTCGCGTAGGCGCTCAGTCTGTTCATGCATGATGGAAAGAGCCTGATAATCACGTTCAAGCTTTTTATACGCCCTCTCCATACGGATATAGTGTTTTTTCAGGT
Source organism: Desulfovibrio sp. (assembly GCA_031273845.1). Lineage (GTDB taxonomy): Bacteria > Desulfobacterota > Desulfovibrionia > Desulfovibrionales > Desulfovibrionaceae > Frigididesulfovibrio. Next base: position 8,384 of record JAISRC010000052.1, read on the forward strand.
CGTTCTCTATTTCGGCTTCAGACGGCATGCGTTCACCTCGAAGGCAGGATTACTGAATGAAATGTGCATTGAAAAGCAAACTTTTCAATGCAGGATTGTCAGCCGAAAAAGGTGCTTTTCTGCTGACTTACGCCGCTTCGCGGCGCACCGGCCTGACGGCCGGCGTTCAGATTCCCGTGCGGAAATCTGCAGGTAATGTTCACAGCATGCAGAATGCAATGGAACAGTTATGAAATCTGTTGGACACTTTTCCGTCCTTCCAGAACGTGGGGCATATCTCGCCCAGACAATATGCGCCCGCGAGGGACAGCCCCTCAGGCAGCAATTCCGTGAGCACGCGTCCTTCCCCGCCCGCGTCCGCGCCTAGAATGACCGCGCGTCCGCAACAGGATATGCACAATACGGTCGAGTAGTCATAATCCGGCTGTTTTTTCGATTCTTCCAGCAAGGCGTTCATGGAGTCCCGGCAGGACGTCAGGATGTCGTTTCTGTTGATGAGGCAGATGTTGGCGAGGGCTCCCTGCGGCACATTGCCGAAAAAGGAACCCGAACCGTCTGCGTGGTTCAGCCCGGAGATATGGCGCATGAGCGGCACTTCGTCGCTTTTTTCATGGATGAGCATCATCGGGTACGAAGTAAAGGCGAGCAGGGGGTCGGGCACATCCGTTTTCAGGCCGAAGCCCTCAAGGTAGCGGATGAAAGTTTCGTCGCCCACGCTGTGAACGATGTTGCCGTCGGCCCGCGTGACGCGGCGTATCCGTTCGGCAAAACGCGAAGTGACATGGCGCAGGGCAAATGTCGGCCTGACGTTCCCCCATATGCCGATGAACGCTGCGGCGTCTTTATGTTCCTTGCCGGAAAGAAAAACGCGCGCCCGCCGGTAGTCATAGTCGTCCGAAGCCGCGCCCCCCAGGATGGGCATATCCGGCTGGGTCCGCGCAAGAATGTCCGGGTATACGTCCCCGGAAAAGGGCATACCGCTGGGACAGAAAGCCAGCAAAACTCCCCCGTTGCCGCCGGCGGGCGTGTCCTGCGGTCTGTTGTCGATATAGGCCCGTGCAATTTTCTGTTCATGGTCGCCTTGCAGAAGGGAATCCGTAACGGTGGCGCGGAACAGGCAGTCGTCGGCTGTGAGCACGGTCAGGACCGCCGCCGCCGTCTGACGGCCTTCCGGGTTGAATTCGGCCAATGTCGTCATTCCGGCGACTTCGAAGCCGAGCGCGTCTTTCAGCGCCCGCGTGAGCGCGGCCCCGTCCGTATCCGCGTCACACAGGAGTATGCCGACCGAATGTTTTTTGAGATCAAGCCGTTCCTTGACGGAGGAGGCAAGTTCCTCGGCGGCTTCCTCAAGATCATCCAGTTCATATGAGGTGGCAACAGCGCTTTTCATCACGACCTCCTGCGGCCGGCGCGTGACGGATATCCGCGCGTCCTTCCGCTGCTTTCGGAAAGTTGGGTGTGGAATGAGTGCTTCTCAGCGTATGCGTCGGCCGGCTCCCCCCCTAAAAATTTGCTGATATGTGCATTACCCGCATTGCCATAAGGGCGCAAGCGAAATCAGAGCATTTCGACGTATTTCCAATTCCGGCTTGGAGAGCATTTCAACATTGAACATACTCTATCGCACTGGAGCGGGAAAACACGGGAAAAATTTCTTTTGAAGGCAAAAGGCATGGATGCTCTTGCCGGCCCCATACCTACGCCGCTTCGCGGCAAGGGCCGCGGCTCCCAGGGTATTCTCAATTTTGAAATGGCTCTAAACCGGCTGCATCGTCAGGCCGCCGTTTTTTTCAATCATCTCCAGGGTGTTTGCAAGCTGAAGACCGACAGGGCTCTTTCTGCTTATTTCTCTCTCCAGCCCTGTTATGCCTTTGATAACTGTGGAATGCCTGCGGTTGAAGCATCTGCCCACGGCTTCCAGAGACAGGGCAGTGTGCTTCCGGGCCAGATAAAAGGCCGTGTTGCGGGCGGTGACATACTCCTGCTTGCGGCTTTCCGACAATAACTGTTCCCGGCTGATTCCGAACGCTCTGCATACGGAATGGATGATGCTTTCCATATCCGCGGCGGGGCAATACGCGCTGTGCCGGCTCACCACTTCCCAGGCCAGACCGGGCGTGATTGCCGAATTGAGCATGGCGGCCTTGAAGATAAGCGTCTGTAGGCAGCTTTCGATCTGACGCACGTCGGCGTTGACGTGTCTGGCCAGAACGTCTTCAACGTCTTCCGGCAACCGTATTTGGTGCACAGATGCCTTGTGGCGCAGTATGCGCCGCCGGGTATCCTCGTCCGGACGCTCAATAAAAGACATGAGACCGGCGGACAGACGGGACAGGAGTTGCTCGTCAATGTCCCTCATGTCCTGAGGGGCAAAAGAGCTGGAAAAAACAATTTTTCCGCCGTGATCGCGGATGCTTTTCAGTACGGCCAGCAGCTCGACCTGAGTTTTGTTCTTGCCTTGCAAAAAATGTATGTCTTCCAGAAGCAACAGGTCAAGGTCCCTGTGCCTGGCCTTGAAGGCCGGCATATCGCCGGCCTTGAGCGCGAGGACAAAGCGGGAGGCGAATTCCTCTGCCGTCAGGTATTCCATCCTGGGTTTGCGGCGGTTGCACGCCTTGCTCAACGAGTTGCCTATGGCCTGCATCAGGTGCGTCTTGCCCAGACCGGGGGCGGAGCTTAAAAAAAGCATATCCGGCCTTTTCTCCGTTTCGCATATACTGAGGGACGCGGCGTGGGCCAGCCTGTTGCCGGGGCCGATGATGAAATCGTCGAAGGAAAAACGCCAGACGGGTTCCTGTCTTGCCGTTTCCGCGCGCGTACCGACGGAAAGCGGCAGAAAAAGCTGTTCCTGCGGGAGCGGTTTGGGTGAGGGGGGGCAGACCGCCGCGGGCAGGTTGCCGGGTTCGGGGGGGCTACATTTTTTCGGCAACGGCTCTTTTTTGTCTCCGGACTGTCCTTCCGACGTCCCGGCACGCACGGAGCGGAGCAAGTCCGGTTTCGGGCAACCGGCACTGAATTCGATGTGCACCGCGCAGGGGTTTCCCGTAACTTCCGTAGCGGCCTTTTCCAGATGAGGCGTAAACCATGAGCGCACATGGGCGCATACGAATTCCGTCGGGGCGTGCAACAGCAATCCCTCGTTGCAAGGAACGGGGGCCAGAGGGCCGATCCAGAGCTTAAATTGCCCCGGGGAAATGCTTTTTCCCAGAATTTCGCAAATTTTGGACCATTTTTTGTGCATGGACTGTGTTGTATTGGACCTCGGGTCACGGGACAAGGGAGAAATCAGCCTTGAATTCGTGTCAAGCAAAAAACGCTTTCACAGCAAGAAATATATATATCTTATTGAAATAAAGAAATATTTTATATCATGCCGACTATTGTCGCAAATTAAAAAGCCATGCTTCTCAAGGCGATATCTTGCGTTTTCCGGGGCCGGCCACAGTAAACATCGGATAATTTAACAGCTGATAAAGCATTTTTCTATGATTTTTGAAAAAAAACAGCATTTTTCTCTACGCTGTTGTCGTCTTAAGGTTTTTAGCGGTTGCCCGAACTTTTTTTGCCAAACCCGGCAAAAAAAAAATGTTGAACTTTATCTAAACTTTTTTAGTTTTACGTCGATATACTGCTTGACAGCGAATTTTATCAACGCGCAGTGCTTTTCTGCGTGTAACGAAAGTGCGCATAGCGCGGACAAAGACATGGTCAAAGTCAAGGATAAATTTTTTGCTCCCCGGAAAGGGGTAATGAAGGCTGAAATGGTACATTTCGGCCCGATTTTTGCACACACACACACACACACACACAATAATACTACCAGCATTCCGTAAAGACGGAACGACTATACATTTTCCCTTCAGCCCTGATTCTATCAAGAGTCAGGGCTATTTTTTTGTTCTAAAAACAATAGATGTACTGAAAAGTACACCCGGCTTAGGTAGGTTATGATTTGAGTCATGATCTTTATAGGCCTCAATTTAGGGCCTGTTCTTTTTTTCACGTATAGGAGATAAAAATGAGTACCGTGAAGAGCTGAACTTATTGAT
>JAISRC010000035.1 GCA_031273845.1 Desulfovibrio sp.
CAGCCGCGATATTTTTGAGGGTATCGCTCGCAAGGCCCGTGCCGGCTCCTTAAGGCAGCACCAAAACCGACACTACTTGGCTGCTACAAAAAGTGCGAAAAATTCTGGACAGTACCTCGGCGAAAAAAGATTCTTGCTTCGCCGGCAAAAGGGGACGCGGGTATGTTGCATTCGGCGCTGAACAGACTTGCTCCGGCAGGGGTCAGAGAATTGCTGAAAGCAGGGAGCGAATTTGCTTTTCTCGATGTGCGCGAAGAGGGGGCGTTCAGTCGCGCCCATCCGTTGCAGGCTGTCTCGTTGCCGCTTTCGGAACTGGAATTGGACATCCGTCGTCTGGTCCCGCGTCTGTCTGTCCCGATCCTGCTTTTTGACGGCGGGCAGGGACTGGCGGAAACAGCCGCGATGCGCCTTGAGGGCATGGGATACACATCCGCAGCCGCTGTCGCCGGTACTTTGACAGATTGGTCGGCGGCGGGCGGAGAATTGTTCCGGGATGTGAATGTCCTTTCCAAAGCTTTCGGCGAATGGGTGGACCATTTTGCCGGACCGCCTTCCCTGTCCGCCGTGGAAGTCAGGTCACTGATTGATTCCGGAGCGGATATCACCCTGCTGGACGTACGTCCGTTCACTGAATACTCCGTCATGACCGTACCCGGCTCAATCAACGTGCCCGGCGTGGATTTGCTGCTGCGGGCGCGGGAGATCGTTCCCTCGGACGATACCCTGGTCGTCGTGCATTGCGCGGGACGCACACGGTCGATCATCGCGGCGCATACGCTGGTTGAAAGCGGGCTGTTTCCGCGCATCGCCGCCTTGCGTAACGGTACCATAGGCTGGGTCATGGCGGGTTTTGAACTGGAATGCGGGGCAGCGCGCCGCGCGCCTTTTGAAGTGCGGCCTGATAACCTGCGGCGCGCTCGTGAAGCGGCGCGCGACATTGCGGATCGTTGCGGCGTACGCCTGATTGACGATGCGGAATTGGAGGAATGGGAAAAGGCGGCGCATCGGCATACCTTGTTCCGTTTCGATGTACGCAGCCCGGAAGAGTATGTCGCCGGCCGGGCGGAAGGGTTTCTTTCCGCGCCCGGCGGTCAGCTTGTGCAGGCCGTTGATGAATACGCAGGCGTTTTGGGAGCGCGCATTGTCCTGGCCGACGACGACGGCGTGCGCGCCCTGACGACCGCTTCCCTGCTCGTGCAAATGGGATGGGAACATACGGCCGTGTTGCGCGGCGGCCTGCGGAGCAGGCTGCGGGCGGCCGGGGAACAGGAAAAAAAGATTCCGGCTCGGGACTTCGCCTGCCCGGCGGATATGCTCATAAGTCCGGGCGAACTGGCGGCGATGCCCGGAAAAGACGCTGTGGTGCTGGATATGGCACGCAGTCCCCGCTACGCGGCCAGCCATGTGCCCGGCGCGTACCTGTGCCCGCGCGCGCGTCTTGTTGAGGCGTTGCCCTCCCTGTCCGCATCCGGGCGCCTTGTCCTGACTTCGCCGGACGGCATATTGGCCGGCATCGCCGGCCCGGAGTCGGCCGTCCTGTCCCGGCGCGCGGTGTCCGTACTGGACGGCGGGACTGCCGCCTGGCAGGCGGAGAACCGCCCCCTGGAAACAGGCCTGACACGACCCCTTGTCCCTGTGGACGACTGCTACAAGCGGCCTTACGAAGGCACGGACAATTCCCCTGAAGCCATGCAAAGCTATATAGATTGGGAATTGCAGCTTGTGGAACAGATCAGGCGTGACGGCACGGCCCGGTATTCTCTTGTGCAGGCGCGCGCGGGGAAGCGCTCATGATGCCGGATATACCCCGCGCAAATATGCTTATGCGGAAATAATAGTTCCCGGCCGGCACAGTCCCGGTTATCCGTCACAACATATTATAGATTTTCGTATGGAAATCTGAATCCCGGCAGTCAGGCCCGCGCGGCGGCATTGTCCGACCTTTGTTTTTGAGCATGTTATGGAGCATTTGAGTCAACTCACAGCTGAGCGGGCCGGGGAAGACGGTTCCCGCGTCTTCATCACCGAGCCGGACACCCGCGCCGCTTTGAGTTTCGCGGACCTGGAGCGGGCGACGGGCGAATTGTCGCAGACTCTCGCACGCCGTGGACTTCGGCAGGGGGACAGGGTTCTTCTGCTTTTTTATAACGGCATAGGCGCGGCCGTTGCCTTTCTGGCGGTCGCCGCGTCCGGTGGCGTAGCCGTCCCGGCCGGGCCGGACTGTTCAAGGCAGGAACTGGATATTCTGCTCACAGACTCCGGGGCGCGTTTCCTCCTTGCCGCCGCATCACTTCCTCCGGTTGCGCGGCAAAAACTCGCGGCGTTTCCCGACCACACGCTTCTGCCCGGAGATATGGAGTTGTACGTCCTTCCCCAGGACGGCGGGCGACATCCGGATCTCCCCGATGATGCGGCACTGCTCATGTATACCTCCGGCAGCACAGGCGCTCCCAAGGGAGTGATGCTCACCCACAGCAACCTGCTTGCGGAATGCGGACACATCCGGGAGGCGCATCGTCTGGAAAGCCGTGATACCGTTCTCTGCCTGTTGCCGCTGCACCATATCAACGGGCTTGTGGTGACTCTGCTCACGCCGCTGTATGCCGGCCTGAAGGTCATCATGCCCCCGCGCTTCAGCGCCGGGCGCTTCCGGGACTGGGTGCGCGCGGGCAGACCGACATGGTTCAGCGCCGTCCCGGCCATATATTCCATCCTGCTCGGCAACTCCTTGCCGCCGAAAGAAGAACTGTCCTGCCTGCGCTTTGCCCGTTCGGCCTCCTCAGCTCTGCCTGAAACCGTGCTCCGGGAGTTTGAGCGGCGCACCGGGACGCCCGTGATCGAGTCTTACGGCATTACCGAAGGAGGCAGCCAGATCACAACGAACCCGCTCCCTCCCCTCGTCCGCAAAGCCGGTTCCGTCGGCCTGCCTTTCGGCAATGAAGTCCTGGTGCTTCGGGAAGACGGACGCCCGGCATCCGTCGGCGAAGTCGGTGAGGTGGCTGTGCGGGGCGATAATATAGCCGCGGGCTATTACGGCAAACCCGATGCGACGCGCGCCGGTTTCCGGGACGGTCTGTTTTTTACCGGCGACTTGGGCTGCCTGGATGCCGACGGCTATCTCTTCCTGCGCGGCCGGAAAAAAGAACTCATCAACCGCGCGGGTGAAATGGTTTCCCCCCGTGAAGTGGATGATGTGCTCTACGCTTTTCCCGGCGTGGAACTGGCGGCCGCGGTGGGGGTGCCGCATCCGTTGTACGGCGAGGAAATAATCGCTTTTATACGGGCGCGCGCCGGGGAAAACATTTCTGAAGAAGCCGTGAAGCTTTTTTGCGGGGAAAGGCTGAGCGCCTTCAAGGCGCCGAAACGCATTTATTTCATAACGGATTTTCCGCAGGCGCCGAGCGGCAAGATTCGACGCCTGAAACTGACGGAACGCTATCAGGCCATGCCCGCGCCCGAACGCCTGCCGGCCCCGGTCCGTAATCCGCAAACACGGGAGAAGATTATGACGGGCCAATACGCGGTTCATCTGGATTTTGAGGCGTGCAAGGCCTGCGGATACTGCGCCCTGGTCTGTTCCGGCAATGTTTTCGACAAGGGAGCGGACATGAATAAAAAAGGCCGGCGGGCCTATCTGGCCGCGCGTCCGGAAGCCTGCACGGGATGCCGGCGCTGTTTTTACATGTGCCCGGATTTTTGTCTGGAAGTGACGGACGCTCCCGCCCGTAAGTTTGCGGCGGCGTCCGCTGTTGCGGAACGCGATGGAGAATGCGCATGAGGACCTTCTTTGATACGGGTAACGCCGCCATAGTTGAAGCGGCCGTCTTGTCCGGCTGCGGCGTATTTTCCGGCTATCCCATCACTCCGGCCACGGAAATAGCCGAAAACATGTCGCGCCGGCTGCCTTTGGCCGGGGGCTTTTACATACAGGCGGAGGACGAAACGGCCGCCCTGCATATATGTATCGGCGGCGCCCTGGGTGGCCTGAAAACCATGACCGCCACCTCCGGCCCCGGCTATGTGCTCTATGCGGACCCGTACGGCTGGGCCATAAGCGGGGAGGTGCCGCTGGTCATCGTGAACGCCCAGCGCGTCGGCCCTGTCAGCGGCATTACCGGCGCTCCGGGCCAGGGCGAATTTTATCTCAGCCGCTATCCCACGCACGGCGGCAACTTTGAAACCGTTGTCCTCGCGCCGAACAGCGTACAGGAAGCCTTTACCATGACCATGGAGGCATTCAATCTGGCGGAGCGTTTCCGCACCCCGGTCACCATTCTGGCCGATCAACTGGTCACGGACGGCTACGAGTCTTTCACCGTGCCCGAAAACGAGGAAGAACTGCGCGCCCTCGGACTGGAGGTCATCCCCAGACGCGCGCACCCCGGACCGGATTTTTATCCGGCCTGCGATGCCTTGGATGTCCCGCCCGTGGTCCTGGGACTCGGCCTGGGCGCGGCCTGCTCGGACTGGACACCCACGGCTGAAGGATATGATACCGAAGATACGGCGGAACAGATGCGCCATGCCCGCCGTCTGATTTACAAAATTCTCGCACACAGGGACCTCGTCGACCGCAGTGAGCTCCATGCCCTGGAAGACGACCCGGATGTCGTGCTGGTCAGCTACGGCAGTCCCTCAAGGGTGGTTCTCGGTGCCGTCAAAGAAGCGCGCAGGCAGGACCTGTCGGCAGGCTGCATACGCCTTAAATCCCTGTGGCCGTTCCAGGATGAGCTTTTCCGCCGTAAAGCGGAATATTTTGTGGTGGAACTGAATGTCGAGGGCCAGCTTGTGCGCGAGGTCGAAAGGGCATCGCGCAGGCCCGCGCATTTTATGGGGCTTTGCGGGGAATTGCCGTCATCGGCCGAACTCGTCCGGGCGATCCGCCGTATTCTCCGGGGTGAAGCCTTGCCGCCCGCAACGGACGAAAGGGAGATCCGTTGATGGACCATCTGGCTGAAAAATATCTGCGGCCGCGCAAAATACCGAGCAGCGCATGCTCCGGTTGCGGCTTGGGACAGGTCCACAAAAAAATACTGCTGGCTGTGGAACAGTCCGGCATAGGCACGGCGGACCTGGTGTGGGGCACCGGCATAGGCTGCTCGGGCAGACAAACCTTCAACACTTGGAAAGGCGACAATTTCGCGGGCACCCACGGCCGGGTCTACGCCATGGCCGTCGGTTTGCGCGTTGCCCTGCCGGAGGAAAAAAAAATCCTCCTGACCGTGGGTGACGGCGATGCCTTCGGCATAGGCCTGTCCCATCTCCTGCACTGTGCCCGGCGCAATGTGGGTGTGACGGTCATCGTGGCGGACAATTTCGGCTACCAGTCCACAGGCGGGCAATACGGCTACACGACGCCCCACGGTTTTGTCACGGACAGCAGCCCTTACGGCACGGATGAACCGGGTTGGCTGCAGGGCGGTGTGGATATTCTGGACATCCTGAAAAGCGCCGGGGCGACCTTTCTGGCCCGTCATTCGAGTTTTGAGGGACAAAAGGCCGTGGACAGCGTCAAGAAGGCGCTGGATAATAAAGGTTTTTCCCTGGTGCATTTCATTTACCCATGTGTCACGCATTTCGGGGCCGTGGGGTTGAAGAGCACGGACAACGGGGAAATCGTCCGCTGGTTTGAAAAGCTGTTCAGCACGGAAGGGAAATCCGGGTCCGGGCCGCATTTCAGCTCCGGCATCACGCATGACGCCGCAGGGTCCAGACCTGAATTCGCCGCCGCCCTGAAGGCCAGGACGCGAAAAATCCGGGAGGAGCCGCATGTCCAGGCATGAAGTGCTCATAAGCGGGTTCGGCGGACAGGGCGTAGCCGTGACGGGTCGCGCCCTGGGGAGTGCCGCGGTGTCGGCCGGCCTGCGTGCGACCATGCTGCTGAGCCACGGCACGGAAACGCGCGGCGGCTATGTGCGTAGTCAGGTGGTCATATCGGATGAAAGCATAGACAGTCCTGTGGTGGAAAATCCGGATATTTTCTGCGCGCTTTCACAGGCGGCTTACACCCGGTTCATACATCTGGTTTCACAGGGCGTTGTTTTTTACGACCCGGAAACGGCAACGCCCGGCCCAGCGTCGGGAGCCCGGCTTGTCGCCGTTCCGGCCCGCGAAATCGCCTTGGAATCCGCCGGGAATGAACGTGCGGCCAACAGCGTGATGCTGGGAGCCGTATTGCGCAGGTTGAACCTTTTCCCTGTGAAATACGGCATGCAGGCTTTGCGCGGGTTGCTGCCCCGCCATGCGGAGAGCAACATCCGGGCCGTCCGGGCCGGATACCTTCGGTACATGGAGTGACCGTGCGCTTCTTAAGGCAATTGAATTTTGAGACGCCTCCTTCGGCGCTTAACGGCGAAAGCAAGTTTCGCCTGCGCCTGCGGGGCGGGCGGCGGCGCTTCGCGCTTACGTCGCCTGAGCATTTTCAACTTGGAAATGCTCTAACGGCCGAAACACGGCGTTCCGGCCCGGCGGCTGATGTTCAGATTTCCGCATGGAAATCTGTATCCAAAACATTATTACAATCAAGGAAGTTGTGATGAAGAGCAAACATCGGATTATTTTTTCATTGTTCATTCTGCTTGCATTCGCGGCTTCGGCGCTTCCCGTGCGGGCGGCGGATTCCGTGCTGCGCATCGGCTACCAGAAATCTTCCTCTCTGCTCATACTCCTGAAAGGGCAGGGCATCCTGGAAAAAGCCCTGGAGCCTCAAGGCGTCAAGGTGCAATGGCATGAGTTCACTTCAGGTCTGCCCATGGTCGAAGCCCTGAATGTCGGCGCTCTGGATCTTTCGGCGGACGTGGCCGACACCGTGCCGCTTTTCGCTCAGGCTGCCGGGGCGGATTTCACGTATTTCCTGCAGGAAAAGCCTTCGCCTACAGCTGAGGCTCTGGTGGTTCCCAAAGATTCAGCCGTGAAAAAGACGGCCGAACTCAAAGGAAAAAAATTGGCGGTAGCCAAGGCTTCCGGCGCGCATTACCTGACGGTCGTCGCTTTGTCGAAAGCCGGTCTGGACTTCAACAAAGACGTGCAGATTTCCTATCTTCAGCCGGCCGATGCCCGCACCGCCTTCGAGTCCGGGGCCATAGACGCGTGGACCACCTGGGATCCTTTCCTGGCCACGGTGGAACTGCAGAGCGGGGCGCGCATACTTGACGACGGGAAAAGCACCGGGGTTTCCTATACCCGTTTTTATCCCGTTGCGACCACTTACCTGAAAAATAACCCTGCGGTCATGCGGGTCGTTGCGGAAGAACTGGGCAAAATCGGCAAATGGGTGAAGGCCGATCCCGAAACGGCGGCAAAGGTACACGCCCCGCTGGTGGGCCTTAACATCGAAATTGTTAAAAAAGCCAACAGCAGACGCAGTTACGACGTAGCCCCGGTGGACGGAGCGGCGCTTGCCGAACAGCAGAAAATAGCCGATCTCTTCGCCGCGCAGAAACTGTTGCCTAAGGCCGTCAAGGTTGCCGACGTGCCGGTATGGAGCGGCAGGTAATGACCGGGACGGACCCTGCGGTCCCCAAAGGCGGGAAGAGGCGTGCGGCATCGGACCTGTTGCGCCGTCTGCACCCGGAGACGGACTCGCGTCTCCTGCCCTGGCTCTTTCCCGTCCTTTTTTTCGCTGTCTGGCAGGCAGGCTCGTCGGCCGGCTGGATCAACTCCAGGGTGCTGCCTTCGCCTCTGGATGTCTTTGCTTCCGTGTTTCGTTTGTCGGAAAGCGGCGAATTATGGGAAAATCTGCGGATAAGCTGTTTCCGGGCCGTGAGCGGCTTTGTCATAGGGGGCAGTCTGGGCTTGCTCCTCGGTTTTGCCACCGCCACCTCGCGGCTTTTGGAAACACTACTGGACACTTCGTTGCAGATGTTCCGCACCATACCGCATCTGGCGCTGACTCCGCTGGTGATCATCTGGTTCGGCATAGGGGAGCAGGCCAAAATTTTCCTGATTGTCTGCGGCGTTATGTTTCCCATATACCTCAATACTTTTCACGGCATACGCTCGGTGGATCCCCGGCTTATGGACATGGGCCGGGTCTACGGCTTGGGCCGCCGGGAATTGTGGAGGCAGATCGTTCTGCCGGGCGCTCTTTCCTCCATTCTGGTGGGTGTGCGTTTTTCTCTGGGTGTCATGTGGATGACCCTGATCGTAGCCGAGGCCATAGCCGCCTCCAGCGGTATCGGCTACATGGCCTCCAACGCCAGGGAAATGATGCAGACCGATGTCATGGTACTTTCCATACTCCTGTATGCTTTGCTGGGAAAACTGGCGGACGTGCTGGCCCGCCGGCTTGAAAGGCGTTGGCTGGCCTGGAGGCCGGAATTTCTGAAGGCCGCGCCGTGATGTTTTTTTCAGGCAAAACACGTGCCGCGTCCGCCCCGTCTCATCCGCATACTGCCGTTCCGACCGGGACGGCAGTGCGTATCTGCGGACTGGATAAATCCTATGTCGGGCGAAAGGTGCTTGATTCCTTGAATTTTTCTATGCAGCCCGGTGAATTCGCGGCCGTGGTCGGCCGTAGCGGCTGCGGCAAAAGCACCTTGCTGCGCCATCTGGTGGGCCTGGAATTGCCCGATGCCGGGGAGGTGTTCGTGGACGGGCAAAGGCGCGATTTCCTGCATTCGGATACCCGCATCATGTTCCAGGAGGACCGTCTGTTGCCGTGGAAAAGCGTTTTGCGCAACGTGGGTCTGGGGCTGGACGGGGAGGAGGGCCTGCGGTCGGCCCGCGCCGCCCTGACGGCGGTCGGTCTGGCGGACAGGGCGGACGATTGGCCGGCGGTGCTTTCAGGCGGGCAGAAGCAGCGCGTGTCCTTGGCCAGGGCGCTGGCGCATGCGCCGCGTTTTATGCTGTTGGACGAGCCTATGGGCGCGTTGGACGCGCTGACGCGCCTGGAAATGCAGCGGCTTATAGAGCGGCTCTGGTTGGAGAGGCGTTTTACGGCCCTGCTTGTCACGCACGACGTCGGGGAGGCCGTCACCCTGGCCGACCGGATTATATTGATGGAAAGCGGCCGGATCGCAAGAGATCTGGCTGTGAACCTGCCCCGTCCGCGCCGCCGGGGCGAAAAGGAGTTCGGTCGCCTTGAGGCGGAAGTTCTGGAATGGATCATGAGCGTGCATGGAGGATTTATTTGACAATGTTTCCATGCAGTTGATTCCGCACCTTGACACCACGGCTGTAGGGAGTATATCCGCCGTGTCTGCGACACAACTGAATCAGCAAACTACAAAACAACTACCCGGAGGAAAACCATGACCAAGGCTGAACTCGTAAAAAGTTTGAAAGACAGAGCCAAACTCGCCACCAATGCCCAGGCCGAAGCCGCCCATGACGCGCTGATCGCCGTTCTGGGCGATGCCTTGGAAAAAGGCGAAGCCGTTACCTTGACCGGCTTCGGCAGCTTCAAGGTTGTTGACCGCGCCGCCCGCACCGGCCGCAACCCGCGCACGGGTAAGGAAATCAAGATTCCGGCGTCCAAGGCTGTGAAGTTCACGGCAAGCAAGACGCTGAAAGATGCTATCGGTTGAGGAGCAGCTATGCCCGCTAAAAAAATTCTGCTTCTCGCCGGAGATTATGTTGAAGATTACGAAATTATGGTGCCTTTCCAGACACTGCAGGCCGTCGGACATGAGGTGCATGCGGTGTGTCCGGGAAAAAAGGCCGGGGAAACGGTACGCACGGCCATTCATGACTTTGAGGGCGACCAGACCTACTCGGAAAAACGCGGTCACAATTTCGTCCTCAATGCCGACTTCGACGCCGTAAAAACGGAAAACTACGACGCCCTGGTCATACCCGGCGGCCGCGCCCCGGAGTACCTGCGTCTGAACCGGCGTCTGCTGGACATCGTGCGCGAATTCGACGCGGCGGGAAAGCCCATAGCGTCCATTTGCCACGGGCCGCAGATCCTTGTTTCCGCCGGGGTGCTCAAGGGCCGCGTCTGCACCGCTTACGCCGCACTGCAACCCGATGTGCAGGATGCCGGCGCCGAATGGGTGCCCATGAACGAAAGCGCGTCCAATTCCTGCATAGACGGCAACCTTGTCACAGCGCCCGCTTGGCCGGCCCACCCGGCCTGGATGCGCGACTTCCTCAAGGTGCTGGGGACGAAAATAGAACTGTGAGAAAAGAGAACGGCCGGCCGGCCGGCCGTTCATGGTGGGCCGGTCTTGTCCGGCTTTGATCGAATTATTCGATTTCCAAATCAAAACTGCATCCATGCAGTTTTGATTTGTCGGCGGCGGCACGAGCGCGGTTATGCCTTGCCTCTCGAAATGCTCCGCATTTCGGCGCGATGTCCTGTTGCGCATTCCAATTCCGAAGTAAAAATTAACGCATTTTTACTTCGGAATTGGAATTACCTGACCGGGATGAATTTGTAGCCCGTCCAGTCCTTGCTCACGCTTCCCGCGCCGGGGAAAGGCACATGCATTCCGGCTATCGGGATATTTTGTTCGGCGGCAAGGTTCAGTATTTTTTTGCGTGTTTTGACCGCCGCCTGCCTGTCCATGTCGTAGCGGGGGCATTCGTCCGGCAGCGGGAACTGCAGGGAGGCGGCATGCAGCAGATCCCCTATGATGAGCAGCCGGTTGCCGCCGGCTTCGATCCTGAAGACCGTATGTCCGGGGGTATGCCCGGAGGCATCCAGGGCTTTCACGCCGGGCAGCACCTCTTCGTCGAAGGCAAAGGGCGCCTTGACATCCGCCCCGTATGCCGAAAGCACCTTCCTTACCGTGCCGGCATTCGTATCGGTCGGATTTCTATCGGCAAGGGCGGTCCAGTATCCGATCTCGGGCGCGGAAACAAAGATTGCGGCGCGCGGGAAAGCCCGTTTGTCGCCTTTCAACAGTCCGCCTATGTGATCCATGTGCATGTGCGTGAGCAGAACACCGTCTATTTTGTCCGGCGTTGCCTCCAGCGCCCGCAATTGCTCGTCCAGTCCGCTTTGTCCGGGGCCGAAAGGCCCGTATCCCGTGTCTATGAGGTACAGACGCCGCTCCGGCCCTTTGCTTTCAAGCAGGAAAACATTGATCGAAGACGGGCTTTTACCGTCGGTAAAATATTTCTGTCTCTGCTCCGGCGCGGCCGAGCCGCTGAACAGGGAAATATCCATGTTTCCGGGACGGTCTTCCAGAGCGTACACGGCAATCCGGCCCGCATCAAAGACCGGAAAGGGCTTGTCCGCCGCCTGCGCCGTTTTCATAGGCAACAAACTGAGGAGGCAAAAAGCTGGGCCGAGCAGACTGCGCCCAAGGCAGGCAAGGCAAGGCAGGGCAACTTTTTTGAAGCCGTTTGTGGGTTGAAACATTGTTTTCGCCTCCGCGTATGTTTGGTTTATAGTCCGCCGCGCTCCGCGAGGCCCGCCTGAGGGTTTCCAAAGGGTTCTGAATGATCTGCGCCGATGCTTGCCGGCTTTTTGAGCCTTTGCATGACAAAGTGCGGTGGATTCCGGAACTGTGCCCGTCGGCGCGGGCGAACTTTCCTGCGGGTGTCCGTCTGCTGTCTACAGGCGCCAGTAGGCAAAACCTGCATTTTCCGCATCGGAGCGTTTCCATATACCTTTCAGGTCCAGAAGCACGGCCCGATCTCCCTGTCTGAACCGTTGCGCCAGATTCTCAAGGCCGATGCCGGCATATGGGGAGTGCGCCACGCTGAACACTGCCGCGTCCAGCGCGCACATTGCCTCCAGAGGGGAAAGGGACACGCCGTATTCGCACATCGCTTCGTCCGGGTCGGCAAGGGGGTCATGCACAAGCACGTTGATCCCGTATTCTTCAAGCTCAGCTTTAATACCCGGTATGCGGCTGTTGCGCAGGTCGGGCACATTTTCCTTGAAGGTCAACCCGAAAATGCCCACCCGTGACCGGACTATCCTGCGACCTTGGGCGATAAGCAGTTTTACCGTTTTTTCCGCGATATATTTGCCCATGCCGTCGTTGATCCGTCTTCCGGCGAGGATGACTTCGGGGTGCAGTCCCGCCGCCTGAGCCTTGAAGGTCAGGTAATAGGGATCGACGCCTATGCAGTGCCCGCCCACCAGTCCGGGACGGAAAGGCAGGAAGTTCCATTTGGTTTCCGCCGCCTCCAGTACGTCAAGGGTATCTATGCCCAGACGGTCGAAGATCAGGGAAAGTTCGTTCATCAGGGCTATGTTCAGGTCCCGCTGGGTATTTTCGATCACCTTGGCGGCCTCGGCGACTTTGATGGAAGGCGCTCTGTGTATCCCGGCCCTGACGACCGCCCCGTAGATGCCGGCAGCCAGATCCAGGGCCTGCGGCGAGCTTGCCGACACCACTTTGACGATGTTTTCCACGCGGTGCGCCCTGTCTCCGGGGTTGACGCGCTCGGGCGAATAGCCGAGCGCGAAATCCGGGCCGCAACGCAACCCGGATTCACGTTCCAGTATGGGAATGCAGACTTCCTCGCTCGCGCCGGGGTAAACCGTGGATTCGTATACGACGACGCTTCCCGGCCGCATGTGGCGTCCGATCAGGGCGGAGGCAGAGCGCAACGGCTCCAGATCCGGGTTGCGGTGGGCGTCGATGGGCGTGGGCACGGCCGCTATGATGAATCGTGCCTCACCTATGTCGGCGGGGGAAGAGGAAAATGCCGGCCCCGAAGCGGCCAGGGCTGCCGGGGACACTTCACCCGTGCGATCCAGGCCCCGGCGCAGTTCTTTAATGCGCTTGCGGGAAAGATCAAAACCGATGACCGTAAAAAGTTCGGACAGGGCTACGGATAGGGGCAAGCCCACATAGCCGAGGCCGACCACGGCAATTTTTTCGCGCCTGTCGGCGAAATCCTGAAATAAGGGAAAGTTGTGCGGCATAATGATAAAGGATCGGCGTTGCGTTTACGAATGAACGTTGCGTTATGTTAGATTATCTCTATATGGTATCATTGCAGTAATATGGAAAAAGCAGCATCATCTGTTTCAAGCGCACGGCACCGGGCGTCTTGAGGGTATCCGGCCTGTTCAGGCCGCTTTTTCGCCGCTGTGGATGCCGACTATGCCCGCGGTGAAGATTTCGTGGCGTACCCCGGCAAAGCCGGCGGAGCACATTTCCTCATCCAGTTTTTCCGCGGCCGGGTACCGGCTTATCGTATCGGCTAGGTAGCGGTATGCGGCCTTGTTCCCGGAAAAAAAACTGCCGGCGGTGGGGAGAACGCGATCCAGATAAAAATTGTAGAGTCCAAAAAGAACGGGTTTTTCCGTGTTCACAAATTCCAGCACGCGGAAGCGTCCGCCCGGACGCAGCACGCGCAACGCCTCGGCATAGGCGCGTTCGCGCGGGCGTATGTTGCGCAGGCCGAAAGCCACAGTTACGGCATCCACGCAGGCGTCGCGCAGGGGCAGGGCGCGCGCGTCCCCGGAGAGCAGACGAATTTTGTCGCCTCGCTGTTTCATTGCCTTCTTTTTGCCGCGCAAGAGCATGGGCAGGCAGAAGTCGAGGGCGGCTATCTCGTGTTCCGGGAAACGTTCGGCCAGAACCATGCTCACTTCCAAGGTTCCGGCGGCGATATCCAGAATGCGTCCGTCCCGTCCGGAAGGCATGGGGTACAGGGAGTCGGCCAGTTTTTTACGCCAGCCGGCATCCAGCCCGAAACTGAGGATGCTGTTCAAGGGGTCATAGGCGCGTGCAATGAGGGCAAAGAGGCGGCGCACCGAGGCGGCGTCGCTGTCCG
This sequence comes from Desulfovibrio sp., assembly GCA_031273845.1. Taxonomy (GTDB): domain Bacteria; phylum Desulfobacterota; class Desulfovibrionia; order Desulfovibrionales; family Desulfovibrionaceae; genus Frigididesulfovibrio. The sequence continues at coordinate 13,687 of JAISRC010000035.1, forward strand.
GGGAAAAGCTCTCCCCGCCGCTGCGCAACGCCCGCCGCATCAGGCCTTGCGTTCCGTGCCAGAACCGGCGGGTACAGGCCCGTTTCCGGTGCCGCTTATGGTTTCCAGAACGACACGGTACACGCCGGGAAACACTTCAGCGAAATTGCCGGGGGACACACGCCCGGCTTCAATGAATTTGACCACGATTTCCTTGCTCGTCTGCAAGGCTTCCTTGGAGTCTTTTTCCATGCGTAACCTCGACAAGGAGAATAAAAAAACCGCCCTCGGGAACGGTCAAACCACAATGGTCGGAACCGGGCGGAAAAGAGAAGGAACGAGCGGCCCACCCTCTTTTTTGTTTCTGATAGCACAAGGGGCGCAGAGCATCAAGCGGCGGCGCTTCACGTATGTGCCGCCTGAGCATTGTCAATTTTAAAGAAACATTGATTTATTTAACCGCAATACTGTTCATTTAGTAAAAAGTTTGTTATACTCTCCTTCGTTGCCGGCGAGACAGGGCAAAAAGCAGAAGAAGTATGGCAAGAACACGAAAATCTTTTTCACCACAGATTGATATCGCGCATAGTATCAGCGTCGGAATTCTGGCGGATGTCTGCCCTCGGGCATTGATTGATGAAGTTCTGA
>JAISRC010000113.1 GCA_031273845.1 Desulfovibrio sp.
TGGCCGCATAGGAGCAGAAAAACGCGGGGGAAATTTTGAAGGCAAAAGGCATGGATTCCCACGGGCCGCAAGCGGCCCTCGGAATGACAGAAAGTTGTCATGAATGCCGGTGAGTTGTCATTGCACAGAGGGTTGTCATTGCGAGCGGCGAAGCCGTGCGGCAATCCATGCCTTTTAGAGTATTCTCAATTTTGAAATGCTCTAAGCGCCGGAGGAGGCGTCTCAAAATCAAATCTCCTCAGGAACCGAACAGTATGCAGCAGAATACCCGCCGTTCTTTCCGCCTGACCTGCCCGGCGGCGCAGACGACGCTCGTGGAAGAGCTTTTGTGCGCCCAAGGCTTTGTCTTCGAAGCCGACCCCGTCCACCCCGCCGCCCGCGCTTTTCTGCATACCCCCCTTGCCCCCGGCGCAAGTCTTGCCGCCCTGTTCGGCTTCATCTATATGCAGGACCGATCTTCCATGCTGCCCCCCATAGCTTTGGCCACCGAACAGGGTGACTGCGTTCTGGACCTCTGCGCCGGCCCCGGCGGGAAAAGCGGCATGCTCGCGCTCGCGGCAGGCAGGACGGGCTTTGTCGCGGCAAACGAACCCGCGCCCAAACGCTCGGCTGTGCTGCGCGCCAACCTGAGCGCGCACAACATGCTCTGCTGCGTAACCGTTTCCTGCCCCGGCGAACGCTTCCCTCGCCCGGAAGGCGGCTTCCTCCGCATTCTCCTGGATCCGCCGTGCAGCGGATGGGGCACGGCGGCAAAGCACCCGGGGATCAAAGATCTCTGGCGCGGCGACAAAATTCGGCCCCTGATCACCTTGCAGCGAAAGCTCCTGACCCGCGCCGCCGAACTGCTCTCTCCCGGCGGACGCCTAGTGTATTCCACCTGCACCACCAACAGAGAGGAAAACGAAGCACAGATCCGCTTTGCCTGCGACGAACTGGGTCTGGAATTTTTGCCTCCGGACTTTTACCCGCCCGCTTTCGCCCTGGAGGAGCCGGACCTGCCCTGTTTCGCCGGGGTCTGGAAGGTGCGCGCCCCCCAGGCAGAGGATCCCGGCCTCGGCGGACAGGGCTTTTTCGTGGCCCGCCTCGGCAAAAAGGGCGGAACGACAAAGGAAGATCCCCCTGCGGCGCGGACGCCCGCGGACAATGCCGGCAACCGGCAGTCCGGCGGGGATGCCTGTCGTAACCCCGCGGCACAGACGCTTCGGGAAGACACCGGAGGAGGCGGCGCGGGGCCGTCCACCGGCGCGCCCCCGCGCGGAACGCGGGCAGTCCCTCTCTCCTTTCTCGCCGGGCCTTATGTCGATCCGTCCCTGCTTCCGCCGGGACAAGTTCTGCTTTCTGCCGGTGACCTCTTTTTTCTTCCGGAGTCCGGCGCGAAGCTGCCGGAGCATTTTAAAATCGACAATACTCGGGCGGCGCGAACGCAAAGCGCCGCCGGCCGCCCCGAAGGTGCAGGCGATACCGCGCTTCGCCGTCAAGCGCCGAAGGGCGCGTCCCGAAATCAAATTGCCGTGAGAACCGGCACGCCGCCGGGACTGCGGGCTTTCCCGCTGGGTCGGGTCGGAGCGGACGGCGCAGCGCACGTCAACCCGCGCCTGCGCTCCCTGATGCCGGCACCCGCCGACCTCGCGCGTTCTTCGTTGCCGCATCTGTCCGTGGACGAGGCAGAGCCGCTGCTGGCCCTGGTTTCCGGGCAGGGTCTGCGGGTGGACGCCGATCTCAAGGAAACAGGGCTTTATTTTCGGGATCTCCCGCTTTGCCGGCTGACGGTCAAGGGAGGCAGGGCACTGTTGCCTCGCGCATCGCGCTGAGGCTCAAGTCCGTTGCGCAGGGCGGCGGGGAAGGCGGTTGCCCCCGCCCCGCGCGCCGCGCCGAGGTCGTCCGGAACTTCGTCCGCGGGCGAAATATTCGACTTTTGTGATTTTTTCCCGCCTCCGCCTCTGGACGGTTGAAAAAAAGTTCTTACCTTTGCCGGGAACGATGAAAAGAGCGGGGAGGTTGCAACGTGCCTGCGCACCCCCGTAATCCGCGAGGAGGCAATATGGGCAAAATAATCGGGATAGACCTGGGAACCACCAATTCCTGCGTCTTCGTCATGGAAGGCAAGGAAGCCAAATGCATAACCAACCCTGAAGGGGGACGCACGACGCCCTCCATCGTCGGTTTTACGGACAAGGAACGTCTGGTCGGCGACATCGCCAAACGGCAGGCCGTGACCAATCCTGAACGCACCGTATTCGGCATCAAGCGTCTTATGGGCCGCAAAGCCGATGCCCCGGAAATACGCGAGTGGAAAAAGCACAGCCCGTACCGCATCACGGCGGATAAAAACGGCGATGCCGCCGTTGAAATCGAAGGCCGCACCTACACTGCGGCGGAAGTTTCCGCCATGATCCTAGGTAAGCTGAAGGCCGACGCCGAAACCTATCTGGGCGAGAACGTGAGCGAAGCGGTCATCACTGTGCCCGCCTATTTCAACGATTCCCAGCGCCAGGCCACCAAGGATGCGGGACGCATCGCCGGTCTGGACGTCAAGCGCATCATCAACGAGCCGACCGCCGCCTCCCTGGCCTACGGTTCAGACCGCAAGGCCAATGAAAAAATCGCCGTTTTCGACCTCGGCGGCGGCACCTTCGACATCTCCATCCTCGAAGTGGGCGACGGCGTGGTGGAAGTGCGGGCCACCAACGGCGACACCTTTCTCGGCGGCGAAGACTTCGATCAGCGCATCATCAACTGGCTGGTGGACGAATTCAGAAAAGAAAGCGGCGTGGATCTTTCCAAGGACCGTCTGGCCCTGCAGCGCCTCAAGGAATCCGCCGAAAAAGCCAAAAAGGACCTCTCCACAAGCATGGAGACGGAGATAAACCTGCCCTTCATCACAGCCGACCAGACAGGCCCCAAACACCTGCTCATGAAACTCTCCCGCGCCAAGCTGGAGTCCATGGTGCAGGATCTCGTCCAGCGCACGGTGGAACCCTGCAAAAAGGCCCTGGCCGATGCCGGCGTGCCCGCCTCGGACATCAACGAAGTGGTGCTCGTCGGAGGCATGACCAGAATGCCCTTGGTGCAGAAGACCGTGCAGGATTTCTTCGGCAAGGAGCCCAACCGCTCCGTCAACCCGGACGAAGTCGTGGCCATGGGCGCCGCCATACAGGGCGGCATCCTGGCAGGCGACGTCAAGGATGTGCTGCTTTTGGACGTCACCCCGCTTTCCTTGGGCATTGAAACCTTGGGCGGTGTCATGACCCGTCTCATTGAGCGCAACACCACCATACCCACGCGCAAAAGCCAGGTATTCACCACGGCCGCCGACAACCAGCCTTCGGTATCCATTCACGTCCTGCAGGGCGAACGCAACATGGCCTCGGACAACATGACTCTGGGGCGTTTCGAATTGACGGGCATTCCCCCGGCGCCGCGCGGGCTGCCGCAGATTGAGGTTTCCTTCGATATAGACGCCAACGGCATAGTCAATGTTTCCGCCAAGGACATGGGCACAGGCAAGGAGCAGACCATACGCATCACTGCGTCTTCCGGACTTTCGGAGAACGAAATCCAACGGCTGATCAAGGAAGCCGAAGCGCATGCCGAGGACGACAAGAAAAAACTGGAGCTCATTGAGGTGCGCAACCAGGCGGATTCCCTGATCTATGCCACGGAAAAATCTCTGAACGATCTGGGGTCCAAGGTGGACGCCGCCCTGAAGGCGGACATAGAAGCAGGAACGGCCGCCCTGAAAAAATCCATGGAAGGCGACTCTGTCGATGCGATCAAGAGCGCTATGGACAGCCTCTCCAAGGCCTCGCACAAGCTGGCTGAACAACTGTACGCGCAGAAAGCCGACGATGCCGGCGCAACGGCCGGGCAAAGCGGCGGGACGGCATCTTCCGGGACGGCCGGCAAGGGCGACGACGATGTGGTGGATGCGGACTACACTGAAGTGAAATAGGGCGGCGGGACGGCCGATGGAAGGACGGAGCGTTTTCCTTTCCCTGTCCGGGGGAGCTGACTCGACCACGCTCTATGCCTTCCTGCTGGCGAAAAAAGCCTTGGTTACGCCCGTATTTTTCCGCTATCCCTCAAAACACAACGACATGGAACGGGCGGCCGCCGAACGGGTCGCCGCCCGTTATTCCGCGCGTTCCCTGTTGCAGGTGGACCTTTCCGGGGTCTTCAGCGGCCTGCGTTCCGGCCTGTTGCACGGCGGCCCTCCTCTCCCGGACGGGGAGTACAACGGGGAAAACCTCAGACAAACCGTCGTTCCGGGGCGCAACACCGTATTCCTGGCCGTTCTGGCGGCGCACGCCGAATCGGCCGAGGGTGAGAGGACCTATGCGGCGCTCGGCGTTCACGGCGGTGACCACGCCGTATATCCGGATTGTCGGCCCGAGTATCTTGAGGCGGCGCGCCGGACCATCCGGCTTTCTTCTTTGGGCAAGGTGGAGATAGTCGCACCTTTTGCGGCCATGAGCAAGGCTGAGGTCGTGCGCCTCGGTCTGGAACTCGAAGCGCCTTACGAACTGACCAGATCGTGTTACGCCGGGGGCGATGCCCCCTGCCGCGTCTGCCCTACCTGCCGCGCCAGAGAGGAGGCTTTTGCCACCAACGGCGCGGTTGATCCGCTGATTCGGGTTTGATTCGATTTTTACTTCAACACTGCGTCTTTGATGCGGAATCAGAGCATTTCAAAGTTGAAAATGCTCAGGCGGCGCAAATGTGAAGCGCCGCCGCCGCCCACCCCAGCAGGCATAGTCGAAACTTGCTTTCGCCGTTAGAGCATTTTGACTTTAAAATTGTATAAACCGACCTGCGCGGGTTTGCCTGCAAACCCGCGTAGCGAGATTGGAGCAGGCGGGCTTTACCCGCCGCAAGCGACAATCTCAAACGTAAAATGCTCTAGGAGCCTGTCGGACTTTGCCTTAAAATATTTATAACATACTGAAATTATTATATACGGCTTTCATTGATCGGATTTGCTATATATAAAAATATCAGTATGTTATAGAAA
>JAISRC010000020.1 GCA_031273845.1 Desulfovibrio sp.
ACTCACCGGCATTCATGACGACTTTCTGTCATTCCGAGGGCCGCTTGTGGCCCGTGGGAATCCATGTCTTTTCCCTTCAAAAGAAACTTTTCCCCTGTTTTCCCGCGCCGGTGCGATCATAGAGTATATTCAACTTTGAAATGCTCTAAAACCTCTCTCTTCAGGGAGATTGCCGGTTGACTCCCGGCAGGGCGGCAACGCGGTCTCGCCCTGCCGCATGAAGATCGTTCACTCCGGCTTCGATGTGCGGCGCATGCCGAAAACAAGGTAGGCCAACCCGCCGATCACCGGGATAAAAACACAAAGCCCCATCCAGATCAAGCGCTCCTGTGGGGTGGGGAAAATACGGCGAAAGGCATGCGCGATACCGAAAAGATTCGGCAGGGCGGGCAGAGCCAGAAGACCGTAAAAGAGCAAGGGGTGGTTTTCCATCAGCCGGCCTCCTCTCGTTTCCCGCGCACCATGCTCAGGGCCGCGAAACCCGCCCCGATGCAAATCCCCATGTCGGCGAAGTTGAACGCCGGCCAGTGCAACGCGCCGTAATGAAAATCCAGAAAATCCACAACAGCTCCCAGACGGACCCGGTCGGCAAGATTGCCCAGCGCCCCGCCCGCTATCAGCCCGAGAGCGAAAAGAAAAATCCCGTCCTTTCCCTCTGCCGAACGCGCCAGCAGGAAAACAGCGACCAAAGCCGCCAACGTCGCGCCGCCGAAGAGCCACACCTGTATGCCGAGCGAAGGATCATCGAGAAAACCGAAAGCCGCCCCGTAATTGCGCGCATGCACGAGATTGAAAAAGCCCGTTACCCTGATTGCTTCACCGTAGCCGACGAAATCCGATGCAAGATACTTGCCCGCCTGATCCAGAGCAAACAGCGCCGTGGCAGGCGCGCCGACCGTCACAAAACGCCGCATGTGTCTCCTTGAAGCATTTTTCTCCGGAGCGATCTTGCGGAAAGTATGAAATATTTTCCGCACCCGGTAATAGAGCATTTCAAAGTTGAGGATGCTCTAAGACCGCGGATGCCCGCCGCTCACCGCTGCTTGCCGGATTCGGCCTTTTTTTGCCCGGCCTTGCCTTTCGCACCCGTACCCGCGCCGGCACCTGTATCCGCGTTCGCGCCGGCGCTTTTATCCGCACTTGCGTTCGCATTTGTGTCTGCGCTTTTATCCGCGTCCGCATTTGTGCCTGCGCTTTTACCCGCGCCCAGAATCAGCGCCCGGCCCTGCCACGGGCCGAGGGTAAAGCTGATATTTCTGCCGGAAACGGAATGGCTGCCCCCCGTGGTCAAGGCGGTCACGCGCGACAACCGCGCTCCTTCCGCTCCGGGTATGTCGGAGAGTTTGATGACCTCGTTCACGGTGTTGCGCGAGAAGTTGCACAGGGAGAGGAGCAGGGTATCGTCCGGCAGACGCGAGAGCAGGGCTATGCTGCCTTTTTCCTTGGTGGCGGGACGGGCGATCAGACGTCCTTTGGCGATGCCGTATTCCTTGCGCGGACGCAGGAAGACGCCGATTTTGCGCAGGAAGGAGTCCTTGTTGTGCACCTGTATGTCCGACGGCGGATAAAGCTGCGGCGCTCTGGCCGTACCCATGGTGGAAACGGCACGCATGCTGCTGACGGAGCCGAGTCCGTAGCCGCCGCGCACGGCGTCCGCCGGCCCGTCCCGGTCATCACCCTGCGCGCCCCTAGGCAGAGGCAGCACTCCGCAAAGGTCCTGGCCGGCCAGCATCAGCAGTCCCGGCTGCATGGCCTTGAAAAAGATGAGCAGGGCGTGGCCGTTCTGAATGTCCTTGACGGCAGACGCGGGGTCCGTATTGAGGGCCATGGCCGCCAGCCCCGCCCCTGTGGTATAGAGCCGGTTCTCCTGCACAGGCGCGGGCGAATTTTTCCCGGCTGCGGCCTGCATGGCCGAACGCATGGAATCGCGCAGGGCGGCGGCCTTTTCGCCCTCCGGGCCGGCCCCGGCGCGACCGAGGTAAGGCAGGGCGTAATTGATACCGTCCTGGGCGGGCATAACGTGGGCAAGCCGGCTGAAATCCAGCCCCAGACGCAGGGCCTCGTCCGCCATGAAGCGGGCAGGCCCGGCATCGCCGGTGAGCAGGGCATGTTCGGCGGCGGGCGAAAACACGCTGTCGAAGATATAGTCCACGCCCGACGAGAGAAAGTTGCCGAGAACATCCATAGGCAGGCCGTCGTCGCGCACCCAACTCCAGCCGCCGTAGCGGTTTATCTCCCGGCCCATGGACTGCGCGGCCGTACGCGCCGGCTCTATGCCGAAGGACTTGCCCGCGCCCTCGGCAACCGGCTCAAGCCCCAGAAAGGCTTCAAAACGCAGGCCGATCAGGGCCTGCCCCTGCAGACCGACCTGAAGCACGGCGCTGCCGGACAGAATACGGTGCGCCGCCTGCGAGGGGTCCTCCCAATTCAGCACGGCATACGTCGGATTGCGATAGTAACGGTAAACCCAGCGCCTGCTGATGCCGTCCACGCCGCGCTCCGCCCCCGTAACCGCCCAACCCCCGGAGCGGGACAGAGGCGAGAGTTCCTCGCGCATGCTTTTGGGAAGAAGCCCCCGCCTGTCCAACGCTTCCACCCGTGCCGGACCCAGCACGGCGCCTTCCGTCTCCGGGTTTACCTCCGGCAGCAATTTCCAGTCTTCGTCCGGAATTTCCACCATGCAGTAAATGCCGGGATATTCGCGCACGCCGCGCAACGCCAGGAAAAAGTCCGGGCCGAGTCCCGTGGCCGCGGGCACGAGGTCCGAGCCGATGATGATGTTGTTGCTTATGGCTCCCTGCATCAGGCGTTTGTATTGGTTCTCGTTGCCGGCAGTGCGGGAAAAGTCGTACTGCACGACGTCGTCGCCGCTGTCGAGTCCTTTGCGGCCCTTGGCCCATAGAAATCCGCTGCCCTGGACAGGGGCCGCGTAGACGCCCGATGCGCCGATTTCACGCAGCACGGGCCAAGTGGCGCTTTCGGCAAGCTGGCTGAATGTCGAACTTTGTGAGGAGGTAAGCATGGTCATGGGGTGGATAAGCACCCATGTGTCCGCATGGTCCAGAAGGCCGGAGGGCCCGCCGGCGGCCGTGTTGCGCCAGGCTATCCCGCTGCCGGAGACCACCTTGGCCATTTCCGAGGATTTGAAAAGCATAGAATGGCGCTCAAGATACTGCACGTGTCCGGGATCCGCCCTGGGCATGAGCGTCTGCGTTTCAGCAGGCTCCGCCTGTCCTGTGGGGCTTTCCGCGCCGGGGTCTCTTTTTTTCTTCCCGGTGACAGGCGTGCATGAAACGAGGAGCAACAAGGCGGCGCAAAAACGCAACCATGGACCGTACGGCATAAAAATTCCTTTATTCATCCGGTCGCTGAACGGCAACGTTCAGGGTTTTACACACGCTTTCAGCGAACAGTGCGCGTTGCCTGTCGGCCTCCGCATCCTTGAGAGTACGGTCGGGGCGCCGGAAAGTCAGCCGAAAGGTCAGGTTGCGCGCGTCCGCGCCGTCGGGCTCATAGCAGTCTATAAGCCGGACATCCGTGTCAATCCGGCTTTTCATTCGTTCCGCGATCGCCGCGATGTCGCCTGCCCGCGTCCCGCGGGGAACGACAAAGGTTATGTCGCGGCGCACAGGGGGGAACACGGGCAGGGGCCGGAACAGAGTAACGGCTTTCACATACAGGCCGTATAGATAATCCAGATCCAGCTCAGCGTACCAGACATCCTTTTTGGCGTGGCAACGATCGGCGGCTTCCGGCTTTACGCGCCCGGCCCGGCCTGCGCTCGCTCCTTCCAGAATGATGTCCACGCAGGGGGAGAAGAGATTCGGCGCGTCCGCGCCGGAAAGGACGAAGTCGGCCGCGGGCAGGGAAAATTCAAGAAGGAAATATTCGATCAGGCCTTTTATATCCAGATAGTCGAGGTCGCCGGGAGATGGGGGCCACGCCCTTGCAGAGCGCGCCCCGTGCAGGAGGATGCCGAGCCGGACCTCCTCGCGCACCGAACTTTCCGAGGCCGGGTCGGCGGTGAACACCGCCGCCGTTTCAAAAAGGCGCACGGAAAGCGCCCCTTGGGCCATGTTGTTGCACAAGGCATTCAAAAGACCGGGGACAAGCGCGGGGCGCAGTACGTCCATGTCTTCGTTCAGCGGGTTGAGTACGGGGACGCGGCCGTCTTCGGGCAAACCGAACAGGTCGAGCTCTTTGCCGCCGACAAAGCTGTAGGCGATGATTTCGTTCAACCCCGCCTGTCTGCCCCAATGTCCGACCCGGTTCAGGAAGGCGCTCTTGCTTTCGGGCAGACCGGCGCGGGCGAGATCGCGGGTGACGCCCGGCATGCGGGCCGGGACGCGGTCCATGCCGTAGATACGGACGATTTCTTCCGCGAGGTCCACTTCACGGGTCAGGTCATGCCTGCGTGCGGGCGGCGTCACGTCCCATTCCATGGCGCTGTTTTCCTCACCGGCGCGCAGGCCGCCGGAGGCGTCCCGCACTGCGCAACCGAGGGATCTCAGGGTCTTTTCGCAGAACGGAGACGTCAACTGTACGCCCAGCAGCTTTTCAGCGTATTCCCGGTGAAAGCGTATCGGGCGGCGCGGCGCTTCGTCGGCCGCTTTTTTGATCAGACCGGGACGCACATAGCCGCCGGAAAGAGCGGCCATCATGTGCGCCGCGCGCTCTAGGGCCGGTGTGGCCCCGGTCCGGTCCACGCCGCGCTCGAAGCGGAAGGACGCTTCGGAATGCAACCCCAGGCGTCTCGCGGTTCTGCGTATGGCCCCCGGATTGAAGACTGCGCTTTCCAGAAAGACGCGGCGCGTTCCGTCCGAAATTTCTGAATTCAGCCCGCCCATGACGCCGCCGAGGCAGATGACTCCCTCGGCGTCGCGGATGGTGATGTCGCCCGCCGTGAGCGTGCGTTCCTTGCCGTCCAGGGTGACGAAGCGTTCACCCGCGTCGGCGGCGCGCACGCTGACGCGGCCTCCCCGGATGCGGTCAAGGTCAAAGGCGTGCAAGGGCTGGCCCAGTTCCATCAACACATAGTTCGTGGCGTCAACCAGATTGGAAAGGGGGCGCACGCCCGCCGCATTCAGGCGGTAGCGCAGCTTCCCCGGACTCGGCGCGGTTTTGGTTCCTTCGATGATCAGCCCGTGGTACAGGGGACAGAGTCCGCCGTCTTCCACCTCCAGGGCAAGTTCAGGCGAGGCGTCCGTCCCGCCGGACAGGCGCTCATAATCTGGCATGGTCAGGGGCAGGCCGGTCAGGGCCGCCGTCTCGACGGCCAGACCCAGCACGGAAAGGCAGTCACCCCGGTTGGGGGTAACGGAAATGTCCAGAATCTCGTCGTCCAACTCCAGCGCATCCAGAAGGGATTTCCCCACGGGCACGGCGGGGTCCAGCACCATGATGCCGCTGTGCTCGTCGGACAGGCCGAGTTCAAACTCCGAGCAGATCATGCCGTTGGAGGGAGCGCCGCGCAATTTGGCTTTCGACACCGTAAGCCCCGTAGGCAGGGTAACGCCGACCCTGACCACGGCCACCTTCTGACCGGCGGCAACGTTGGGCGCGCCGCAGACTATGTCCAGAACCTCGTCGCCGACATCCACCCGGCAGACCGACAGCTTGTCCGCGCCAGGGTGTCGGGAGCATTCCGCGACCAGCCCGGTCACAATGGGCCTGAGCGCTTCGTAAGGTTTGACAATGCCTTCCGTTTCCAGCCCGGCCATGGTCAGTTGTTCACCGAGCTTTTCGCCCGAATCCGTATAGGGTATGAATTCGCGCAACCAGTTCATGCTGAGCAGCATACATACTCCGCTTCGGAATGCCTCATTTGACGAACTGCCCAAGGAAGCGCAGATCGTTTTCAAAAAACATGCGCAGATCGTCTATGCCGTACTTGAGCATGGCAACGCGCTCGACCCCCAGCCCGAAGGCGAAACCGGCACAGGCCGGGTCAAAGCCCACGGCGGCGAATACGGCCGGATCGACCATGCCGGCTCCTAAAATTTCCAGCCATCCCGTGCCTTTGCATACGCGGCAGCCGTCCTCGCCCCCTTTGCCGTCCTCCCTGCGCCCGCTGCCACGGCAGATGAGGCAGGACATATCCACTTCCACCGAAGGTTCGGTGAAGGGAAAAAAACTGGGGCGGAAACGCAGTTTTACGTCTGCCCCGAAAAATTCGCGCAGGAAATGGGTCAGCACTCCGCGCAGATGGGCCAGGGAGATATTCTCGTCCACGAGCAGACCTTCGATCTGGTGGAACATGGGGCTGTGCGTCAGGTCGTAGTCGCGCCTGTAAACCTTGCCCGGAGCGATGACGGCGACCGGCGGCTTTTTGCGTTCCAGCATGGCCCGCACCTGCATGGGCGAGGTGTGGGTGCGCATGACTATGCCCTCTGCGATGAAAAGCGTGTCCTGCATGTCTCTGGCAGGGTGGTCGTCCGGAAAATTCAGGGCCCCGAAGTTGTGGAAATCCGTTTCCACTTCCGGCCCATAAACGGTTTCAAAGCCGAGGTTGTTGAGGATGCCGCATATTTCCTCCATCACCAAGGTAATAGGATGCAGGGATCCGCGTTCCGGCATGCGTCCGGGCAGGGTGGGATCGAAACGGGACAGGCTTGCGTCCTCGGCCTCCGCCCTGAAAGCCGCAAGACGGTCTTCAAGGAGTCTGTTCAGGCGTTCCTTGACGGCATTGGCGGCTTTGCCGAAGGCGGGGCGTTCCTCGGCCGGGAGTTCCGGCAGCCGGTTCATCAACGCGGCCAGATCGCCTTTGCGGCCCAGACGGACGTTGCGCAGGCTTTCCGCCTCGGCGGCGGAGGCGACCCCGGCCAGTTCGGCTGCGAAGGCATCGGCCAGATTGTCAAGTTCGGCGATCAGCTTCATGTGTACCTCGCGCCGGGTTACCCGGACGTGGGGAAGGGGATCAGACCATCGCGGCCTTGGCCCGTGCGACCAGAGCGGCGAAATCCTCTTTGGCCCTCACGGCCATATCGGCCAGAACCTTGCGGTCGAGGGCGATGCCCGATTTTTTCAAGCCGTCCATAAAGCGGCTGTAGGACAGCCCGCCTTCCCTGGCTCCGGCGTTTATGCGCAGTATCCAGAGTTTGCGGAATTCGCGCTTGCGCACTTTGCGGTCGCGGAAGGCATAGGCCAGACCGCGCTCCACCGCTTCGCGCGCCGTGCGGTACAGTTTGCTGCGGCCGCCGCGGTAACCTTTGGCCATATCCAGATATTTTTTATGGCGCCTGTGCGCCGTCACTCCTCGTTTGACCCGCATGAAAACCTCCCTTCGTCGCCGGGGCAATTTGATTTTGAAACGCCCTTGTCCGGCGTCAAGGGGCAACAGTCCCGCCTTGCCTTCGGGGCGGGCGGCTGGACTAAGACAATTTAATTTTGAAACGCCTCCTCCGGCGCTTAACGGCGAAACGCAGTTTCGCCTACGCCTGCGGGGCGGCCAGCGACGCTTCGCGCTACGCCGCCTGAGCATTTTCAACTTTGAAATGCTCTTGGCAAGCCGATCCGGGGCCTGAATTCAGATGTAAGGCAACATCCTGCGCACGTTCCGCACATCGGCGGCATCTACCAGGGTGGCCTGCCCCAGACGCATTTTGCGCTTGGCGTTCTTTTTGGTCAGAATGTGGCGCAGATTCTGTCTGCGCCGGCGAAGCTTGCCGGAGCCGGTAACGTCAAAGCGCTTGGCTGCCGAACGTCTGCTTTTCATCTTGGGCATAATATACTCTCCTTACCTAAAAAAGCTCAGATACACCGAAAAGGCCGCGCTTGCAAGCGCGAACGCGTCAAGCGCGGCTCGCGGGAAAACGGGTCTTGCGGCCTATTTTTTCGGCAACGGGGCCAGCATAAGGTACAGGGTACGGCCCTCGGCGCGGGCTTCCTGGTCCACTCTGGCAATGTCGCGCATGTCTTCCACCACTTTGTCGAGCATGGTCTGTCCGCGGTCTTTGTGCACTATTTCCCGGCCGCGGAAGAAAATCGTCACCTTGCAGCGGTCACCGTTCTCAATGAAGCGCCTGATGTGACCGAGCTTGGTCAGGTAGTCATGGTCGTCGGTTTTGGGCCGCAGTTTGATTTCCTTAATCTGGATGACCGTCTGGCGTTTTTTGGCTTCCTGTTTTTTCTTTTGGGCTTCGTACTTGTAGCGCCCGTAATCCATGATGCGGCAGACGGGGGGGGCGGCGGCGGCGGCCACTTCCACGAGGTCAAAGCCGGCGTCCTGCGCCATCTGCAGGGCCTGACCGCGCTCGACAATGCCGAGTTGTTCGCCGTCCGCCCCTATGAGTCTCACCTCGCGCACACGGATCTGTTCGTTACGCCGCACGCTGTCCTGGGGTTCGACGCGGCGCGGACGTAGATTAGGAGAAGCGATAGTTCATACCTCCCTGTTTGAATGGAGCATCGGATTCGGCCTGAATCAGGGCGGCGACTTCCTCAATTGTTTTTGAACCGACTGTTTCGCCGCCGCGCAGGCGCAGGTTGACCCCGCCCGTTTCAAGCTCTTTGTCGCCTGTTACCAACATGTAAGGAATTTTTTCAACTTGGGTTGCGCGCACTTTATAGCCGAGTTTCTCGTTTCTGAGATCCGTTTCGGCGCGGATGCCGGCGGCGCGCAGGGCCTGTTGCACGGAGCGGGCGTGCTCGTCGTGTCTCTCCGTGACCGTGAGGATGCGGGCCTGTTCCGGGGCGAGCCAGACGGGGAAGGCCCCGGCGCTGTGTTCCACGAGAATGCCGATGAAGCGTTCCAGCGAACCCAGGATGGCCCTGTGGACCATGACCGGGCGGTGTTTTTCGCCGTCCGCGCCCGTATAGGAGAGGTCGAAGCGTTCGGGCAGGGTGAAGTCGCACTGTATGGTCGAGCACTGCCATTCGCGGTCCAGGCTGTCCGTGACCCGGCAGTCAATTTTGGGACCGTAAAAGGCGCCGTCGCCCTCATAAATTTTACAGGGCAGGTCCAGGCGTTCCAAGGCTTTGAGCAGTGCCGCCGTGGCGCGTTCCCAGGCGTCGATGCCGCCGATGTACTTTTCCGGGCGGGTAGCCACGCCGAGCTTGTAGCTGAAGCCGAAGAGATTGAAAAGGTCGCGCATCAGGGTGATGACGCCGATGATTTCGTCCTCGAGCTGGTCCGGGCGGCAGATGATGTGCGCATCGTCCTGGGTGAACTGGCGCACGCGCAGCAGGCCGTGCAGCACCCCGCTCAGTTCGTGGCGGTGTACCACGCCGAATTCCGAGTAGCGAACGGGCAGTTCCCGATAACTGCGTGGTTTTCTACCGTAAATGAGCATGTGAGCCAGGCAGTTCATGGGTTTTATGCCGTAAATGTCGCCTTCGATTTCCGTGAAATACATATTTTCGCGGTAATTGTCGTAGTGGCCGGATTTTTCCCAGAGTTCGCGGCGCAGGAGTTGGGGACCCTGCACCAGTTCGTAGCCGCGTTTGAGGTGTTCCTTACGCAGAAAATCTTCCAGTATCACGCGCAGGAGCATGCCTTTGGGGTGCCAGAAGACCATGCCGGGGGCGACGTCTTCGTGAAAGTCGAAAAGGTCCAGTTCACGGCCGAGTTTGCGGTGGTCGCGGCGTTTGGCTTCTTCGATCCGGAAGAGGTGTTTTCTGAGGTCGTCTTCGCGCGCGAAGGCCGTGCCGTATATGCGCGAGAGCATTTTGTTCTTTTCGTCGCCGCGCCAGTAGGCCCCGGCAACGGAGAGCAGCTTGAAAGCCCGGATGAAGCCGGCGTGGGGCAGGTGCGGTCCCCGGCAGAGGTCGGTGAAGCCGCCGAGGTCGTAAAGGGAAACCGTGTCCGTTTCCAGGTCCCTGATGATTTCCGTCTTGTAGGTGTCGCCTCTGTCGGTAAAGAAGCGCAGGGCTTCTACTTTGGGTAGTTCGCGCCGGACGAAGGGGACGGCTTCATCGACGCATTTGCGCATTTCCGTTTCTATGGCCTGGAAATCTTCGGGGCTGAAAGGCCGGGGCACGTCGAAGTCGTAATAAAAGCCTTTTTCTATAGCCGGGCCTATGCTCACCCCGGCCTGGGGGAAAAGGCGGCGCACGGCGCGGGCCAAAACGTGGGCGGCGCTGTGGCGCAGAATTTCGAGACCTTCGGGGGAATCTTCGTCGACGGCTTCGAGATGTTCCGTCCCGGCCGGCACAGGGGCGGAGAGGTCCAGCAGGGCGCCGTCGGCGCGCGCGGCGATGCAGCTTTTGAAGGCTTTGCCGGAGAGCGCCTGTTTCAGGACGCTGCCGCAATCCGCGCCGATGCTTTTCCCCGCGATACCCATGTTCACCGCCGTTTCCCTGTCCGAGACAGGGCGATAAAATAAAAAGGGAGGCCGACCCTCCCTTCAACTTTCGATCTGGTAGGCACGAGCAGCTTTGAACTGCTGACCCCTTCCGTGTCAAGGAAGTGCTCTACCCCTGAGCTACGCGCCTACATTTGTGAGGCAGGGGATTATTTAGCGCCTCCGGGCGCGAAAAGTCAAGAATTTTTAAGCCGAAATTTGCACCCGAATTTTCGCTCAATTCTCCGCAATCCATTTTTCCAGGTGGTTTTTCAGATTTATCAGCTCCTCGCTTTGAACCACCCGAATTTTATATTCATCAGCCCGTTTTTTGTGCTGATACAAGCGCTCGTTTTTGCTTATATTATCAATATTACGATAGCTGACGAGCATGGATTTTGCCTTCAAACCCAATTTATCAGACAGTGTATAAAGCTTGTACAGAACATCCCCGCCTT
Organism: Desulfovibrio sp.; assembly: GCA_031273845.1. Lineage (GTDB taxonomy): Bacteria > Desulfobacterota > Desulfovibrionia > Desulfovibrionales > Desulfovibrionaceae > Frigididesulfovibrio. Next base: position 10,739 of record JAISRC010000020.1, read on the forward strand.
TTTCATTTTCCAGCTTACCTGTTTTACATTCAATCATATGCAGGCAATTTTTTGCCAAAAAAGCAACATCCAGCTCATTTTCTACGCTTTTCTGCAAACTTTTTATCGTCATATTCAATGCTTTGTCCTGTATTTTTTGTTTACCGATTTGGTTTACAGTTTCGTATACATATTCTTCGAGCCAGCCTCCGCATACGTATTGGCGTGCTTGCAAATCGCTGAATGTGAATGTATCCTGGTCTGCCTGCAACAAACCGAATTTTCCGCACAAATCAAGGAAAGGAGCAATATATACATCTTCTTGTCCTCTTTGAAATGTCAAGGCATTTTTTTTATTGCTTTTGATGACATGAGAGTTAATTCTACCTATGGAAGATTGATATTTTGAGATATTACTTACAAGTTCATGTGTAAATTCAGAATATTGGTATTGATTTGCTGCATGAAAAGAGATAGAGTATCCATAAGCAAAGAGATAGTCTTTAATTTTTAACTTTATATCAAGATCAATGTTATCTATTACTTTGTTGCCCTGCATAATTAGTGCGGTATTATCTCTCTCTTTGACATAGAACATCGGCTTTTTTTCCATATCAAAAATGCTTTGTGCCGCAATGGTCATAATTTTTGTGCCGCCGGTAAGGTTCAAGATAATATTCTTATCTTTATATTGAATAAGGCAGTCGCATAATTTTTCTTGTATTTCGAAAAAATTATACGGGTCGTTGATATTGACTGTTACCGACGATATTCCGTAGTTTTTGAAGGTTTTGTTCAGGTTGTTCGCTTTTTCCTGCATTGCCTGCGTGACGAGCATAATCACTTTTTTGTCTTTGGGAGCGAGTTTTTTGTCGACGACGGGGAACAGGTTGGGGGCGAGTTGGTCGGAGATCATGCAGACGTGCATATCGTATTCAGGGCACATATTCTTCTCCTTTAACGACTGTATATCGTTGCAGGCAGGCTTCGGCAACGGTCAGGTCGTCGGCGGTCAGGTTTTTTCCTCTTTGTGATTCTTCGGTTTGGAAGTCGAGGGCATAGAATGCGGCGCCGCGGCTGCATACATCGGCAGCCAGAGCGAAGGGCAGTGTTCCCATGACAACGTCACCTTTACGGATTTCGTCTATATTCAGGTGGGGAACCCAGCGATCAACGGGCAGTTCTTTGCGTTTTGCCCATTCGATTGCGCCGTTGTGCCGGGAAATGAACCATCGTATCATCATTGCGTAACCTTATTTCGTCTCAGGAGCCTATTCATAGACTGTAGACACGATATATCAGAATGCTTATATCCATTCCTGTCACCGCCCCATTTCAGAGGCCAACTCATACAAAAGGAGAATACGAAAAAGTGCAATAACTCAATCCCTTTTTCAGGGGCCATCAATACCAATCGCTCTCTATCAAATGAGAGCGATTGGATACATTTATCTTTTGGAACATAAAAAAGAACGTCTTTCAAGTAAGAGTTCCTTTATGTGCGAAGGTGTGTCCGCGCAGCTTCTCCTCGGCAGCATCATATTACCATCATACATCCGGACGGCAATCCTGTCCAGACGATACCGGCCGGCAGGGTCGGTTTTCCCAGTCTGAACTGCACGCCCCGCACCGGCAAAGGGTAGCAACGCAGATCATCTTCGCGCGGATCGATCAGGCGGGAGATTTCTTCCATGCAGCGGGTTGCCGCCGCTGTACTCCCGTCAAGCACGAATACGCTGTATTCAATGGGCGCGGCGTGCTTCAGCATGGCCCGATGAACGCGCTGCAGGCGGCGCGGGTTTCGAATATCATACCCTACAACGAAAGTGGACATATATTTCCTCCGGAATTTCCGCAACATCGCCATAATCTGCTACGTTTCTTGTCTTGTCATTCTGAGCGCAACGAAGAATCTTCTTGATATTTTTTTGGAAGATGAATTCTTTACTGGCTCCGCGGAACCTGCCCTGAGTGCTTATGAAGGGTTCGGAACGACATGCGGCAACGGTTGCAGGCTCTCGGCCGAGCCTTGGAACGGCAAGGCATGACGAGTTCCGGACTATAGGAAGCGCGGCGCCGAACGCCCGGTGTTTTCCGCGCCGCCGGGTTTAAGCAGTGCGACCATATCCGAAACGCTGTGCGCAACCTGCTTGCGGAAGTGTTCCGCGGCTTCTTCATAAAGTGGATAAAAGCGTGTCCTCCCGGCCTTGCCGAGCAGGCACCCGTCGGGGGTATCGGAAAAATTTTCCACCCGGATTTGCCCTGATGTCAGTAAGGATACAGCGAAGCGGTCCACAATCGGACGCAGGGGCTCCATAAGATCGGAGGCCAACGATTCGCGGCCGAAATCCAGACCGTGATAAAATCCTACAAAGGGATCCAGTCCGGAGCCATAGAGGGCGATGACAATATCGGCGTGCAGCAGAGTGTAACTGAGGGACAGCAGTACGTTCAACGGGTCGCGCGGCGGTCTGCGGTTACGGCCGGTGAAACGCAGGGAGGCCGGCAGATAAGCCGCAAGCCCGGAAAAATAAGCGGCCGCCGCGCGTCCTTCCAATCCTCTCAGGGCAGCCAGGGATATTTGCTGTGTGATATGCCCGGCGAAACGGCCGATCAGCCGGCTGGATTTATCCAGTTCAAGGCGGGCGGCATGCCGGCCGCTTTCCTGCAGTGACGTCAAAAATCTCTCTGCTTCGTCCAGTTTGGCGGCAACCAGACTCTGAGCCGTCCGCAGGCAAAAAGCGGTATCCTGCGACAGCCTGTATTGTTCCACCCGTCTGGCGGCGTCATTGTGAGGTCTTGCCAACATCAGGCTTGCCGAGGCTTTTCGCCCGGTGAGCACCACAAGGCCGATGCCTTTTTCTCCCAGTTTGCCGAGCAGGCTGGAGTGGAGGGTGACATCGCCGCGCAAAAATATTCGTTCCAGCGGCGCGAGCGGCACTGTCCCCACACGTTCTTTATTTTCATAGAATGCCAATGCTTCGCCGTCCAGCTTCAGTTCCACTCCTCGGCGGTCAACGTACAGGCTGGTCATGGTTCTCCTTATGATTTTCGATTTCCCGGTTGTTTTTCAGCCACATGAAAGCGCGGGCACAAAAAATTATCTTCAAACGATCATGAAGGGTTGTGTGGATTGACGTTTGGCTTGTCCATAAAACATGGGATGCATTCGCGGATCAAGTTGAAAAAAGTGTATGTTGTCTTCTTCGAGGTCCGCCAGTTGCTCAAGTTTGCTTTGGAGCATGCGGAGTTCCGCCGGGGTCATCCAGCATTCGTAGAATGATTTTTGTCCGCCCACGGCATAGGCTTTAACGCACTTGCGCACGCGGTACGAGCGATTCGGCGCGGAGATATCGTAGCATACTAAAAACAGGCTTCGTGACATCTGAATTTCCTTGTAGACTGCCCGGTCGTTACGATTTCTTTCATTCCAGGTTCCTCTTCATACCTGAAAATCCCCGCCAAACGGCGTTTCTCGTCGGTCTCAATCCCTTTCGTTTCAGTGTCCTCTTCATACAGAATAAAACAGGCCCAAATGCAACAGTTGGAGCAGGCCGTGCAGAGCAAGGCGGGGGTCGAACCCGCAGGCCTGCGCCGCTCGGCAGGACAGAGTGACGCGCTCAGCGAGGCCCTCGGTCAGACAATGGGCCAAACAATGAGGGAAAAATCACGGCAAGTATTATCCCTGCGTTCTATCTTGGAACACGTCAACAGCAAAGGATGCTACATTTGCATTTTTTAGCCGGTCTATCAGGATTTTTAACATATGTTTGTTTGTTTGTTTCTTTCTTTATTTCAATCCACAACCAACCGGCTCCGTTCGCCGAATAATTATTTGACGGCAAAAAGTGTAATAATCAAGGCAGCTTGGGCAAAAGCCAAGCTGATTATCCATTTGAGGAGATCATGCTTGGATTCGTGTATGGCCAACTTTAATTCGGTGGCTGTCAGCAGCAAATCTTTCTTTGTTGTCAACTCGTCCTCAATGATGCCCCGCAAGGTGTCGGCGTGGACTTTGGCCTGCGGTTCCGGGACCCCGGCGGCAATCAAGCGCTCAAAGTATATGACGCATTCTACGACTGTCTCAATCCCTTTCATTTCAGGGTCCTCTTTATACACCGAGATTTTTTCGGGGATAGCCGCCGCCCGTGAGTCTCAATCCCTTTCATTTCAGGGTCCTCTTTATACGGGATAGACTCTCCTACTCCGGCTTGATCGGAGTCTCAATCCCTTTCATTTCAGGGTCCTCTTTATACTGTGGGAACAAGCAGAATCAAATCTTGGTACAGAAGTCTCAATCCCTTTCATTTCAGGGTCCTCTTTATACCCCCCGAATTGATAACCCCGGGCAGGCGGCATTGTCTCAATCCCTTTCATTTCAGGGTCCTCTTTATACTGCGGCCTGCGGCATAAAAAAATGAACGCCTGCGTCTCAATCCCTTTCATTTCAGGGTCCTCTTTATACAACGAAGCGGCGTCAAAAGCCGCAAAAAAACTGTCTCAATCCCTTTCATTTCAGGGTCCTCTTTATACAAAAGGAGAGACGAAATGTATTCCACAGAAAGCTGTCTCAATCCCTTTCATTTCAGGATCCTCTTTATACGCATCTTCCCTGCCAGAGATGTTCGACTGCCCGGTCTCAATCCCTTTCATTTCAGGGTCCTCTTTATACAAAGGAGCAAGGCAATGTACGTAGCGTTCACCCGTCTCAATCCCTTTCATTTCAGGGTCCTCTTTATACGAAACAGCGTTTTACGATTCCGTCCATGCCATAGTCTCAATCCCTTTCATTTCAGGGTCCTCTTTATACAGATGACGACGACGAAAATGCTATACATGACTGTCTCAATCCCTTTCATTTCAGGGTCCTCTTTATACATTGGACGCACATGGAAAAGGCAGCACTAAACCGTCTCAATCCCTTTCATTTCAGGGTCCTCTTTATACACAGGGGTTTTTGAAATGGTCGTGCCCTCTATGGTCTCAATCCCTTTCATTTCAGGGTCCTCTTTATACCCCGTACAGACAACACCCAAGCCGCCGCCCGCAGTCTCAATCCCTTTCATTTCAGGGTCCTCTTTATACAAATCATCGTGGAGAATTGGGACGCAGAAGACTGTCTCAATCCCTTTCATTTCAGGGTCCTCTTTATACGTTACAACAGTTCCATCGTCCTCTGTGAACCTTTGTCTCAATCCCTTTCATTTCAGGGTCCTCTTTATACATCACTACACAAAAAAAGCGCTCCCGAATGAGAGTCTCAATCCCTTTCATTTCAGGGTCCTCTTTATACCGGCTGTCCAGGACACAGTCAGAGGCTTTTCGCAGTCTCAATCCCTTTCATTTCAGGGTCCTCTTTATACGGACGCCATTTTTAATGGTGCCCATCTCAACGGTCTCAATCCCTTTCATTTCAGGGTCCTCTTTATACGTTATTCAGCATGGAAAAAGAATAAAGTTTGGGTCTCAATCCCTTTCATTTCAGGGTCCTCTTTATACCCTCTATGGGCACAGCTCTCCACCGGTCTATGGGTCTCAATCCCTTTCATTTCAGGGTCCTCTTTATACATCACTTCCGGTCTGAATATGTCCGGAATAAAGGGTCTCAATCCCTTTCATTTCAGGGTCCTCTTTATACTCTTGAGACCTCAGAGAGGAGGAACCAAACCTCTGTCTCAATCCCTTTCATTTCAGGGTCCTCTTTATACGCATCTGCCATTGAAACCGCTACCGGCGAAAAGTCTCAATTCCTTTCATTTCAGGGTCCTCTTTATACATTTCAGGAGGAAAAATGAAAATAGATTTTAAAGTCTCAATCCCTTTCATTTCAGGGTCCTCTTTATACGGGCCATAAGGAACAAGCTTGAGAGCCTGTCCTGTCTCAATCCCTTTCATTTCAGGGTCCTCTTTATACAAACACCACGGGAAGAAGTTCCGTGATACGAAGGTCTCAATCCCTTTCATTTCAGGGTCCTCTTTATACAGAAAATCAAGACCGAAGCCGGACACCCTTTTGGTCTCAATCCCTTTCATTTCAGGGTCCTCTTTATACGAAGCCGAAAGGGCGAAAGGTGAAGCCGACAAGTTGTCTCAATCCCTTTCATTTCAGGGTCCTCTTTATACGGAAAGGGGTTGAGGACATGAACAACACCACCGCGTCTCAATCCCTTTCATTTCAGGGTCCTCTTTATACCCATGACCAATATCACTACAACAGCCGATCGTGTCTCAATCCCTTTCATTTCAGGGTCCTCTTTATACTTTTTGTCGCCCGCAACTTTGGGGAAGTTTAGAGTCTCAATCCCTTTCATTTCAGGGTCCTCTTTATACCTTATCGGGCCGGAGATGCTGCGACGGACAGCGCAGTCTCAATCCCTTTCATTTCAGGGTCCTCTTTATACCGCTTGCGGATGTAATATCTATCATGCCGGAAAGGTCTCAATCCCTTTCATTTCAGGGTCCTCTTTATACATTGATAAGGCCGCAAAATTATGCCCGGAATGGGTCTCAATCCCTTTCATTTCAGGGTCCTCTTTATACCCTTTTACCCTCTGAGGACTACCAATGATCACCGTCTCAATCCCTTTCATTTCAGGGTCCTCTTTATACCCTTCACCTTCGTTCATTTGGAGGAAGAACAAGTCTCAATCCCTTTCATTTCAGGGTCCTCTTTATACGAGTCCGTCCATGCAATATGGACGGACGGCCCGGTCTCAATCCCTTTCATTTCAGGGTCCTCTTTATACGCAAAAACCCTCTGAAATTCGGGCGGCAATCGAGTCTCAATCCCTTTCATTTCAGGGTCCTCTTTATACTTGGCCGGTTGGTTATCGTTTCCGGGCTGAATAGTCTCAATCCCTTTCATTTCAGGGTCCTCTTTATACGCGGCCAAGGCCGAACAGCAAGCCGCCCGTAATGTCTCAATCCCTTTCATTTCAGGGTCCTCTTTATACCCATGACCACCGCAGAATTTTTCGAGAAGTGGTGTCTCAATCCCTTTCATTTCAGGGTCCTCTTTATACAATTTATTATTTTTTACTGTGATTCTTGTATATCGTCTCAATCCCTTTCATTTCAGGGTCCTCTTTATACTGAGTCAGGCAATCAACACCACCGACAACAGCAGTCTCAATCCCTTTCATTTCAGGGTCCTCTTTATACGGCAAAAGTGGGAGGGTCTTGAAATGGAATTGGAAGTCTCAATCCCTTTCATTTCAGGGTCCTCTTTATACACAAGTACTCGCACAAAATAGGAACTTCCCAAGTCTCAATCCCTTTCATTTCAGGGTCCTCTTTAGACTCTTGCTACAGTGATGGTGCGTATACTACGTGTGTCTCAATCCCTTTCATTTCAGGGTCCTCTTTATACTGAATTGGACAAATAAATCGACCGTCGAACTGCGGTCTCAATCCCTTTCATTTCAGGGTCCTCTTTATACAAAAGACGCCGAAAACGCCGCCCGCATTGAAGGTCTCAATCCCTTTCATTTCAGGGTCCTCTTTATACCTTGAATTAATGTAAGGAGAAAAAAAATGGTAAGTCTCAATCCCTTTCATTTCAGGGTCCTCTTTATACCGACCATCCGCGTGGAAGACGTACAGACCCTCCCGTCTCAATCCCTTTCATTTCAGGGTCCTCTTTATACGCCAAGGCCGAGCAACAGGCCGCCACAAAGGCGTCTCAATCCCTTTCATTTCAGGGTCCTCTTTATACGGATGTAAGAGATAATAGAAATGCTATAATTGTCTCAATCCCTTTCATTTCAGGGTCCTCTTTATACCGAGAATCATTGCGGAAGCGGCACGTTTGTCGCGTCTCAATCCCTTTCATTTCAGGGTCCTCTTTATACTCTTCTTCTGAAAATTCTCCTTTGTTTCCGCTGTGTTATAGTGTGCTGTTCCAAACTTTTCCGTTCGCCGCAAAGATGTCTCATGCCTGCACCTCCTCAAGGCGGTAATGCCCCAGTCCGAAGGTAGCGTTTTTCCCGACATGCGTCCACTGCCCCAGGTATAAAAGTTCGTGAAAATGCTCCGGGACATTGCGCAGCCGCCACCACCCCACCACGCCGTCCATGGGCATGGACTGTCTCTGCCGATTGGAATAGCGCGCCCAGCGCCGCCACTGCAAATCATGCGCATAGGGTACATCCGCCGTTGAAGCGACCATTGTTTGAAAGTTATAATGCGGGGCGATGCCGGCGTGGAATTCGGCGAGCAGGCTGCTGCGTCTGGCGAGAGCCGTGAGCAGTACGCGCGGGGTCAGATGTTCCGGCGGCAGGATGCGTTTGTTTTCCTGTAACCGCAAAGGAGTGCTGAAGAGGAGGGTAAAATCGCGGCCGCATGCGGCCGGCAGGGTCAGTGTCGTGTTGTGCGGGAAGATACGGCGATTGCGGCAGTCGTAAACGCAGATATCGTCTTCGGGTGTGACGAGATACACATCGGTCAGCGCGGCTGTGCCGTGCCCGACCGAGCGGGCGAAGGCCTTTTGCCACGCGTAAATGACGAGGGCGAGTTTATCCAGAGCCCGGCCGAAGAGCACCATATGAAAAGAAAGCGTTTCCCCGGCCTTATAGACGCGCCTTCCCCAACTCGGGGGTTCCACGATATAGGGGCTGGGAACGCTGTTGAACTTTTGCAGGGGGTGTTCAAGCGGCGGCGGCGTTTCAAAGAGAAGGGAGTAAGGGCAGGATGCGTAGAGAGGGCAGGGGGGGCACTGTTTCTCGCGCGTCATGCAGGCGATTGCGCGCAAGGCCTGACCGAAAACGCCGCGCAACATGGAACCGGCGTAGTCCGGCAGACACACGGGAGTTTGCACTTCAAAGGACAGACGATAGCGGGCCACGGGCCGGACTGCTTCCGGGTTTTGCGGCTTGCGGCCCGGACTGTCTCCTGCGTGCCCCGATGGAGAATCCACAGGCATTCAACTCCGCAGGCGATGCAGGAGATCCCTGAACTGCTTGTCTCTTTTGCCCTGAAACATTCTTTTTTCTTTCAGGAGCGGCGTAATGCTCTCCGCGCATTCTTTCCGTTCGCTTGCGGGCCAGACGAGGGCGGCTTCCAGGAATTCCGCGACCTGCTGCAGGACGGCCGCCCCGGCATCGCCCGCCTTGAGTTGCGGGTGAAGGCCGAGAACTTTGCAAAATTCCGCAAGCCGGCGCTGCTCTCCGCTCATGGCCGCTTGTTCGCGTTCCCTGTCCGCGCGGGCACGGGCTTCCGCCTCGGCCTGCTCTTTCAGGGCTGCTTCCGCGGCTTTCTGCGCTGCTTCCGCACGTTCCGCCTCCGCTCTTTTTTCTTTCAGCCCGGTCATAACGGCGTGCATGTCCGGATGGCTCCGGCTTTCCTCCGCGCACCAGTCGAGCAGGGGTCGGCAGTCTTCCTGCGGATCAATTTCCACCAGCGCCCAGCCGAAGGGCATCAGGCCGTATTCCTGTGTTTCGCTGTCGGCGGCCGCCCAGAAGGTAGTGGTATCTTTTTGGTAACGCGGAGGCCTGCCTTTGCCGGCATTGATTTTGATGCGCGCCGCGCCCTCAATTGTTTTGGTTTCCGCATCGCCGTATCGGCCGAGGCGGATCAAAAAGGCCGACGCGGCATCAAGCCTGTCCCGAAGCTCGCGGTACAGCTTGCTCAACCGTTCCGTCCCCACCCTATCCGCCATCTTTCTTTTGAGCAACAACAGGCGCTCTTTCTCGAAACGCCTGCGGTAATAGTTGTTGCAGTATCCGGCAAGTTCATTGAAGGCCGGCCGCAGAGCGGGAGTTTTTCCGGTGTGCAGATTGACCACGCCGGACAGGTCATGCAGGACGGTCTCGGAGATAAAGGATCTGTACTGGCCGGGGAGGATGACTTCTTTGCGGGCGGCCGGCCCGCGACCGCGGGAACCGGAACCGTCGTCTTTCACCGGGTTCTTTTTGAAATTGCAGGCAAACATGATTTTCCGCGCAATTGCATATTGCGGCATGAAATCCGCTATTTTCAGCAGGCGCATGGGCGATGTTTCAAATTTACCCTGAAGAAGGTCGTCTTCCAGCTCTTTGCCGCAACCTGTCAGTTGTCGATCTATAAACCTCTCGCTGTTGTTGCCGCGTTCAAGCAATTCGGCAAGCCGGTTTTGCAGTCGGTCGCCGATCTGCGGAGCTTTCTCGTACAGGTGCTCCAGCCAAGCTGTGCTCATGGCCCCCTTGACGCTGCTGCCGGGCAGATAGGGGATGCCGTTGCCGGGCAGGTATACGGTACGTTCAAGATAATTGTTGTTGTAGACCTTTGTTATCAGATCGCTTTCAGTATGCACGGGTTTGCCGAGGCTTTGCCGATATTTTTCAGCCACGCCGTTCGCCACGGGAATAATACTGTGCGCCCGGGGGATGAAAAGATCTTTATACTCCAGCAAAAGTCTATAAATCCGGTGTATGCCGTCCGCCTTGCCGGAGGACGCGCCCTCCAGAAGTTTTTGCCGCAAAACGTCGGGCAGTGCGGCCTGCGAAGGATCAAAGGCATACAGCACATTGTCGTCAATGATATAGCCCGTGGGGTCAAAATCCTCTCCGAGGCCGATATGCAGGGGGGCAAGGGGGGTCAGACAGAGGCGGACGGGATGCAGGAATGCTTTCATGACGAACTCACCATTGTTCCGGCAGATCCGGCAAAGGGACGGCGGGGGCGTACCCCTGATGCACCGTGCGGGCATCCGCCTTTGAAATGCCGGTAACGCCCTGTCCCAGGAATTGTCGGGACGCCGCTTCGGGCAGGGTAAACACGGCCCCTGTTTCAGCCGCGAGCAGGGGGTGCTTGAAAGGGTTCGGTCCCAAGGCGGCCTCCTCGCCGTGGCGGCCGAAGTGGACGCGTACCCTGTAAAAGCTGTGCTTCGCGTCAAAGTTCAGCCCCTGGGGGGCGCAGAGAGCGAGGGTCAGAAAACTCTTTGCCGGGCGGCAATCCCATGCCGGGGTTTCCATGTCGCCCTCAAGGACAAACTTGCCCAGGCCGATGCCGGCATCCCTGCCGTAGCCGAGTTTCCCAACGGCCGACAACGCTTCCATAAATCCTGTCTTGTCCAGACGACTTTCATCAAGCACGGCGTACAGGTCCAGGGCGGTTTCGGGGTGATGCCAAAACTGCGTCATGCCGTAGGGGGCGAAGTTGCCGGTTCCCGTGCTTCCTGTCATACGGTTGATGGTGTTGTGCTGTTGTACGCGCGTCTCCGGCGCGCAGCGTATGTCGTTGTCATCCGTATTCTTGTCCTTCTGCGCGATGTGAGCGGCATAGGCATCCTCGTCGTCGCGGGCGCATGACTGCCACCGGATGAGCTTGTCCGTCAGGTGTTCGACGCCGACCCAGCGTTTCGACTTGCGTTTTTTTCTGTCCTCATCTCCGGAAAGCGTCCAAAAAAACGAGGGAAGGGCCGGAAGAGGCACAAAGCCGTGCGGCACGGCATCGGAAAGCACGGCAAAGGGTCTGTTTTTTGTATAGTCTTCAAGCAGTTCGTTGAGGGCCGTTTCCCCGCGCAGACGGCGCAGTATCCGGCACAACTGACCGAAAAGGGTATCCCCGACGAGTCTAGCGCCGAAAGCGGTTTCAGGCCGCAGAACAAGGCGGTACGTCCGCATGCCTACTCCTGCCGTGCAAAGGGCTGTATATTTTTGAATTCTTCAGACGCATCCTTGTCATCTATGGTGAGCTGTTCAAAACAAAGCTTGCCGTAACCGCGCGACCCCGAACCGCCCAAGCTGTCCAACTCCAGGAGTTTCAGTCCCGCGAGCAGGGTGTTGAGCAGGCTTTCACCGTCACCGTCCAAGTGTTTGAAGGAGAGGCGAAAGTCGAAAATCGCGCCTGCCGTGACGCGTTCCGTCTGGCGCGGATGCTGCGCCGTGCCGCTGATGCGGTCGATTTTATTTTCGCTTTTTACTTCGATGAACGGCAGGTTGTCCTCCTTCTTCTCCGCAACCCATGCCTCTTGCAGGGGGCAGTCCCAGAAGGCCAGCCGGGTCGGACCCAGCTTTCGGGCGTCTTCTTCGGACAGATCGGCGCTTTCGCCTCCTCCGATGCCGAAAAGCTGCAGGATGGGCAACACGCCGGGGACGCTGTGGTCATCCCAGGAGAGCGGCTCCTCCCGCACGGCGCCGCTGCGCCATTCGAGCAGGCTGCGGATCTTGCCCTTGAGACTGGAGCCGGGGATATAGGGTTGCCCTGTCATGGGGTGCCGGACGACAGGGTTGTCCACTCCCCCGATGTGCATTTCTCCATCGCCCGCGCCGATGTGCAGACCTGTCAAGAGCCTCAGATTTGCCTTGATAATCAATATGTTACGCAGTTGCATGGGCTGTCTCCAGATTATTTTTCATACATTCTATAGAAGCCCATAAAAGCTTCCATAAAAAGCTTGCAGCGTTTCAGGCTTTCCGGCGCGTTTATTTTATCCACGCAGTGGGAAAACAGCGCGTTGAACGTTGCATCAATATGATCGCGGCCTAGGGCGTAGGCGACCTTTGCCTGCATCATCTTTATAAACGGTTCGAATTCTTTATATTTTTTATCACGCTCCTTGCCCGGCTCCTGTTGCACGCGCTCACTCCACATGGCAAGTTCGTCATAGAAGCGGCGCAACTGTGTCCGCTTATTCTTGACACCTCTGCCCCCAAAGACCTTTTCAGCGGCTTCTTGGGCGATCTTGCTGAAGATATCCGAACTGAAGCCTTCACCGAAGTCGATTTTTGCGAGGTCCTCTTCCGTCAGCCGGCTCGGCTCAGACTGCCGGCCGCTCCGGGGATGATCTCCTCCGGGCCGGAAGTTTCTGTCCTGCCGGGGACGTCCTTCATCCTGCCGGAAATTCCTGTTGTGCCCGGAACGGTCACCCTGCGGATAGCCGGCGCCGCCTCCGGGATGTGTCTTGCGTTGTTCCATAACGACCTCATCGGCGTTGACGATAAAGATGATTGAACAAGGGGATGCGGAAAGTTTGTTTCAGCCCTGCGATGCCTGTCCCGCCGAGAAAATCCGCGATCTCGCGCTGTGCCTGCCTGCGCTCCGCCGGGGTCAGGGGCGGACGCCGCCGGCGCTCAAGCATACGCGCCGTGTTGTAAGCGAGTCCGCTCCGCCAGATGGACGCTTCCGGGTGCCTGTCCTCCTTGAGCGACAGGTCCAGCAGGTAAAGCAGGCTGTACAGGAACCCTGTGGAAAGCTTGTAGTGTTTCTCAAGCCGGCCGAGTTCTTTTTCGGCTCTTTCCAGTTCACTCCATTGCGCCCAGGACGCGACGGCGGCAAAGAGACAGAAGGAGTTTTTGCCGTCGTTTTTCTTGGCGCGTCCGAGGGCTTCTTCCGCTTCATCGGCGAGGGAGTACACCGGGGAGCCGGGTTTTTTCATCACCATGCCTGCCGAAAAATGCAGTTCCGGATTGTGCGCCGTATAGCGGGAGAATTCTTCGGCCATTCTGCCCGCGAGTTTCTGTGTGCTGAGCCAGGGACCGATGAGAAAAAAATCGTCGCCGCCGGCGAACACCGTATATACGTCGGGATATTTTTCAGCGCACAGCGCAGGCAGATACAGGGAAAAGAAGGAGTCCAACTGCCGGGAAAGGGAGGCTGACTTGGCAAAGGTGGGCTTTTGTCCCTCCGCGCCGCTCAGACCCTCCTTAAAAATTGTTCCCAGGTTGTCCACATCGCCCTTGAGCACCGTCAGGGCGATCTGTCCCTGCAACCTGTCCGGAGGGGCATCAGGGGCCGTGTCCGGCTCACGGTCTTCGCATGCGATGTGAGTGAAGCTTTTCAGTGCGCCCGGTTTAATTTCCTCCGCCGCTTCTTTGCCGTATTGTTTTTTTGAGAAGTCCCCGGCGAAGGTCTGAGAGAAATGCGGGACGCAGCCGTTGATTTGCCGGCGGGCGCAGCCGTCCCAGAGAGGGGCTTCCATATTTTGCGGCAGGGAAAAGTCCCAGCAGCGGCGCAATGCGCCGGACGCCGCGAGCGCGCCGAAATCGCCGCGGACATCCCTGTCTTCGGCAAACATGATACGGTAACCGAACACAGGCAGTTCGCATTTGTCCCCGTGCAGCCTGTCGGCGTCATTTTCCCTGACCACCAGGACGCGGGTACGCTGCACCAAACTTTTACCGATCAGAAGCTGGTCGCGTGAAAGGGCGCAGGATTTGCCGCTATCTCCGCCGTCGTTACCGCCGGCCTCGCCATCGGCGGGCAGTTTGCCCTGCCATTTGCATACGCCGTGCGTAAAATCGGCGCGGACAACGACATCGGAGCGCCGGCACAGGTCGAAGCGTTGGTATTTGGTTTTTTCGAGGCTTTCAAAGAGGGTTTGGAGCAGCTCTTCAAAGCGGCTTTTCTCATTGTGTTTTCCGCAAAAATCTATGCGCCTTGCCGGTTCCCAGGCCAGACCGATGCCTGCGAGACCGAAAGTATGCTGCAGGAACCATGTGTTGAATTCCTGTCGGATTTCCTCTAATTGTTCCTTTACTTTCGGGGTGTTGTGGGCGACGATGAGGAATTTCCCGGCTGCGTTGAGAATCCGGCTTGTGGGGGGTAGTTCCAGGGTCTCCAGAATCTTCAGCGCAGCCAGTTCGCTGAAGAGGGACACCTGGAAAGAGCGCCCGCGCAGGAGCTTGGCGGCATTCTTGTTGGTCTGTGAGCCTTCGGCAAAGATAAAATCCTGAATGCCGAAAAAATCTCCCTGAATGAGCAGGTATTTTTTTTCTTCAGCCGCATCAGGGTCCCACATGTCGCGGACGGTCTCCTCCCCGCCGCGGCCGGCTGCATCGTGTGCATGGCGCCACAGGGCCACGGCCAGGGCAGCCGTTGCTTTGCTGTGATCATACAGGGAAACGTCCGGCTTCACGCCGAAAGACGTTGCCGCCGGAACGGCGTGGGTATAGGCGAGCCACAGGGAATCGAAATGGTCAAGCCACAGGGCCCATGAGGCGCGGTGTGAGGCGGGGATTTTTTCCAGTCCCTTTACAAAGGCATCCCATAATTCTTTGTATTCGGCCTGTGCCTTTACATCGTCGGACGGCTCGCAGAGTTCACGCTTTTCCGGGAAAATGCCGGCAGGACTCAAGGCTTTCAGAGGGTATCGGAATTTCAGGTCGGGCGCTTTCTCCGCCTTTTTTTGCAAAAGCTGTTCAAAGAGGGGCAGGAGCCGGGCCTGAAAGTGGTTGCGGCCTGTGTCTGTTTTGTCTTCAAGGGTATTGTATTTTTCAAATTCTTCACGCTCGAAGCCCGAGGCCGTCCTGTCGGCTTCGGCCACGATCCGTTGCAGAAAACTGTCGGGTTTGTGATGGGCGGCGGCGGCGTTGATCAGGCTGTCGGTGATGTCTTCGCCCTGTTTTCTGGAAGCAAAGGGATAACAATCAGCATTGATCACGTCCGGAAATTTGTCTTCCAGCTCGTCAAACGCGAGGGCCGTCCAGGCGGCGTGATGATGGCTGTGATACCCGCCTTCCTCGCGGAAAGGGCAGTACGTTGTGAAATTGCCGTCCAGCTTATCCCGGGGGAAGCGGGAAGCCCCTGATTTTTCCGCGCGCTGCGCGAATTTACCCAAATCATGTATAAGGGCGGCGAAAGCCACTCTGCAGGAAGACTCCAATAGATCCATCAGCATCTCCTCAAAACGACATCGACGCGCTTTCGAGAAAATTGAACGAAGCGCGTCATAATAGCCGGAAAATTACAGCTCGTCAAGATGCGGATGCGCGGAAGAAGGGACAATCGAATGAAAATGTGCCGATTCAAAGCTCGGTTATCCGCGTTACTTTGTTCCCGATTTATAGCTTCCCAGCATTTTGAAGGAACGGCAACGCCCGGCCGCTCTGGCCGGCGCCCCCGCGAAACGCGGATTCGAAAGATCCGCGGCAACGTCCAAAAGATACGCGCGCAGCTCCGGGTCATCCCGCAGGGCGCAGGAAACCGGGATTGCAATGTTCACGTCCAGACCGGCAAAACAGTGCAGGACCCTGCTCAGGTCCTCCGTTCTGTTCCCCGTTGTGAACAGCAGCGTGCTTTTATCCGCATCGGGACCGGCAGGACCGCGCGCGCCTATGACGAAGAAGCGCGCGCGGCCCCCGCATTCGTCTTCAAAACCCGTATCCAGCAGCGGCAGGGGAAAGAGCAGCTCCGGGTCGTGCGGCGGGGCATGCGGCACCAGAGCCGCCGCCCTCTCTTCGCCCTTGGCCCAGTCCACAGCTGCGACATGGTTTTCCACAGGCACAATGCGTATGCCGGGCAATCTTTTTTTCAGGGTCGTCCAGCAGCGGGCCAGGGAATGCGGGTGGGCGAAAAGGCTGTGTACCGAGGACAGGGACCGCTCTTCGGTGAGCAGGCAATAGCCCGGACGGCAGTATACCTCGGCTTTTATGCCCAGGTCGTATTCAAGGAAAAGTTCCGGAAGACGCATGCAGGGTCCCTCCAAGATGTTTTCCGCCGGGACTATGCCGAGATCCGCCTCGCCCGAGGTAACGGCCTGAAACGCCTTTTCGGGGCTTTCCGCGGGCCGGTACGCAGGGGATGCCCCGAGAAGGTCGCGCCCCGCCGTATGGGCGAACCCTCCGTAACCGCCTTCATGGGTATCGGAAAAGGCCACGCGCCGGGGCCTGCGCAGGGAACGCGCCGAAGACAGGACTTCCCGGTAGATGGTCCGGAAATGTTCCTCCGGCAACGGGCCGGGGACGGAGCTCCAAAGTTCCGAGGCGCTGCCTGCGCCGTCAAGGGGGTCGTTTTCCCCGCGGCCTTCGCCCAGAGAGAGGCTCAGGCCCGCCCGACGCTGCAGGAGTTCCAGCAGTTTCCTGTCCGTTTCCTCCAGCCGCGTCCGCAACTGCTCCTTGCGGTCGGCGGAGCTTCCCTCGTCATCCTGACTTTCACTCATGCAGCTCTCCTACAGGCAATTTGATTTTGAGACGCCTCCTCCGGCGCTTAACGGCGAAAGCAGGTTTCGCCTACGCCTACGGGGCGGGCGGCGGCGCTTCGCGTTTACGCCGCCTATGCCTTTTCAACTTTGAAATGCTCCAGGGGCAAATTTGTCGGATGCAATTCCGCAGAGAAAATGCTATGTCACTCCCGCGATTATAACCATGCCCCGGTAATTTGCAAATACGGCAAGCCCTGTGGAATACTCTTTATGGAATACTCCGGCGTCCCTGTCGAAATAAGCGCCCCTCCTTCAAAATCCTTGAGCCATCGCGCGCTGACGGCCGCCGCCCTGGCGCAGGGCACCTCTGTCATCCGCGGCCTTTCCGGAAGCGAGGACGTGACGCGCACGCGCGAGGCCCTGGCCGCGGCAGGCGCCGTGTTCTCACAGAAGGCGCCGGACCTCTGGGAGGTCCGGGGTCTGTCCGGCCCTCTGCGCGGCGGTGGGAACCGGGTGCTGTCCCTGGACATGGGCGAGTCCGGCACTTCCTGCCGGCTGTTGAGCGCCGTATCCGCCGCCGGACGGGGACGCTTTCTAATACGGGGGGAAGGCCGCATGGACAAGAGGCCGATGCGCGCCCTGACCTCGGTTCTGGAAACCCTGGGCACGCGTTTTGAATTTTACGGTGAAGCCGGGCACACGCCTTTCCTGCTCATCGCCGCCGGCCTGGATGGGCCGGCCGGGGCGGAGTGCGCCGTGGACTGCTCGGAGTCCGGGCAGTATCTTTCCGGCCTCTTGCTCGCCGCTCCGTTAAGCCGCTCGGGTCTACGCCTGCGGCCCTCTTCCCGCTACGCCGCCTCCCTGCCCTATGTGGGATTGACCCTGGAGGTGATGTCCGCCTTCGGGGCGGCTTTCAGTATAGAAGCCGGCATCGGCGGAAAAACGGCGGCGCCGGAACCGGCGGACCTGGCGCGGGCAGTGGCCGGGAGCCCGAACGGGGCGCGGGATATCCTCTTTGCCGTGCCTGCCGGCGCTTACCGCGCGACCGACTACAGCGTGGAGGGCGACTGGAGCGGGGCCTCCTATTTTCTGGCCGCCGGAGCCGTCGGTCCGCGCGCCGTGCGCGTCTCTGGTCTGAACCCGCGCAGTCTGCAAGGGGACGCGGTTTTCCTGCGCCTGCTGGAATCCATGGGCGCCCGCGTGGAAACGGAGGGCGGCGGCGTGACGGTATTTCCTTCGCAACTCCGGGGGATAAGGGCGGACATGGGCGACTGCCCGGATCTGGCGCCGACCTTGGCCGCTCTGGCCACCTACGCCTCCGGCCCAACGGTCATCACCAATGCCGCCCACCTGAAACTCAAGGAAAGCGACCGCATCGCGGCCCCGGCCGAGGAACTGCCCAAGGTCGGCTGCGTTGTGACCGTTACGGACGACGGACTGATCATAACACCGCCCGAAGGGGGGCCGCGGCGTCCGGACGACCGGGTAGTTTTTTCCGCCCGCGACGACCACCGCATGGCCATGAGTCTGGCCCTGCTCGGGCTGCCCGGACGGGGCGGGGAAGGCTTTGCCGTCCGCCTGGACAACCCCGGCTGCGTGGCGAAATCCTTCCCGAATTTCTGGCAATGCTGGGAAAAACTCGGCGCCGCGCCATGTTTGTAGACCTGCACGCCCACGAACGGCTGTATTCCCCATGCAGCAACATGACTTTACGGGAGGCCGCGGATGCCGCCCGTGCCGCCGGCCTGGACGGACTCTGCATAACGGATCACGGCAGCATGGGTATCCGGGAAACAGAAGCCGCCCTGTTGCGGGAGATCGGGTTCCCGATTTTTATCGGCGTGGAAATGTATACCCGGCAGGGGGACATCATTGCCTTTGGCTTGGACTCCCTGCCGCCGGTCCGGCCGACGGCGGGGGAATTCGCGGACTTCGTCGCCGCGCGGAACGGCTTCTGTTTTGCAGCGCATCCTTTCCGCTCCGTCGGCGGGGGCTTGGGCGATGCGCTTTACACATTGCGGAACCTGAACGGGGTTGAAGTCATCAACGGCGCCGACTCCGGGTACGAAAACAATCTGGCTGCGCAGGCCTGCCGCGGACTGGGGCTTGTTCCCGTCGCGGGCAGCGATGCCCACAGGTCGGAAGACGTGGGACGTTGCGCGACATGGTTTCCCGAAGCCATAACCTCGGAGCGGGAACTGGTCGCCGCACTGCGCGCCGGCAAAGGCCTCCCGGCCGTCAGGGGCAACGACGGTATATGGCACACGGTCACTGTGCCATAATCTACCCGCTCACGGCTGTGTTTTCCTGAAACAGCGGACAGGCGTTTTTCAGCCCATCCTTCTACGGCACAAAAATTGCTATTCAACAGTGGCAAACACGCACCTGCCGGAGCCTTGCAAAAATGAAAATGCTCAGGCGGCGTAAGCGCGAGCCGCAACCGTCAGCTGGTGCCGCCGCCCGACCCGCAGGTTGTAAGCGAAAATTGCTTTCGTCGTTAGAGCATTTTACGCTTGAGATTGTCGCTTACGGCGGGCACAGCCCGCCTGCTCCAATCCCGCGGCAAGGATTTGCCGGCAAATCCTTGCAGAGCAGATATACATTTTCAATGTGAATCAAATTTCCACGCATTCAAAGAAAAAATAATAAAAAACAAAATGGTTATGGCAAAAATTGCTGTGGCCATTTTTTATTTTTGCGACCATTTTGCGACTTGGCATCGCAAAAAATTTTTTCCCGGTCCTCTTCTTTCGATCTTCAGTCCAATCTCTTCCATCCAGCTTCATGCTCCTTCAAGCCATGCCGGTCGCGTGACCGACAGGAGATTCTTCACGCGCGCCCGCACACCGCCGTCCGCCATGACGGCGAAACGCCGGGGATTCCCCGGTGTCGCCGTGGCGTGGTGGCCACGGCCTGACGAGCCAGCCGAGCCGGAACAAGCCTCAAGATAAAGGAATTTATTGAGGGAAACAAGAGCCTGGAAAGGCGAAAAGCCGATTGAGCTGTAACTCACCGGCTTCTCAGAGCGAAATATCCATATGCTGTGTGGATAAGACGCTAACCGAAAGGTTGCTCCTTGTCAAGAACATTGGGTCTGAAATTTTCGTCTTTTTTCCGGGCTGCCGGGAGAAGAAAAAATGGAGACGTTCGCGCCGCGAGGAAAAATTTTCGGCCCGATTTTACCGCAGTTTGTTTTGGAAAAACCGATCACCTTCGGAGCAAAGATCATGTACGCCCTGCTTTGCAATTATGCCTCAGAGAACGACCATTGCTGGCCGTCCCAGGCAACGCTTGCCGAAAGACTCTCGTGCAGCGTTTCCAGCGTAAAAAAGTATCTGACGGAGCTTGTCGGAGAAAAGCTCATCGACATTCGCCGGGAGCAGTACCGTTCCTGCGTCTATTATCTGATCCGTCCCGATGCCCTGAATGCCGGGACATCAAAAACTGATCATATCCAGCCGAAAGCTGACCGGCAACAGCCAAAATCTGACGGGGCACAGCCAGAATTTGGCTACTTAAATAATCTTAATAAGCAAGAAGAAAAGATAACTCCCCCCTTACCCCCCATTCAGAGCAATCCGCCGATGCTTTCTCCTGTTCCCCGGCAACCGCGTTGTGGGGGTGTGGATTTTTCTTTTCATGATTTTGAAAAAGCCTGGGAAGTCTACCCCAAAAAAGAAGCAATGGGCCTTGCCCGTTCCACATGGCTCCATCTTCGTCAAAACGGCCAGCTTCCGCCGCTGGATGACCTGCTGGCTTCCATCAGACGCTTCATGTCCACGGAAAGCTGGCAGCGCGAACAAGGCCGCTTCATCCCGCAAATGTCCAACTGGCTGAAAGGCCAACGCTGGCTGGATGCCCTGTCGCCAGCTGACGAGGAAAAAATTCGTGAACAGGAGTCTATCC
>JAISRC010000124.1 GCA_031273845.1 Desulfovibrio sp.
CTGCGGTGTGCGACTGAGTACCTCAGCACTCAGGGGAATATTTGGCGAAGTGGCAGAGTCCATGGCTTTCAATAAACCTAAATTCTAGATCTTGTCTAGACCCCTGTGAGCGGTTACCAGTTCAGGGACAGTAAGAGTCGCTTTGCATACAACCGGACAAAAAGCCTTTCCGCGCCGATTCATGCCCGGCGCGGGAGGGCGCTGTAAATGAACTCTATTCCCGGAAGGAAGCGTCTATGCGTAACAGACTGGCCTTGCGCTTGATCCTGCTGGTTTTGCTGTGCGTTCTGTGCTGGCCCGCGCAGGCGGACGCCAGGGAGCGCACCCTTATTTTCAAAAACGCCACCAATCGGCATATCCAGTTCGCGCTTCTGTATCTGGATGCCGACGAGCAATGGGTCAAGGCCGGGTGGTTTTTCGTCACACCGCACGGAACGGAAGAGATCGAGGACTTCTTTGGCGGAGACAAGATCTACATGTACGGAACCGATGTCAACGCGAACTGGGATTGGCCCAGCGGCAAGGGCCTGCGACAAACGGTGCGCGACAGTTCCTTCAACGTTTCTGCGGACGTCAACCTGGGAACTCCGAAAAACTTCCTGACCATGAATGTCGGCAATTACGCCAAATTTACCTGGATCTTCAAATAATCAGTCAAGGGGTTTTTATGAAAAAAAGTCTGCTCACGCTCCTGGCTCTGCTGCTTACCCTGGCCTTTGCCGTCAGCGCTTCGGCCGCCCGCAAAAAATTCACGGATTTCAGCGTTGATGTGCCCGAGGGTTGGGAATCCACAGAGGATACCGACGCGAAGGGCCTGAAAACCGCGATTCTGACCAATGCGAAGAAAAAAATCACCGTGATGATCGGCGTTGAGCCGCTTGAGGGAAAAACTCTGAAACAGAAGGCCGAGGAATTCGCCAAACAGGTCAAGGGCACAGTGCAGGCCGTTGAAGGCGGCAATATCCTGGTGACTTACGAAGGCAATGATGGAAGCGTAACAGTTCTGCTGTCGGATATCGAGGACGGCAGGTTCTTCGGCGCCGCTATTGTCGGAGACATAGAAGACAGTGACGTTGACGCTATCATGAACTCTATTGAATCAAAGTAGGAAGATAGAAATACACATTTCGCGTTATGGCGGTTCTTGCCGCCCTGTTTTTCCTGGCAACGCCATTGCTTCAACCCGTATGGGCAGCGGACGATGACGTCGCGATCGTCACTGACGGCGATACGACAATCATCACGGATTCCGAAGGCAATGCCGTGGTTGTTGAGTGAGAAGGTAAACATTCCCTATTGACTCTCTGCATTCCGGATGCTCCGGAATGCAGAGAACGAAAAGAACACAGCCTATGGAAAACAATCCGGCCTTGCGTATCTTGCCCCGTTGCTCCGCGTTCCTGACGGCGCTTGCGCTCTGCCTTGCCTGTCTCCTCTGGCCGGGGGCGGCCTGGTCCGCTTCTCCTCAAGGCGCGCTGGACAATTATGAACAACGCAGGCGGAATGTGGCATCCCTGCTGGAGGCCGCGACGGTCTTTGTTTTCAGCCGCACGGACGACACAATCCACTTCGGCAGCGGCTTTTTTGTGGCCGACGGCTATGTGCTGACCAACGCCCATGTGGTGGAGGATGCCGAGCCGGACGAGATTTACATTGCCAATGACGCCTTGCCTCCGGTCAAGGCGAGTATTGTCTCCATCAGCCATCAATCCGGCAGCTCGGAAGATTCCCTGCCCAAACGGGATTTCGCCCTGCTCCGCTATTCGCATCCCACCAGCGGCAAGCGGCCCTTTCTGTCCTTCAACCTGGATGTGCGCCGCATGGACCGGGTCAGCGCCTGGGGATTCCCCGGTATGGTCACCCAGTTCGATCAGCGGATGCAGGCGATTCTCGAAGACAAGGTGAGCGCGCGCGATTTTGCCCCGCCGCCGGTCGTGTATACGGAAGGCACGGTCAGCGCCCTGGTTAAAAGCGGCGGCGAGGCCGTCATCCATACCGCCGCCATTGCCGGAGGCAACAGCGGCGGCCCCCTGGTGAACAGAAAGGGCGAAGTGGTGGGCGTCAATACCTGGGGATACAAGGAAGAGGAAGAAGGCGCGTTCATCAACGCTGCGCTGCCCGCCCATACTGCCATTGCTTTTTTGCAAGAAAACGGCATCCAACCCACGCTGGCGGCGGACAATGCCGCTTCGCCCCCATCCGCTCCGGCGCTGGCTCCGGCCGAAACAACCCCCGGCCGGAGCCAGACGCCGCCGGCTCGCAATCGCCCCAAACGTCCGGGAGCGGGCGGCGAAACGGCGTCTTCCCCTCAGGATGCGGGCGAAGACTCCCGCCTCACCAATGGGGATGCCCTGGCTCTGCTCAAACAGGCCCGCTCCGGCGATGTGGACGCCATCGCCGCCGTGGGCGCCTGCTACCTGGAAGAGGAAGAAGGTTTCCCCAGGGATTACGTCCAAGCCCGTCTGTGGCTGGAAAAATCCGCCGCCGCCGGTAACGCGCTCGGGCAGGGGCTGCTGGGTTTTTTATACCTCGGACTGTACGATCCCGATCTTCATGAGCCTGAAAAAGCTCTGGAATTATTGAAAATAAGCGCATCGGCTCCGGAGCCCGACCCCGAC
>JAISRC010000183.1 GCA_031273845.1 Desulfovibrio sp.
AAGTTGAAAATGCTCCGGCGGCGCAAGCGCGAAGCGCTGCCGCCCGCCCCGAAGGCATAGGCGAAACTTGCTTTCGCCGTTACGCGCCGGAGGAGGCGTTTCAAAATCAAATTGCCTTAAGACGCCGTTCCCGGCGCGGGGGCTATCTCCAGGCATCTTCGTAAGCCGCACGGAACTCGCGCTCGTCCACCGGGGCGAACCCGCCCGCGGCCGGCGTAAAAAGGTGCATGCGTTGCGAGGCGATGCCCGCGTTCCAGCTTATGGGGGCTATGCTCCAGTCCAGGTCCGCCGACTGCAGGGCGGCGTTCACGGCCTGCGGGGAAACGTCCCCTATGCCGAGTCCGGCGGACAGGCGGGCGAAATCATAGCCTAGAGCGGACCAGAAATCCGCGCCGCTTTTGCCGGCCGCCGACAGAGCTGCCTGAAGCCGTTGCCCGGCCGGCATCGGGTAGGCGGCGTTCCACAGGCCCGGGAATACGGCCAGAGTGTAATACTGGGTGCTGACGAATCCGCCTGCCGAAAGGCCTTGTTCCCAAAGACTCGTGCCGAGCAACACTTGGCGCGTCTCGTTCTGGTAGAAAAAATTCGGGACGATGACGTCCATGTTTTTCCAGGTGTCGGGCAGGAACACGGCGCGGAAGACGCTGCCCTTGTTGTTCGCGGCCAGCAATTTGTTCGTCGCTGCCATCCAGTCGTTCTGGTTGCCCGGTTCATAGCTCTGGACGACGACCTCGGTCGCGCCGGAGGCTCTGGCTCTTTCCTCGAAAAGAGCGGCCATGCGTCTGCCGAAATTGTCCTCGGGATAAAAAATGCCGTAACCCTTTATGCCGAGCCGGGATGTGAAGTCCAGCAGGGCATCCGCCTGGTCCTTGGGTCCGGCGAAGAAGCGCCAGGCACTGTGTCCCTCGTCGCCCGGCTCCAGGGACGGCAAAAAGGCGAATACCGCCCGGCGCGAGGTTATTCCCGCAGCTTTGGCCTTGGCGAAATCTTCGCGCCGCAACGGGCCGCCGACGACAAGGGCATCGGCGGGCAGGGAATCGACGCGGGCGACCCAGTCCGCCTGCCCGGTGTCTATGACGACCAGTGAAGCCTGTCTGCCTGCCGCGTTCATCTCGTCGCAGGCGACCTTGGCCCCGTCCGCGATTTTTTCGGATATCGGGACGTACTGGCCGGACAGGGGCAGAAGCAGCACAACGGGCCGGCCGCTCACCGGGGCGGAAGGCGCGCGGCCTGCATCGGCGTGAATGCGTATTTCCGTTTCCTCGGGTGGTTTTTGCGCGAGGGAAAGGTCGGCCAGTCCGAGCTTGCCCGCGATATCTCTCAGCATCGCCGTTGCCGTCCCGCGCGTGTCCGCCTGCAGGGAATCCCGGCGCAGTTTGTCCAGCAGAATGACATTGAAAGGAAAGCCGGCGCGGTTGTCGTTGGTAACCGTGCCGTATGCCAGGGCCGAGGCGGACGGGTCGGCGAGATGCAGCTCAAGGGCCATGCGTCTTTCCAAGGCAGCTTTTTCGCCCGCGCCGGCAGCGCTGTCATAAATGTTTTCCAGGGCGGCCGTGCTCTGTCCGAGGTCGCCGTCCCGCCACTGGCGCACGGCCAGGACTATCCCCGCCATACTGCGCACTGGAATCGAGCGCCTGCTGTCCTGATACAGGGCGTCCGCTCTGGTGCGGGCGTCGGTGGACGACAGGGAACGCAGCGCTTTGGCCCAGGCGTCCTGCCATTCAATGCCGCCGTCCGCGCCGGGGTCGCCCTTGCGCCAGTCGTCCAGGGCCGAGAGGGCCACGGCGGGATGGGCGTTTTTCAGGGCCGCCGCGGCCAGCAGGCGGGCTGCCGCGGTCTTGTTCGGGGGGGATGCGCCGGGGTCGGACGTCAGGCGCAGAGCAATACTTTCCGCGCGGCCGTAGTTGCCGGAGACATAGGCCTGGGAGGCTTCTTCCAGCGGGCTGATTCGGGCCTGCGGCGGGGCAGGGCCTGCGCCGTTGTCTCCGAAAAGGGAGATTTTGGCGCAGGCGCTGAACAGAAAGGCGCTGAACAGACATACGAGCGCGAAAAGATATTTTTTCATCGGGTGAACATAGCATTCGGCTTCGGAATCGGCAAGTGCGGTGCCGAGAGTATGTCGAGAGCACCTGAATTGACCGAATTAGGCAGCACATGATATGGTCAAATCAGGCAGCACCTGAATTGACTGATGAGAAACCTCGAAAGCGGAAATCTCCTCTGTAACGGAGCAACCGACTTCTCTCCGTGAGTCATGCCGGAATCTGCACTTTTTTCGATTTTGCGGAAAAAAAATATTAGGGAAGCATTGATTTAATCGGGGCACTGCCCCGAACCCCGCCGAGGGAAGTGACTTCCCCCGGACCCCTTCAAATATAACCTGCTGAAATATTTATTGGGGGTGCAGGGGCATGATGTCCCTGCCAGGGGAGTTTGAGGGGGCGGAGCCTCCTCAAAGAAATAAATCAGTGTTTCCTTAGACTTTCTCTAAAAACAAAAAGAGTCGAGAATGTCGACCGTCGTCCGAGGAGAATACAAGGGCGCGCCGCACCTGAACCTGGGTAAGGCCGGCGAAGAAGCCGCGGCCGCCCTGCTTGTACGGAAGGGCTTCCGCATTCTGGACCGCAACTGGCGGCCCGCCGGGGCGCGGCGCGGTCTGGAACTGGATATGGTCGCCGACCTGAAGGGAACCCTGGTTTTTGTGGAAGTCAAAACACGTAGGGCCGCCGGCGGGGAAAACGGGGCTGAGGGCATACCCGTGTATGCGGGTTTTACTCCTGTCAAGCGGAAAAGGTTTGCGGAAGCGGCCCGTTGCTGGCTCAGCGAGCACGCCGCCTGGAACCGCCCCTGCCGTTTCGATCTGATTCTGGTGGAACGTCGAGCCGACGGAACCCTGAACGCGGAGCAACACGCCGATGTCATCGAACTCGGGACTGCTGTGGGTGGCGGCAACCCCTATTGGCAACCATGGTGACCTTTCGCCCAGGGCCGGGGAGGTACTCTCCGGGGTATGGCGCATCCTGGCCGAGGACACGCGCCGTTCCGGGTTGTTGCTGGCCCGCTGCGGGGTACGGTCTCCCGGTTTTTTGTCGCTGCACGAACACAACGAGAGCCGGCGTCTGCCGGCCGTCCTCAATCTGTTGCGGTCCGGCCGGGATCTTGCCCTGCTTTCCGACGCCGGCACTCCCCTGCTTTCCGACCCCGGCTACCGTCTGGTCCGGGTCTGCCGCGAGGAAGGCATCCGAGTGTCGCCCCTGCCCGGCCCTAGTGCGATATGCGCCGCGCTCAGCGCCGGCGGTATCGCCCCGCTGCCCTTTGCCTTTCTCGGCTTCCCGCCGCGCGGGCGGCAGGAACGGGAACGCTTCTTCGCCGCTTACGCCGGCCTGAACCTGACCCTTGTTTTTTTTGAAAGAAAAGACCGTCTGGCCGCCTGCCTGCGCGATGCGTGCAAGGTCCTCGGACGGCGCGAAGCATGTCTGGCGCGGGAAATGACCAAAACCCACGAGGAATTCGTACGTTTTTTCCTGGACGAATCCCACAGCCTGCCGGAGGGCATGAAAGGAGAGATGACCGTGCTCATCGGGCCGCCGCCTGCGGCACATGCGCAACGGGAGGACCCGGATGCTCTGATCCGCGAAGCAGCGCAAGCCGGCACCGGAGCGCGGGAAACAGCCCGCAGGGTGCATGCCCGCGTTGCCGGGCTGACCCTCAAAGAAATCTACAGGCGCGTCCTAGAACTGAAATCTTCTTCAGATCCTTGACGGGCGCGCTCAATCGGCATAGAGCTTTAAGCCTGTATGCGTTGACCATTATTATCACTTGGAGCACGGTGGCCTTGAATCCGTCCGACACTTTACACCCTCATGGGCCGCGCCTGTTCGGCGACGACCGTAGCGCCGAGCTGCCCGGCCTGCACGAACGGACGGCCCCGATGTCTTCCGGCAACGGCAAAGCGCCGGAGCAGCCCGCGCGGGACAATGGATCGGGGCGACCCGGAAAAAAAATCAAGCTGCCCGGCAATTCCCCCCACAGCGCCTATTTCATGCCCATGCTGGAAAGCCTTGCCGCCCGCGACGAACTGAACGAGGTCATTAAAAATCGCGTGGCCAAGTCCTGTGAAATTCTGGACGCCGGGATACCCCTTTTCGCCGACGAGTTCGACAAGCGGAACAATGCCGCGGAATTGACGGACGCAAACAGCGACAAAAGCGCGGACGAACTGGAGGCCGAGGTCGAAATTTACAGTCTGGCCGGGCGCATCATATCCATGCGCTCTTTCGGCAAGGCGGCCTTTTTTCATCTCATGGACGCGTCGGGTCGGATACAGTGTTATGCCGCCAAAGAAATCCTCGGGGAAGAAACTTACTCCCTCTTCAAAAAACTTGATACCGGCGACATAGTCGGCGTGCGCGGCGGGCTTTTCCGCACCAAAACAGGCGAACTGACGTTGCGCTGTGATTTTCTGACCCTGCTCACCAAGTCCATCCGCTCCCTGCCGGAAAAGTATCACGGCCTCAAGGACGTTGAGACCCGGTACCGCAGGCGCTATGTGGATTTGATCGTCACCGAGCGCACCCGCGAAATTTTCAACGCGCGCATCAGCATCGTGCGCGAGTTTCGCCG
This sequence comes from Desulfovibrio sp., assembly GCA_031273845.1. Lineage (GTDB taxonomy): Bacteria > Desulfobacterota > Desulfovibrionia > Desulfovibrionales > Desulfovibrionaceae > Frigididesulfovibrio. Next base: position 4,624 of record JAISRC010000183.1, read on the forward strand.
CTTCATGGAAGACGAGGGTTTTCTGGAAGTGGAAACCCCCATGCTGCAGCCCATCGCCGGCGGAGCGACCGCCCGGCCTTTTGTCACCCACCACAAAGCCTTGGACATGCATTTGTACATGCGCATCGCCCCGGAGCTGTATCTGAAGCGGCTTCTGGTGGGCGGCATGGAAAAAGTTTTTGAAATCAACAGAAATTTCCGCAACGAGGGCATTTCCGTCCGCCACAACCCGGAATTCACCATGTGTGAATTCTACTGGGCATACGCTACTTACAAGGACCTGACGGATCTGACTGAGCGCCTGGTCGGCGGCATAGCGCGCAAAGTCTGCGGGAGCTGTGAAATCAGCTATCAGGGGCAGAGCATCAACCTCTGTCCCGGGCATTGGAAACGCCTGAGCTTTTTTTCCGCCTTGGAGGAAATAGGCGGACACGGGCCGGATCTGTACCGTAACTATGACGCCCTGTCCGCATACATCCGGCAGCGCGGCGAAAAAATCGTCAAGGGTGAGAAACTGGGCAAGCTCCAAGCCAAACTTTTCGACCTTGATGTGGAAGGCAAGCTGATTCAGCCGCATTTCATCCATCATTACCCGACGGACATATCCCCCCTTTCCCGGCGCAACAGCCTGAATCCGGCCATTACGGACCGTTTTGAGCTGTTCATAGCCGGACGCGAGCTTGCCAACGCCTTTTCCGAACTCAACGATCCCGCGGACCAGCGCGCCCGTTTCGAGGAGCAGGCGGCTGAAAAAAACGCTGGCGACGACGAAGCCCACGCCATGGATGAAGACTATCTGCGGGCGCTGGAGTACGGCATGCCTCCCGCAGCCGGCGAGGGCATCGGCATAGACCGTCTGGTCATGCTTTTCACCGATGCTCCTTCCATACGCGAAGTCATCCTTTTCCCCCTGCTGAAACCGGAGAACTAGGAGCCTGTCGGACTTTGCCTTAAAATATTTATAACATACTGAAATTATTATATACGGCTTTCATTGATCGGATTTGCTATATATAAAAATATCAGTATGTTATAGAAAATACA
>JAISRC010000184.1 GCA_031273845.1 Desulfovibrio sp.
AGCTTCCATCTGTAGCCCTCCCTCGTCGGTTTGGTGGTTGTTTGGTGATGACCAAACCTAACCGACTTGGCGGGCTACTTCCACTTTTTCAATGTGCGAAAAATATCGTACGTTATCGACAGGTCCCCGGACCCCTCAAATATGATCTGCCGAAATATCTATTGGGGGTGCAGAGGCATCATGCCCCTGCCGGGGGAGTCTGAGGGGGCGGAGTCCCCTCAGAGAGATAAATCAGTGTTTCCTTGAAAAAATGCGTTGATTTTCGATTTGGAATCGGAATACGCGACAGGACGTTGCGCCGCAATGCGAAGCATTTCGAGAGGCACGGCGGGACCGCGTTCCCGCCGTGGCCGGCGGATAAAAAATTGCAGGACGCGATTTTTGTCCGGAAATTGAATAATCAGAGTGCTTCAGGTTCTCCGAGCTTCGGCAGGGCGGCTTCCAGCGCTGCGCCTATCCCGATGATGCCGGCCTCGTCGAAAGCTTTGCCAAAAATCTGCAGGCCGACGGGCAGACCGGAATCCGGGCCGAGGCCGGCCGGGAGCGATATGCCCGGCAGTCCGGCCAGATTCAGGCCCAGAGTCAATATGTCCATTTTATAGAGAGCCAGAGGGTCTTCCACCATGCTGCCGAGTTTCCAGGCGGTAACAGGGCTGACAGGGGCGAGCAGGGCGTCGCAGTGTTCCAGTGCCCCGGCAAAATCTTCGGCGATCAGCCGGCGCACCCTGGCGGCCTTGTCGTAATAGGCATCGTAATACCCGGAGGACAGGGCATACGTTCCGAGCAGAATGCGCCGCTTGACTTCCGGACCGAAGCCGGCGGCGCGCGTCGCCGTGTACGATCCGAGCAGGTCTTTGCCCCCGGTCCGCATGCCGTAGCGCATGCCGTCGAAGCGGGCCAGATTGGTGGAGGCTTCGGCCGAAGCCAGGATGTAATAGGCTGCGATGCTGTATGACAGATGCGGCAGGGAAAGTTCCTTGACGACAGCGCCGAGTTTGACGGCCGTATCCACTGCCGCGCGGCATACTTTTTCCGTTTCCGGCGACAGACCTTCCCGCCAGTATTCGACAGGCAGGCCGAGGGTTATGCCCTCCAGTCCGCTTCTGTCGGTCGCGGCAAAGTAATCCTGCACCGGCATGTCGCAGGATGTGGCGTCTCCGGGGTCGTAGCCGGCGATCACCGAAAGAACGAGGGCGCAGTCTTTGACGGTGCGGGCCAGGGGACCTATCTGATCGAAGGAACTGCCGTAGGCGACGGCGCCGTATCTGGATACCCGTCCGTAGGTGGGTTTTATGCCGACGCAACCGCAGAGGCCCGCGGGTTGCCGGATTGAGCCGCCGGTGTCGGTTCCCAGGGAAGCAAAGCATTGCCCGGCGACAACCGAGGCCGCCGACCCGCCGCTTGAGCCTCCGGGTACGCGGGTCGTGTCCCGTGGGTTGGCTGTTTTGAAAAAGGCGGAGAACTCCGTGCTTGAACCCATGGCGAATTCGTCCATGTTGGTCTTGGCTGTGATGATCGCGCCGGCGTCTTTGAGACGTTTTATAACAAAGGCGTCATAGGGGGGGATGAAATTTTCCAGCATGCGCGAGCCGGCTGTTGTGCGTATGCCTTTGGTGCAGATAACATCTTTGACGGAGACAGGGATACCCCACAAAGCTTTGCCGGGATCGGGGGTTTTGCCGTCCATGTCCGCGGCCGACTTTCGGGCTTCCTGTTCACAGAGCGTTATGCAGGCGTGTATTTTTTTTTCGGTCCGGGCGATGCGTGAAAAGCAGGCGTCCACAAGTTCCGAGGGCAAGATTTTGCCTCCGGCGATGCGGTCGCGGGCTTCTGTGAGCGTGAGCAGGTACAGTGGATCGGGCATGCTTTTCCTAAGGCAATTTGATTTTGAGACGCTTCCTCCGGCGCTTAGAGCATTTCAAAATTGAGAATGCTCTTAAAGACATGGATTGCCGCGCGGCTTCGCCGCTCGCAATGACAGCCTCCTTGTGCAATGACAACTCATCGGCATTCATGACAACTTCCTGTCATTCCGAGGGCCGCTTGCGGCCCGTGGGAATCCATGCCTTCTGCCTTCAAAATTTTCTCCGCGTTTTTCTGCTCCTGTGCGGCCATAGAGCATTTTCAACTTTGAAATGCTCTGTGTTTTATATGACGGCCGGAACGACGAAAAAGTTGTCCCGCCGTTCCGGGGCATTGGCCAGAATTTCGGCGGCGGAGCATTTCTTTTCCGCGATGTCCGGGCGCGGCGGCGAGGGGTCCCGCAGGGGCGAATACAGGGGTTGTACCGCCCGGGTATCCACGCCGCTCAGGATGTCCATGTAGCTGAGCACATCGTCGAGTTGCGCGGCCAGTGTTTCCAGATACGCGCCGTTGGATGTTTCGCCGTGTGTGCCGAGATCCAGTCTGCACAGCGCGGCGGTAGCCAGAACCTGTTCCTTGCTGACCCGCATACGGTCTCCGTTTGCTGAAAAATCCGACGCCTGCCGAGGCGTTTTGCGGATGAAAGCGCAAAAAGCGCCGGTGCGGCAGTGTATAGCGCAAAAACGCCGCTCCGGCAATGCCGCATATTGACGTTGCGAAAAACGCATTGCGAAAGAATATGCCTCACGGTGACACAGTTGAGCTGCTCTATTTGTCCCCTCATACCACGTCCTTTCCCGACAGCAGTGCCGTTGCTCAAATTCATATATTTCCGCCGGCGGTCGCCGCGGCAATTTTTTTTTCAATTCTGTCGAAATTCTTATTGATATTGATTTTTATTATCTATTATAGAAAGAGTGTGTTTCGTTGGATCCGCCGTGAGTCGGGGTGCCCTATGGTCGCTCTGGAGCGGGAAAACGCGGGAAAAGTTTCTTTTGAAGACAAAAGGCATGGATTCCCATGGGCCGCAAGCGGCCCTCGGAATGACAGAAAGTTGTCATGAATGCCGGTGAGTTGTCGCTGTATAGGGGGTTGTCATTGTGAGCGGCGAAGCCGCGCGGCAATCCATGCCTTTCAGGGTATTCTCAATTTTGAAATGCTCTAGGCAGAGGGGCATACTCGACTATTTCAACGTCTGTTTCCCGCGTCGTCCGCGTTGCGCGTTCGATGCGGAAACATTTCAGCGCCGGCTCATCGCCGGCCAGGGAAAGGATGCAGTAGTTTGCGGAAGGATCATAGGCGAGCTTGATGTCTTCGTCCGAAGGACGCGCTGGCGTGGAGGGATGGGAGTGAAAATTGCCGAGGGGGACAAGGCCGAGAGAGCGCATGTCCCTGATCGCCTCAAGCTGCGCCCTGGGGTCTATGCTGAAATGTTCCGGACAGGCATCGGGATTGTCCAGCAGATAGACCTTCTCCACATAGTGCATATCTTCTTCGATTCTGCCGGCGATGAGGCCGCAGACCTCGTCGGGCAGGCCGGAGCGCGCGTGCTCCAGAATGCGCAGGTAATCGGACCGCTTCAGCCTGATCCGCATCAGCTGAGGTCGCAGGCGGCCCGGGCATAGTCCACAGGCGCGGTTATGGAGGGAGCTTCGCCGCAGACGGCGCAGTCCGCCCTGCGGGGCAGACTGATCCTGCGGAATGCAGTTTTCAGCGCATCATAGGTCAGCAGCACGCCGGTGAGCAGATCGCCTATACCGGCAAGGTATTTGACGGCTTCCATGGCCTGAATGGAACCGACGACCCCGGCCAGCGCCCCGATGACCCCGGCCTGCCGGCAGGTGGGTACGGCCTCCGGCGGAGGCGGTTCCTTGAAAACGCAACGGTAGCAAGGCCCTTGCCCCGGCACATAGGTCATGAGCTGGCCGTTGAAACGCAGTATGCCGGCGTGGGAAAAGGCTTTCCCGGCCAGAACGCAGGCATCGTTGACCAGGAATTTTGCCGGAAAATTGTCCGTGCCGTCTATGATGAAATCGTAGTCGCGGATTAGGTCCAGTATATTGCCGGCATTCACGAAGGCGCGGATTGCCCTGACCTCCGGCTCCGGGTTCACGGCAAGCATGCTTGCGCGGGCTGAGTCCGCCTTGGGTTTGCCCACATCGTTCGTGCCGTGTATGATCTGGCGCTGGAGGTTGGACAGATCCACCTCGTCCGCGTCTATAATGCCGATGCAACCCACCCCTGCGGCGGCCAGATAGAGGGCGGCCGGCGAACCCAGCCCCCCGGCCCCGACTATCAGCACCCGGCCACGGCTGAGTTTTTTTTGGCCTTTTACACCGAATTCCTTGAGAATTATATGGCGGGAATAGCGCGTGAGCTGCTCGTCGCTGAAGGCCATCAGCGGCCTCCGCCCATGAAATAGAGGAATTCCACCCTGTCGCCGTCCTTGAGCGTGGTGGACTCAAAGCCGCCGCTTTCCACAAAGTCGTCGTTGAGGGCCACAGTCACATACATGGGGGTTTCCACTTTTTCCAGTTCAATGAGCCGGGTCAGGTTGATGCCGTCCGGGTATTCTTTGGAATTGCCCGCCACAACGAGGGTCATGTCCTTCCTCCTGATGTCTGATCGCAAAAAATAACGATACAGCGTACCAGAGCATTTCAAAGTTGAAAATGCTCAGGCGGCATAAGCGCGAAGCGCCGCCGCCCGCCCCGCAGGCGTAAGCGAAACCGCGTTTCGCCGTTAAACGCCGGAGGAGGCGTCTCAAAATCACCTTGCCTTAGGGAAACGCTGACTTATTTCTTTGAGGAGGCTCCGCCCCCTCAAACTCCCCCGGCAGGGGCATGATGCCGCACCCCCAATAAATATTTCAGCAGTTATATTTGAGGGGGTCCGGGGGCCTGTCCGTCCTGAACGAAGTGAAGGCGGACAAAATCCTGTAGTAATTTCCCCCGGCGGGGTTCGGGGCAACGCCCCGATTAAATCAGTGCTTCCCTAGGTTTTGCGGACCAGCAGGGTGCATGTGCCGTCGCCGTTGTCCGTGAGTTTCAGCACCTGGTGGCCTTCATCTTTCATGCTGAGCGGGACGTTGCGCGCCGCTTCGCCGTCGTTAAGGCGGATTGCCAGAATCCGCCCGTTTTCAAGCTCGTCGAGCGCCGCCGTTGCCTTGGCGAAGGTGACGGGGCAGACCACGGAGGTCACGTCTGTTTCGGCGTCGGGGCGCAGATCCGCGCTGTGTTCGTCAGGCATGCAGGGCCTCCGCCCGTATGATTTTTTCAAAAAGATCCCAGCCCGCGCGTTCAACGGCGGCCAGCAAGCGTTCTCCGGGTTTGCCGTGTCTGTCGAAAAAATCCAGGGCCGCGTCCGCCGCTCGGAACAGCGTCGCCGTATCTTTGAGCGGGGGCAGTATTTGCCTGCCTTGGGCAATGCGGTTCCCGAAGGTGCCGGCGAAGGAAAGCAGGTAGCCCGGTTCGCCGATCCACGCCCTTGAGGGGCAGGCTTTGGCGCAACGGCCGCAGTTGTTGCATAGATTTTCGTCCATGAACAGCGTATCTTCCCTGACGGAAATCGCGCCTTCACGGCAGGCCTTGACGCACACGCCGCACAGGTTGCAGGCTTCGTGCGACCAGGAGACACAGTACACGCCCTTTACGCCGAGGTCGTTTTCTTCTGCTTTCAGACAGTTGTTGCGGCAGCCGGTTACCCCGAACTTGAACTTGTGCGGCAGTTCCCGGCCGAAATAGCGTTCGGAAATGCCCCGTGCCAGGGTATAGGTGTCTATGCAGCCGCTCGGGCAGACGGCGTTGCCCTGGCAGGCGGTCACGGTGCGCACCCTGGGGCCGCATACTCCCGTGAATACGCCTTTGGACATGAGGTCGGCCTTGACTGTTTCCACATCGGCCAGTTTGATGAAAGGAATTTCCACACCCTGTCTGGCGGTGAGATGGACGCGCCCGCGCCCGTATTTTTCCGCAACCTCGGCTATGGCCGCAAGCTGAGCGGCCTCAAGTTCTCCGCCGATCACCTTCAGGCGCATGGAGAAATGGTTTTTCTGCTTTTGGCGCATGAAGCCGCCGCTTTTCAGAGCCGCGTAATCCACAACCATGGTTCTTCCTCGCTGTTTGGATGAATCTGTGTACACGGTATCGGCCCGGACGGGAAGTACCGATTCCGCATAAGCTTATACGATTTTATGCTGTGCGCCCGCCGCCCTTGCCGCCGCCGCCGTCAGGGTATACAAGGGAATCGGCGCATGCAGGGGATGGTTTCGCGGATTTCAAAGCAAAACAGCGTTCTTGCGGTTTTGCCGCCGCGGCGGAACCGGAATAAAGACTTATCCCTTCGGGAGTTATGTCCATGTCCTTTGCGGGCAGCCTCAACCTGAATACCCGGAGTCATCCATGCCTGATATAAATTTCGGACCCTATGCCGCTGTTTTCATCCTTGTTGTTCTGGCGCTTGTATTCATCGGCGCCACCCTGAAAACCGTTCCCCAGGGCTACCAGTGGACAGTGGAGCGCTTCGGGCGCTATGTCCGCTCCCTCGCGCCCGGACTGAACATCATCGTGCCGATTTTCGACCGCATCGGGCACAAGGTCAACATGATGGAACAGGTGCTGGACATCCCCAAACAGGAGGTCATTTCCAAGGATAACGCCAACGTGACCATAGACGCCGTATGCTTTTTCCAGATAGTGGATCCGTCCAGGGCGGCCTATGAAGTCAGCAACCTGATCCAGGCCATGCTCAATCTTACCATGACCAACATCCGCACGGTGCTCGGGGAAATGGAACTGGACGAGATGCTGTCCAAGCGTGAACAGATAAACGAAAAATTGCTTCAGGTCATAGATCTGGCTACGAATCCGTGGGGAGTCAAGGTTACGCGCATAGAGATCAAGGACGTGCGGCCGCCGCTGGATCTGGTCGCGGCCATGGACGCCCAGATGAAGGCCGAACGCACCAAAAGGGCGAAGATACTGGAAGCCGAGGGGGAAAAGGCTTCCGCCGTGCTGGTGGCTGAAGGCAAAAAAGAGGCCCAAATCCGTGAGGCAGAGGGACTTAAACAGGCGGAAATCCTGCGGGCGGAAGCGCGCGAGCGCGCGGCGGAAGCCGAGGCCAAGGCGACAGGAGTGGTTTCCGAGGCCATAGCCAAGGGCGATATCGCCGCCGTACAGTATTTTACTGCCCTGAAATACACGGAAGCCTTGCAGACCATAGGTACTTCAGGCAGCAGCAAGGTACTGATGATGCCTGTGGACGCCGCCGGGCTGATGGGTTCAGTGGCCGGGGTCGCGGAAATGCTGCATTCTTCTTCGGACAAGGGCAAAAAACATGCTTGATCTGTTGCAGGGCGCAGATCCTTTCTGGGTCTGGCTGTGCGCGGGCGGTCTGTTGCTTGCTCTGGAACTGCTTGTCGGTGGTTCCGCCTTTTTCCTCTGTATTTCCTCCGCGGCCTTTATCCCGGCCGCGGTTGCGTACATGCGGCCCGGCCTGCCCTGGCTGTGGAGCCTGACCCTTTTTGCCTTTCTTCTGGTCCCCGCCTCTCTGGCCTGGCTGCGCTTCATCCGGCATCGGCAGGCCGGAAGGCGTTCCGGAGAAGTTCTGAACGAGCGCGCCGGCCGGCTTACAGGGACGGAGGCGATACTGAAGGAAGACAGTGCCGGATTGAAAGGCCGGATCCGCGTGGAGGATTCGTCATGGCCCTATGTGTGTGCCGAGCCTCTCAGGAAAGGCGACAGGGTCCGGATAACCGGCGCGGAAGGGATCATGCTTCGGGTGGAGAAATGCGCAGGCGGCGAGGAAGCGGAGGACAGGGATTGAGTTTTTCCGTTGCGGAAAACTTACATACCACCCGTCATGGGAGGAACCTTGCATGCTCACACGCGGCATTTCCGCGCACACAGAGAAGACGTATCCGCCTCCGGCCGAGCAGGATTGCCTAGGAGCCTGTCGGACTTTGCCTTAAAATATTTATAACATACTGAAATTATTATATACGGCTTTCATTGATCGGATTTGCTATATATAAAAATATCAGTATGTTATAGAAAATACAT
>JAISRC010000028.1 GCA_031273845.1 Desulfovibrio sp.
CAAGCTGAATCCGCGAGGGGTAAAGCGCAAAATGAGCAATTTCCCTGTAAGGCACCGAGGGCAACCCCTTCACTGCAAGTTCCAACCAAGACCAATCATTGTTAAATGAACAGTATTGGCCCTTATCCCCGTCGCGCCTGACAAAGCGGCGGAAAACCCTGTGTACCGGCCATGTCACGGCGGGAAAATCATCCCTGCGGGAAAATCATTGCGCGGCGAGGGCATAAGGCTTATTTTTACAGAATTCGGCTCGACGGTTTGCGGCACAGTATGGAGCGCCGTGCGTGCCCGGAAGGACAGGCAAAACATATTGAATTTACAACAGGATCGGAAAACAGCTATGTCGAGCCATGTGGACACCCAAGGCAACGTGATGATGGTGGATGTCGGAGATAAAAAGATAACTCACCGCACGGCCGAGGCCGGAGGATTCATCTTCATGTCCGAAACCGCCTTGCAAAAAGTGCGGGAAGGCTCCTGCAGCAAAGGCGATGTGCTTACCGTGGCGCAACTGGCCGGGATTACCGCCCTGAAACGGACGGCGGATATTATTCCCCTGTGCCACCCCCTGACTGTTTCCGGCTGTAAAGTGGAACTGTTCCTTGAAGATGCCGGCATACGCGTCCTGTGCAGGGTCATGACCACGGGACAAACCGGGGTGGAAATGGAAGCGCTCACCGGCGCTTCGGCCGCATTGCTTACAGTCTACGATATGTGCAAATCCATCGACAAAGACATGGAAATTTCCGGGATATGTCTTTTGAAAAAAACAGGCGGCAAAAGCGGTGATTATAGAAGGGCCTGAACACGTTCAGGAACTGCCCCGACAAGAAACGTGGCCGGCCGGCGCCTGCGGGTCGGGACCTGGAATCCTTCACGACGAACCCCGACCGGAGACAGGGCTGACTGACGCCTACGGGCGCGTCATAAATTATCTGCGCCTGTCTGTTACCGACCGCTGCAATTTCCGCTGCGTCTACTGCATGCCCCCCGGCGGGGCGATGTATACGCCGCATGCGGAAATACTGAGCTATGAGGAAATCTTGCGCCTCTGCCGTCTTATGAGCGGACTCGGCATAAGGCGTTTCAAGATTACCGGGGGCGAACCGTTGTGCCGCAAGGACGCGGTCTCTTTTATCCGGCGCCTGAAAAACGTGCCCGGCGTGGAACAGGTGACCCTGACCAGCAACGGGACTCTGCTCGCCCCGTATGTGGAGGAACTGGCCGACATCGGCGTGGCAGGCATCAATATCAGCCTGAATTCCCTGAATCCCGAACATTACGCCGCCATAGGCAGAACGCAGGCCCGGCCGGAGCGCATACTCCCGGTTATGGCCGCAGCCGGAAAATCAGGGATAAAGGTCAAAATCAATGTAGTGCCCATGCGAAAATTCAATGACGGCGATCTGCACGACCTGACGCGCTTCGCCCTGGAAGGCGGCTACGCCCTGCGTTTTATCGAGCTTATGCCCGTCGGCCTCGGAGCGACCTGCAAAGGCGTTCCGCCGCGGGAGATACGAAACATGATTGAAAAATGCTTCGGTGCCCTGTCGGCTCTGGACGATGCCGCGGGAAACGGCCCATCGGACAATTTCCGCGTGTCGGGCTATGCGGGGAGCATAGGATTTATTTCGGCCGTCAGCAACAAGTTCTGCCGGCAGTGCAACAGGGTGCGCCTCACGTCCGGTGGCTTTCTGAAAAGCTGCCTGCACCATAATAACGGTGTGGAACTCAAACCGCTTTTGCGCGGCGGCGCGGAAGATGAAGAAATCGTTGCGGCCTTGAAAGAGGCGGTCAGGCAAAAACCGCCGGAACATGAGTTCAAACGTGCTGCGAAAGAAAAGTCCGCTCGGCGTTTTCTCATGAACAGCATCGGCGGCTGATGTTCAGATTTTCATGCGGAAATCTGTAAACGTCGAAGGGAGCGTTTCATAATCCACCTCGCTCTTGTCTTGTCATTCTGAGCGTAGCGATGAATCCATCTTTTTGATTTTTTTTAAGATAGATTCTTCACTGCGCTCCGTAGAGCCTGCTCTGAGGCTTCCAAAGGTTTCAGAATGACGATGCGGCAAGAGTTGCAAGCTTTCGGCCGTGCCTCGGAACGATAAGGCACGGCCGATCAAGGTATCTCAAAATACTTTACTTCAGGAGGCGATATGGTTGAAATCAAGGCTGTCTGTATAAGTAAAAAAAAGGGCACGGCCAAAAAAAACGTGCACTCGGCAAAACTGGTTGCGGACCATGGTCTGGAAAATGATGCCCATGCGGGAAGCGGTCCGCGCCAGGTCAGTTTGCTGTCGCATGAAAAAATAGAAGATTTCCGCGCCAAGGGTGCCATGGTAACATACGGTTGCTTCGGTGAAAACATCGTCGCCTCGGGCATAGACTTCGCATCGTTGCCGGTGGGAACGCGCCTGTCCTGCTCCGACGCCTTGCTTGCAATCACGCAAATCGGCAAGGAATGCCATAGTCGCTGCGGGATTTTTCAGAGCATGGGCGAGTGTATAATGCCTACGCAGGGCGTCTTTGCCGAGGTGTTGCGGGGCGGCACGGTCAGCGTCGGCGACGAAATGCGCGTTCTTATCAACAAGAGCGAAAAATCAGCTACCACCACCAGAGGTGGTGGTATGCAATAGCCCCCTTGAAAGGGGCTTACCCACCGAGTAATTAAAAGGTTATTTCATAGGCAGCAGATGTTGATCTTCGTACTTATCACG
>JAISRC010000047.1 GCA_031273845.1 Desulfovibrio sp.
TATAACATACTGAAATTATTATATACGGCTTTCATTGATCGGATTTGCTATATATAAAAATATCAGTATGTTACAGAAAATACATGCTTAAAGTCCGACAAACTCCTAGAGCATTTTCAGCTTTGGAATGCTCTGGTCCGGGATGAACGGCCCCTGCACCCCCCGAAAAATAGTTCAGCAGGTCATATTTGAAGGGATCCGGGGGAAATGTTGACTATCCAGCGCCAGACAGCGCCGCAATATTGCCGACACCTCGTCCATGTTCAGCGGTTTGCCCACATGTCCGTTCATGCCGGCCTCCAGACATTTTTCGATATCTTCCTTGAACACGTTGGCGGTCATGGCGATGATCGGGATCTTCCCCGCCTCGGGCACTGCAAGCGCCCGGATTTGCCGCGTGGCCTCATAGCCGTCCATTTCCGGCATCTGCACGTCCATAAAAATCATGTCATATTTACCGGGCGTATCGGTGAACATCCGCACGGCCTCCAGACCGTTTTCCGCGCAATCGACGGCCAGCCGGGTCGGCTCCAGAAGGGCCAGGACGATCTCACGGTTGATTTCCACATCTTCGACCAGAAGGATGCAACGGCCTTCGAAAATATCGATCACCGCCGACTGCTGCTCCCCGGCCGCCTCCTGCGGGGCGCCGCCGGCCAGAGCGTCGTTGATGAGGTCGGCTATGGCGGAAGGGAAAAGGGGCTTGGGCAGGAAGCTGTCCACGCCCACAGCCCTGGCCTCGTCGCGGATCGTGCTCCATTCCGTGGCGGAAATCATGATCACAACGGACTTGCCCGGCGCCTCTCCGCGGATTCTGCGCGTCAGCTCCATGCCGTTCATGCCGGGCATGTTCCAGTCCACAAAGTATATATCATAGGGGCCGTTCCGGGCAATGAGCGCCAGAGCCTGCTCCCCGCCGGGGGCGACATCGCAGGCGATGCGGAAGCGCCGCGAGAGTTCCGTAAAATACTCACGGATATCCGCCTCATCGTCCACAGCGAGCATGCGGATATTTTCCCGGTTAACGCCGGGGTTCAAAAGGCTGCGCTTTTCTTCCGTGCTCCGCCTGAGCCGGACGGTGAAGGCAAAGGTAGACCCTTTGTCGGGCGCGGATTCCACCCCGATCGTCCCGCCCATCATTTCCACGATGCGCCGGGAGATGGCCAGACCCAGCCCGGTCCCGCCGAACTTGCGCGAGGTGCCGCTTTCCGCCTGCTGGAAAGGATTGAACAGGGATGCCTGCTGCTCTTCGCTGATGCCGATGCCCGTGTCGCTCACTTCGACGCCGATGGTGCAGAGGCCGTCCGCCTCGTCCACAAGGCGCGTATTCAGGCGGACCTCGCCTCCCTCCGGCGTGAACTTGACCGCGTTGCTCAGGAGATTGGCGATTACCTGCGCCAGCCGCTGGTCGTCCCCGATGAGGGTGCGGGGAATCGCCTCGCCGATGCCCACGGTCAGTTTCTGCTGCTTTTCCTCCACGCGGAAGTTGATGACATTGACCACCCGCCGGAGCATCTTTTCAAAGTTGAATTCCACAGGTGACAGTTCAAACTTGTCCGCCTCAATCTTGGACATATCCAGAATATCGTTGATAACGCCCAGCAGATGGATGGAGGCCTCCTCTATTTTGGTCAGGCAATAATTTTTTCTCTCCAGGTCGGGGGCGTTTTTGCCGATGGCGGTCATCCCGATGACGGCGTTCATGGGCGTACGTATCTCATGGCTCATGTTGGCCAGGAAATGGCTTTTGGCGCGGCTGGCGGTTTCCGCCGCCTTCACCGCCGTTTCCAGATCCTTTTGCAGGGTGATCATGTCGGTGATGTCGTCGGTGCTGCCCACCACGCCTGCCACGTTGCCGTCGCCGTCAAGCAGCGGCGTGGTATGGGAATGGAAGACGCCGCCGTCGATTTCGCCGATCCAGTCCTGAGGACCGGAACAGAACGTTTGTTCCACTTTTTCAATAATATCCAGATGTCTGTTCTTTTTCCGGGCGACGACAAGAGGCTTTCCCTCAAGAAATTCGGGTCCGACCCCGATTTTTTTCAGATACAGACCGTTGAAGGTGGTAATGATCCCGTCCTTGTCGATACTCCAGATGATCCCGTCATAGTTTGTGATCACTGCTTCCAGCTTGGCAACAGTATTCCGGACGTTTTGCTCCATTTCGCCGCGCAGCACGGCGTTGACGATGAGCAGGCTCCCGGAGCGCAGGATGCTTTCATCCTCTCCGGAGAAGGTGCGCTCCCTGCGGCAGTCGTCAAAACTGACGAAACCCCAGAACTCGTCCCTGACAAAGACGGGAATCGCCAGAAGCGATTGAATCAGGTAAGGCGCGAGGATGCCGCGCTCTTTTTCGGACAGCGCGCTGATGGGGGTGTTGATGCATTTGCCTTCGGCAAGGGTTTGCGGCCAATCGGGAAAGGTTTCCCGGTACGAGAATTCCGCCGCGGCGCGGCGCGGCATGCCTTCCTTCACCCATTCATGCGCCTTGGCGTAAAAGAGCTGCCCGTCCCGGCGCCGGGTGTTCCGCCACACGTTCACACGGTCTACATCCATATACCGGGCGATGATCTCCATGCCGCCGTCCAGGGAGCTTTTTTCTTCGCCCGCGTCCAAAGAAAGCAGTACCGCCGCGGCATTGTTGACCGCCTGCAGCAGTTCACCCTGCCGGACAAGGGCGGCCGTGCGTTCCCGTACGATATTTTCCAGGCGCAGGCCTTCTCGCCGCTTCCTGCGGAAGAGAATGAAAACAAGGACCAGAATGCTGAAGAGCAGGATGGAAACGCCGATCAGCCAGGGAGCCCGTTGCCGCTCCATCTTCTCACGGTAGTCAAAGGTCTTGCGTATCCAGCGTTCGGCGATGCTTTCGGCATCTACCACGGAGAGGTTCTTTTCGATAATGGAGCGTAAGGTGGACTCGTTGAGGTTGAATCCGAAGGAGGACTGAAAATCCATGTTGAACACGACGTTGGCTTTATATCCGGCCTGCTCGCGGTAATTGGTCAGACTCAGGAGGATGTTGCGCGTCGCCATCAGCAGGTCGATATCCCCTCGCTCCAGAGCCGCGAAGGCGTCGTCGGTGCTGATGTATACCGCGGTATCCCTGTGCCGGGGGAACCAACTCCGGAACAGTTCGGCATACGCGGTGTCCTGAATGAGGCCCACCCTGGCGTAGGGGATCTCGTTGATGTTGATGTCGGGCAAGTCGGATTTGGATAAAAGGGCATACCTGTCCGTCAGGTATGCCGTGTCCGTCCACAGGAAGCGTCTCTCGCGTTCCTTCGTACGGAGCAGTTCGCTGATCATGGCCGCCCGGCCCTGTTCAAGCATTGCCAAAAGCTCGGTCCAGTCCGCGAGTCCTTCGTTGGCCCGTTTGAAAGACAGTCCGGTGAGATCTTCGATTTCCCGCAAGAGGTCCAGGGCGATGCCCTGCCACTGCTTTTCCAAGGGGTTGTAAAAACTGACAGGGTAATTATCGTATTCCACCGCGATCAAAACGGGGATCTTCCCCTCGATGTGTTCCGCAATGTACTTGCGCTCTTGCGGGTCCAGCCGCAAAAAGAGCTTGTGGCGCAGGTATTCCCGGTACCCGTGGTTGTACAGTTCGGTCAACAGGCGTGTGCCGCCGTTCAGCAGCGCCTTCTGCACAACGGAAATGACGGGTTGCAGGTCGGGATTCTGCGTTGTAAAGGAAACCGGACCGTAAATCGGCGGGATGAAGTCCGATGCCGTCACGTCCCCGTAGGCGTCGAAAGCGGCTTCGGCAACGCCTTCATCGAAAAAGGCGTCGATCTTCCCGCTCTTGAGCAGTGCGTGGACCTCTGCATAATCATCCACAAAAACGGCGCTGAGGTTTTCCCGCAGATAGGGACGGACCAGATCATACGTGGTGGCGCCGTCCAGAAAAGCGCAACGGAGGGGGCGTTCTTCCCTGATTTTAGCCTGCGTTTCGCTCCCCAGGAGGCGCATGTACTTGATGGAACGCTCGGCAACGGCGCCGGTCATGAAATAGGTCTTCCGGCGTTCCTCGGTGGCGGTCAGTTCACCGGTAAAATCAATCTCTTTCTTCTCCAACCCCGTCAGCAACTCTCCCCATTCATAAATCGCCGGGCGGAAGGGGATCCCGAACAACTGCGTCAGCCATCCGCAAAACAGGGCGCTGTATCCCCTGATCTCCCCGTCCTGATCGCGGAACGTTTCCGTGCTCAGGTTCATCCCGTAGATAAAGGATTTCCCGCTCTCCCGCAACGCCTCGACGGCTGTGATTTCATCTTCCGTCACGCCGGGTATGGAGCGGTAGGATGTGTAGGCGGGATAGGACGGCGAGTTTACGGCCCTTGCGCTGTTTTCGCAGCCGAAAGCGCCTGCCGACAGGAAAGCGGCAAGGCAAACAACGGATAGCGTTTTCGCATACCCCATCATGTCGTTCCCACGGCGCATTATAGATATATGTGAAAAGCCGGCTTTGCAATGCAGGATTGTCGGCCGAAAATCGTGGTTTCCTGCTGACTCACGCCGCTTGGCGGCGTGCCGATCTGACGGCTGGCGGCCGGATTTCCATGCGGAAATCCGTAAAAGTGTTCCGCAAGCGGCTTGCCGCCGGGTGATGCGGCCCCGGCGTCACATCTTCCCGCGCAATCTGTACTCCAGAAAAACACCTTTGTCAGCAGGCAACGGCGTGACACTTTTCCGGTTGACCCGGCACTTCTTGAGCTTGTCTTTGATAACTTCCATATCGATTTCGCCGGTTGTTACAATAAAGTTCCTGAGTTTTTCAATAATTTCACCAATTTTCGGCCCCGGCTCCATATCCGTGTTTTCAAGAATGAAAAGGCCGTTTACAAGTCTGGTCGCATTATACAAGACCCTGAACTTTTTTGTAAATTCCGAGCGCATCCGGATTTCTTCAGCAGCAGCCAGATCGCCGCGGCACAAAACGTCACAATCGGCCACTTCCATCAGATAATTGAAAAAACGGTGCTCCATGAGCTTGAGAACCTTGGCGGGCTTCATTTCCTGTAATTTATGACACATCATATGCTTTTCAGTGCAAAACTGAGCAACTTTCTTTGTTTTTACAGGAAGTTTCAACCTTTCAGCAATTTGCTCAATAATGGCGACGCCGGCTTTTTCGTGCGCATGATAGGTCAGTTTTTTTTGCCCGTCCTTGTCCTTTACAGCAAAGCATTGCGCCTTTCCGACGTCATGCAACAATACAGCCCAAAGCACTAATGTATCCGATAATTGACATACACGCACAGATTCAATAACGTGATTCAGTACAGTATTGGTGCAAAGAGTACAATTTTTACATTCCCGGTCTGCGATTTTACATGACTCCGGGTGGTACAGTTTGTCATGGAAAAAATTCTTCAGTGCTGCGACCTCGGGCAGAATGACATCCAGTACTCCGGTGTCGCGCATAATTTTCAACGCTCTTGAAAACCTGAAGCCGCCGAGGTCCATCATTTTATCGAGTTCTCCGGTAATACGCACAGGCGGCAGGGCTATAAGATATTTCGCATTTACTCTCATGGCTTCGCGAGTACCATCTTCAATGCGGAGGTCGTATTTTACCGCAAACCTGATGCCTCTAAGAATCCTGAGAACATCTTCATCAAACCTTTCAGCAGGATTCCCGACGCAACGGAGCACTTTGCCGGCAATGTCGTCACGGCCGCCGAAATAGTCGATGATGGAGCCGTCGGAAGCCAAGAACATAGCGTTGACGGTAAAGTCTCTGCGTTCTGCATCATATTTAAAATCATCAACAAATCTCACATATTCGGGGCGTCTGTGGTCAGAAGTTTTACTCTCGGCACGTAACCGGGCAATTTCGTACTTGTAGCCGCCGACTGTCACTAAAAACACTTTAAGGTGCATGTTTTTTGAAATATCTTCAACGACATAAAACAGGCGCCTGACGGTTTCCTCCGGAGCATTGGTGACAATGTCGCAATCGTGGGGTTCTTCATCAAAAAGCAGGCTCCGAATTGAGCCGCCGGCAATGGCGGATTTCCAACCGGCTTCCGCCAACGGGATGAGAATTTGTTTTTTTGCGGTGTTTATCATGGCAAGAGCACACTATAGTTTGTCGGAAAAGTTTATTTTCAGGCCAAAATGTCGGTCGGCATGCAAATCTGCTTATCCGCCCGCGCAGGCCCCATGCGCCAAGCATCAAAACAGTACGAGGCGCGTCCGCCATTACGGATGCTGCGCCGTGCATGTTGGCATTGACGGTGATAAAACCTGCAAACAGCCAGTCGCTTTTATCTTTGTCTATAATATCCTGTCCAGCTATGTATCATACAACAGGTGAATATTCTATTCTTGCTTCTTGTCCAGTCTGTTCAATTTTGAAAATCACCGGGCGCAGTCCATCGTTACAACTGCAAATAGCCACTCCAGGCTTGCGTATCCAATCTCTGTAATAAAAAAGGCCGTTGTTTCCCGCCCCGAGAGTGTTGATTAATATATAGATTGTGAGATAATATTCCATCAGACAGATGAAAAGGAGATGGGATTATGCCAGTATGTAAGCAATGCGGTTCGGAACAGGCGATCAAAAATGGTGTGATAGCTGGAAAACAGCGATACCGGTGCCAAAAATGCGGCTGCAATTTTCGGGAAGGCGATAACCGCACAAACGAAAAAACTACCGCAAAGAAAGCGCT
>JAISRC010000082.1 GCA_031273845.1 Desulfovibrio sp.
GCAATTTGATTTTGAGACGCCTCCTCCGGCGTTTAACGGCGAAAGCAAGTTTCGCCTACGCCTGCGGGGCGGGCGGCGGCGCTTCGCGCTTACGCCGCCTGAGCATTTTCAACTTTGAAATGCCCTATGGCAATTTGGTTTTGAGACGTATCCTCTTCACAATGACCGGCGCACAATCGCCGCAATCCGTTCCACAACCGCTTCTTCCAGTTCCGCATACAGGGGCAGGCACAAAACCCGCCGGGCAACGCTCTCGGCCGCGGGACAGGATTGCCTTTCCCCTTTCAGGTAAGGAAGGGTATTCAATGCCGGATAAAAATAACGCCGGGGAAAGATGTTCTCCCGGTTCAGCGCTTCCATGCAACGCGGCAATGCCCGTTCATCGTCGAAAATAACGGGATAATAAGCGTAATTGCAGGTCAGCCCCGGCCGCGGCACAGGGCGGCGCAAACCCCGCTCCGGGAGCAGGGCGTCATAGCCGAGGGCAACTTTTTTCCGGCCCTTGATATTCTCTTCCACCCGGTCCAGCAGGCAAAGGCCCATGGCGGCGTGCAGTTCGGAAAGTTTCGCATTGATGCCGGGCCGCACATGCGTGTCGCCGTAATGCCCGCAGGCCCGCAACAGCG
Source organism: Desulfovibrio sp. (assembly GCA_031273845.1). Lineage (GTDB taxonomy): Bacteria > Desulfobacterota > Desulfovibrionia > Desulfovibrionales > Desulfovibrionaceae > Frigididesulfovibrio. Next base: position 627 of record JAISRC010000082.1, read on the forward strand.
CAAAGGCGTCCCGGTCCTCGCGGCTGTGCATCACAAGCCCGCCGCCTTCCACAGTATGAAAAACCTTGGTCGCATGAAAACTGCATGCGGCGCAGTCACCGAAATCCAGGACACTGCGCCCTCTGAACTCACAACCGAAACTCTGCGCCGCATCGTAAAGAACGCGCAGGCCCGCATCGCGGGCAATGCGGGACAAGGCATCCACATCGCAGACGTTGCCGTAGATGTGGACAGGGAGAAGTCCGGCCGTATGCGGCGTGAGTCTTTCAGACACGCTTGCGGGGTCAATGCACAAGGTTTCTTCATCAATATCCGCGAATACAGGGGTACAACCCTCCCAAAGCAGGGCGGACAGCGTGGCGACATAGGAAAACGGCGTGGTGACGACTTCTTTGCCCGCCAGACCGGCAATGTGCAGACCGAGCTGCAGGGCCAGCGTGCCGTTGGCGCACAGCCCGACATAGGGAACGCGCAGGCGTCCGGCAAGCTCTTTTTCCAGCCTGAGGGAAAATTCGCCCTGATTGGTCAGACGCCGGGAGGACAATATCTGATCCAGACAGGCTCCGTACTCCGCCGGGGCGGGCACCATGGCCTTTGTGACCGGAATCGCGCTGTCCTGATTATGCTGCCTGTCTTTATTCATGTTTCAATTCACAACCGGCGCCGCCTCCGGCGTTTTGAGCATTTCAAAGTTTGAAAATGTTCAGAGGAATCTGCAATTCGAATCATTCCGCCTCAATACGCACGTAAAGGTCGCCGCGCAGGTTGCCGATGCGCCGTCCCATGCCCTTGAGCCGCATGGATTTGCCCGGAATGAACTCCGGGGGCAGGGTAATCTCCACAATCTGCGGGTCTTCGGTGAAGCCGTGCTGTATTTCGAGCCGCACATGCGCTCCCGGCACCAGGGATCGGCCCGGCAGACGCAGCACCTGCTCCTCGTCGATATACTTGAGAAACCATCCCTTGACCTTGTCGATGACTCCCGGCTGCGCGAACCGGGCCTTCTGCTTCCGCGCGCCCGCCCGGCTGCGCGGTTTTTCGGGGGTCGCGCGCGTGTAGGCTGCGCTTTCGGCCTTGTCGCGGCTGGTCCCGGCTTCTGCCTCGCCCCCGGCTTTCGTCCCGGCCCCGTTTTCGCCGGACGTTTTTTCCTTGCCGATGTGCCTGTAAATGTCTTCGTAGACGCGGCGGGCGAAGGGGTCGTTCAGGATGTCCCGCAACACGTCTTCCCTGCGCCTGCCGCCGTCGGCAGGCCTGCGCGCCTCTGAAGTGTCGGCGTCCTGCGCCCTGCCGGCTTTGGCGTAGGCCCGCCGCGCTTCCTCGCGCGATGCACGGCTTGCGGATGCCTCGTTTTCCACCCCTGCGCCGCCCGTCCCGGCGGCCGCGCCTTTGTTTTTCGCTCCCGCCCGGAAATTGCGCAGGACCACATAGGCTTCGTTGACTTCCTTGAAGCGGCGGGAGGCGTTCGGGACATCGGGATTCAGGTCGGGGTGCAGGGAAAAGGCCAGCCGGCGGTAGGCGCGTTTGATTTCCGCCGATTCGGCGTTCTCTGTGACGCCGAGCACGGCGCAGCATTCCTTGAGCGTCATGCGGCTTTCCTCATATTCCCGCCCCGCAGGCGAAACTTGCTTTCGCCGTTAGAGCATTTTTCGCTTGAGATTGTCGCTTGACGGCGAAGTAAATTCGCCTTGCGACAATCTCGCGGCAGGGGTTGCAGGCAAACCCCTGCAGAGCAGATATACATTTTCAATGTTAATCTGCTCTAAGCGCCGGAGGAGGCGTCTCAAAATTACATTGCCTTAAGGCATAAAGTCATGCTGAACTCAGTGAAACATCCATCTTCAAGCCGTTAGAGCATTTTCAACTTTGAAATGCTCCGGGACGTTGCAACATTGAAAATTCTCCGGGGCAATCTGATTTCGAGGCGCATTCAGCCGTCGAGCTTCGAGCGCAAAAGCTCGTTGACCACGGCCGGATTGGCCTTTCCTCCCGTGCCCGCCATCACCTTGCCGACGAAAAAGGACAGGAGTTTCGTCTTTCCGCCTTTGTAGCCGGCGACTTCCGCCGGGTATCCGGCCAGTACCCCGTCCACGGCGGCTTCGATTTCCCCGCTGTCGGAGAGCTGGCCGAGATTGCGTTCAGCCGCGAATTCTTCCGGTGAAACGCCGGCGGCGAACAGTTCGGGAAAAATTTCGTGCGCGGTGCGCGCGCTGATCGCGCCGCCGTCCACCATACGCGCCAGTTCGGCCAACAGGGCGGGGGTCATCGGCGCCCCGCCCGCCTTGAGGCCTGCAGATGCGCATTCGCGCAACAGTTCCCCGCGCATCAGGGCGGCTATACGACGCGGGTTGCCGCTCAGGGATGCGGCGGCTTCAAAATAGTCCGCCGTATCCTTGTCGGTCGCCAGCAATGCGGCGTCTTCCTCCGGCAGCCCGTAGTCCGCCGCAAAGCGCGCCGCGCGCGGGCCGGGCAGCTCGGGCATATCCCTGCGCCATTCCTCGACCCGCGCCGGGTCAACCAGTATCGGGGGCAGGTCCGGATTGGGGAAATAGCGGTAGTCGTGGGCGTCTTCTTTGCTGCGCATGGCGCGGGTTTCCTGCGCATCGGCATCGAAAAGGCGCGTTTCCTGCACTATGGCTTCGCCGTCTTCCAGACAGGCCCGCTGGCGCGCGATTTCATAGTCTACGGCCCGCTGTATATTGCGGAAGGAATTGAGATTTTTGGTTTCCGTGCGCGTTCCCAGGCCGCTTGCCCCGGCCGGACGCAGGGAAACGTTGGCGTCGCAACGCAGGCTGCCTTCTTCCATATTCCCGTCCGTGACGTCTATGGCGACAAGCAGGGCGTGGATGCGGCGCATGAACACCGCAGCCTCTTCCGCGCTGCGCATGTCCGGTTCGCTGACGATCTCGATGAGCGGCGTTCCCGCCCGGTTGAGATCCACCAGCGTCGCATCGCCGACATGCAGACATTTGCCGGCGTCGTTTTCCATGTGGATGCGGGTAATGCCCACGCGCCGGTTTCGGCCTTTGACGCTGATGTCCAGGTATCCCTTTTCGCAGACGGGCGGGGCGAACTGCGAGGTCTGGTAGCCGTCGGGCAGGTCCGGATAGAAATAATTTTTTCGGGAAAAAAGGGAGCGTGAGTTGACGGTGCAATTCAGGGCCAGACCGGCGCGCACGGCCAGTTCCACGGCTTTTTCATTCAGGCGGGGCAAGGCGCCGGGCATGCCGGAGCACACCTCGCAGACCTGCTCGTTCGGCTCGGCGCCGAAAGATACGGGGCAGGAACAAAACAGTTTCGACGCCGTTTTAAGCCGGGCGTGAATTTCAAGACCTATCACCGCTTCGTAATCAGCCATCGCCCGTTCCCTTTTTCCCGTGCGGGGCGCGTGAGCGCCCTTCGTAACTTTATGCGCCCCCGTGGACCCTTCGTATAGGCGTCTGTATCAGCAACGAAGCGGCGTGGCTTCCTTACTTTGTGCGCCCCCGTGAGCCCTGCGTATCGGCATCTGTATTAGCAACGAAGCGGCGCAAAGTCCAGAGCGCCGCGGGGGAAGCGCGGGGCAACCAAGCGAAGCCGACAACATATCGAAATATCAAGATGATTTTTTTGAGATGCTGATTTAAAAATTCCTGTTATTTCAAGCTGTTCCCAATTTTCGTCCGATTGCCCTGCGGGAGAAGCGCCTCGCGCCTTCATTCCCCCTTGCCGGGAGAAGCGGTCTTTTTTTTGCCGATGATGCGCCGGCGGTTCTGGGCGCCCAGTTCGGCCTTGCGCAGACGTATGGAACGCGGAGTGACCTCCGCCAGTTCGTCGTCGGCCACGAACTGCAGGGCGCGTTCCAGGGTCATGGGGCGGACGGGGGTGAGGATGATGTTCTCGTCCTTGCCGGCGGCGCGCAGGTTGGTAAGTTTTTTCTCCTTGGTCGGATTGACGTCAATGTCGTTGTCGCGGTTGTGTTCACCGACGATCAGCCCCTCGTATATCGGGTTTCCCGGCTCAACCATCATTATCCCGCGCGGCTCCAGATTGTAGATCGCATAGGCGGTGGCCCTGCCCGGACGATCCGCCACCAGGGAGCCGGTGAAACGTACCGGGAAATCCCCCCGGTATTCCTCATAGCCGTCAAAATAGGAGTTCATGATCCCCGTACCCCTGGTGTCGGTCAGAAATTCATCCCTGAAACCGATAAGCCCGCGCGACGGCACGGAAAATTCCAGGCGGACGCGGCCGGTGCCGTTGTTGATCAGACCTGTCATGCGCGCTTTACGCTGGGACAGCTTTTCCGTGACTATGCCCATGAAGGTCTCTTCGCAATCCGCAAGCAGGTGTTCGACGGGTTCCAGCAGCGTGCCGTTTTCCTCGCGCAGAATGACCTTCGGCCGGCCGACGGAGAGTTCGAAACCCTCGCGCCGCATCTGTTCTATGAGTATGGCCATTTGGAATTCCCCGCGTCCCATGACCACAAAGCTCTCGCCGTCCTCGGAATCGCGCACCTGTACGGCCACGTTGCGCAGGCTTTCCCTGTACAGGCGCTCGCGGATCTTGCGCGACTGGACGATTTTTCCCTCCTGTCCGGCAAGGGGGGAGGAATTGATGCCGAAATACATGGAAACGGTGGGAGCGTCCACGCGGAGGCGCGGCAGGGCGCGGGGCGCGTCGCGCGTGCAGATGGTGTCGCCTATGGACACCTCGTCCATGCCCGAGAGCACGACGATTTCGCCCGGAGGGGCCTCTTCGACTCCCTCCAGGCGCATGCCCCGGTAAACCTGGAGCCCGGCGATCTTCGCCGGGCGGACGATGCCGTCCGCGCCGATGCGGACCAGGGCGTCGTGCGCCCGCACCGCGCCGTGCCGCACCTTGCCGACGGCCAGCCGCCCCAGATAGTCGGAATAATCAAGATCGGACACCAGCATACGGAACGGCTCATCCGGGTCGTGGACCGGTCCCGGTATTTCCTCCAGAACGGCATCCAGCAAGGGTGACAGGTCTTTGCCCGCCTCCTCCGGGGAATGCACGGCCAGCCCTTCCCTGCCCACGGTGTAGAGCACGGGGAACTCGATCTGTTCCTCGTTCGCGCCCAGATCTATGAACAAATCGTAGATTTCATTCAGCACCTCGGAGGGGCGCGCGTCCTTGCGGTCTATCTTGTTCACCGCGACCAGAACGCGCAGACCGGCCTCCAGGGTTTTTTTGAGCACGAAGCGCGTCTGGGGCAAGGGGCCTTCGGCGGCGTCCACCAGGAGTATGGCTCCGTCCACCATGGACAGGGCGCGCTCCACCTCGCCCCCGAAATCCGAGTGCCCGGGCGTGTCCAGAATGTTGATCTTGACGCCTTTCCACGACACGGCGCAGTTTTTGGCGGAAATGGTGATGCCCCGTTCGCGTTCCAGGTCGTTGCTGTCCATGATCCGCTCGTCGAATTCCCTGCCTTCGCGGAACACCCCGCTCAGGCGGAACATGGCGTCCACGAGGGTCGTCTTGCCGTGGTCCACGTGGGCGATAATAGCTATGTTTCGGATGGATTCATTGTGCTGCATGGGGTTCCCGGGCGATGCAGGTCGCGGTAGTCGATTCTTTTCTGTTCATACTCATCAAAATTTCCTTTATGGATTGAAACATGCGGTATTTTTTTGCGGAGTCAGCGGTCCCGGAAGCTCCAGAGTTTATAGCCGAAATAATTGCCCAGGGCTATGGCCGGGAGGGTGGCCGCGTAAGCGACGAATTTGCCGAAGCCGAGACGGAAAAGCAACTCCATGCCGGCCAGACCCAAGAGCAGACCCAGCAGGTTGACCGTGACGAAACGCACAAGGGGAAGCGCCCCCTTTGTGTGCGCATGAAACACCTTGCGCTTGTTCAGCACATAGCTGAAGCTCGCGGCGCACAGCCATGCCGCCACCCTGGAAGGTATGGGCGGGAAAAGCAGGCCCGCCAGGAGATAGACGCCGAAATCCAACAGGGTGTTGGCGATGCCCACGCAACAGAAACGGGCGAATTCCGCCGGATCGAAATAGTCCTTGTTGCGGAAGCGCCGCACTGTGCGCAAAAGGGAAAGAAGCCGGCCTTCCCCGGCCTCTCCGGCTGTCCTGCACATTGTCAGTCGCGCGCCTTTGCCGCCGGAAAAAGCTCAATAAGCGCGTGCGTCCGGAAACGGTTCCCTGTCAGGTTGCGCCGAATAAAGCGCGCCCGCACCTTTTCCGCCGCGCAGGCGTCTTCGAATTCCGCGCGGCGCATGGTCAGGACCGGGTGCTCGGCGCGGGTGCGCCCGTAGAGCTTGTGTTTGCCGGAGAACACTTCGCGCAGTTTGGCGAGGAAGGTGTTCGATTCCAGGCCGCCGAGCAGCACGCCGGCCACGTCCAGACAGAAGTTGTAGTCCACGAGCAGGTCGGCCAGAAGCATGAGGCAGCCGGGCGAGGCGATTTTTTTGGCGTTGGCGATGAGCGTGCGCACTTCCCCGATATTTTTGTAATACTGCACCACGCTTATGCAGAAGATGATGCTGACGTCCTTGACAGGCAACCTGTGTATATCCAGGTACGCATCCGGGTCAAGGCGGTGAAAGCTGAGGTTGGGCAGCGCGGCGCAACGCAGGCGTGCTTCCTCCAGGGCATGCGTGGAGGTGTCCGCCCCGTGGGCCTCGCGCAGCAAAGGGGCCAGAGCGCCGGTCACATAGCCCTTGCCGCAACCGATATCCAGCAGGATGTCGCCGGGACCGAAGGCCATTTCCCTGCGTATCCGGTCCACGAAAAAATCGGACTGGGCCTGCCAGAGCGCCCCGTCCATGGCTTCCCCGCGATTCCAGTATTCCGCCCAGTCGTCCGTCATGGAGGACTCCGGCGCGCAGTCGCCTGTTTGAACGTGACAAAAGCCGCGCCGTCCGCCGTTTCGTCCAGGCGGAAGTATGGGGTGTCGGCATAGGGGCGCAGGACGTCTCCCTCCGCGGGAGCCCGGCCCGGCCGCACGGCGACGCCGTAAATTGCAAGTTGCTCATAGCCCCAGCGCATGTTGCGGGTCAAGGGCACGACGGTCATGCGCCGGAGCAGGGGAAAACGTTGCCCCGGAACGTCCATAAGCGGACTGTAGCCCACGCTGCCGGCAAAAACGGCGCGGTCGGATTTTTTTTCGGCCGCGAAAGCGGCCAAAACCGGGGCCAGACCGGCAAAACGCGCCTGTTCCCACCTGTTCTGGGCCGAAAGCATGTTCCCGTACAGCGAGGCAAAAATCAGCAACTGCATGTCGATCAGCAGGACCAGGGCAAGGGCCGCCCCCTTCGCCGTCCGGCCCGCGCGCCGCCCCGGCGTGAAACCCAGGAGAGCAAGGGTCAGGACAGGCCCGAAGGCCAAAAAGGTGCGCGGAGACCACACCGGGGAACTGAGCGCAAGCTGCACGCCCATGGGCGCGAGGACAAGGCAGAAAAGCAGGATGGGCAGCGCGGTTGCCGTCCCGGCAACCCTGACTCTCCCGGCGGCGGACTCAGCGGCGGGGGGCGCTGCGGAGCCGGCCGGGCCCGGAACATAATGGTTTGGAAACGCTCCCCTCGGTGTGGACGGCGAAAGTAAATTGCGCCCGTGTCTTGTGGGCGGGCGGCAGTTTCCGCCGCCGGAGCATTTTGCAATTTTATTTGCAAAACGCTCCGGGGCTGTGCGTTTTTTTTTCAGGCGCAGGGCGAGAACGGCGCAATAAGCGGCAAAGGCGAGAATCAGCAGCGGGCCGACGGCATTGACGCTCCAGTCCCCGTACAGCATGGCCAGATAGTCGCGGGCGTTCGCCTGAACCGTGCCCGGCAGCAGGCCCGGACCGGGAATCGCGCTGTGCGCGGCTATGTAGTCCCCGTATTGGCCGGCGCTGAACCACAGAGGAGCCTGCAGGGCATAGAGCACCGCCCCGAGCAGGAAGGGCGCGCCCAGATGCAGGGCGAGGGCCGCGCTCCCGGCTTTGCCCCGGCTCAGGTTGCGCAGCAGCAAAAAGGCGGCGACGGCCGGATAAATGTTGAGGCAGGGCTGGTAAATCGAGGCCGCGGCGAACACGCAGAGCGCCGCCCCTGCGAAAAATTTTCCGCGCGGCAGGCAAAAGGGCAGAACGGCAAGCAAGGCGCCCGCGGCCGTCAGCGGCGCGTCGAACCTGTAGGAGAGGTTTTCCAGCCCGTAAGGGGCCAGCCCGAAGGGCAGACAGGCAGCGACGACGGCGGGCGTGAGCCGGATACGCAGGGTGCGGCACAGCAACAGGGCGGCACAGGCAAGCAGGGCGGCGGCGGATATCTGGGTGAAGGGCGAGGCGTCCACGGTGCCCGGATGGAGAAAAAAAAGTCCGGACAGAAGCTCCGCCGCGGCACGCCCGGCCGGCGCCATGTCCGCATACCCGTAAAGGGCGCGCCCCATGTCGTCCAGATACAGCCTGTCGGCCCGGATTATGCCGGCCAGACCGATGCAGTACAAAGAAAAGAGCAGGATAAAGGCCCGCGTCCCGCTCAGGCGGGCGAAGATCAGGGACCTTTTCACGCCCGGCCTCCGTCTTTCGGGACAAAATCCGAGTCCGGGGCGTTCCGGGGTTGCGGGGCATGCGCGGCCTCCCTTTCGCTTTTCGGAACAAAGTCCGGAACGCTCCGGAACAACGGGACATGCGCAGCCTCCCCGTTGCTTTCCGTGACAAAGCCCCGTTCCGGGATAAAGCCCGATTCGGAGAGCAGGGCCGGCAGTTCCGGGGACAGGAACATGGCTTTTTCCGCGGCTCTGGCGGGCGAGAGGTAAAAGGCCCGGAAGGCCGGCTTGACCGAGGCGGCTTTTTCGTCCGGCCCGAGGCCGCCGGGGTGGCACATGATTTCCGTTATGCCGCCCTTGTCTTCCGGCTCAGCCGTCCGGCGCACGGCCTCAAGCGAGGCTCGCAGGCGGGTCGGGGTCAGGCAGCCGCCGGAAACGACGCCGCACAGGAAACTGTTGTGCGCCGTGCTTTCGGCGTCCAGAAGCCCGCGCAGGGAGGCAGCCCAGCAGGCGAGCAGTTCCCGACGCAGGAGGCAGGCCGGGACGAGCCGGGGCGGCAGGGAAGGCAGGTGGCGGGGTTCCAGGGGCAGACGCACATAAAGCGGGCGGTATTCGCGGATGAATTCGCGAAGCACGTCCTTGAGCAGAGGCAGGGCGTGTATGTGCAGGTGTCCGTCCAGACACAGGGGACGGGGAACCGGGCCGCCCGGCCGGCAGCGGGAAAGAAAAAAATCCGCCTGGGCGGAAAATTCCGTGCGTACGGCCGAGAGCAGGGCTTTTTTGCGGCGCGGCGGCAAGAGGTGCAACGCGGCGTACAGCGCGCCGAGGGTATAGCGGAAAAAGCCGTTTCCGTCCAGCAGAGGCGCTACGGACGCCGGCGGCGCAGTCGGGCGTCCTTCCAGCAGGTTCAGGTGCAGGCTTACTCTGACGCCGGGCATGGCGTTCAGGGCTGCTGCCGCTTCTTCCGCGTATTCCCCGCCGGTCATCAGTGTGGTGGAAGCCAAGGGCCCGCGTTTCAGGCAGAGCAGGATGTCCTCGCTGATGCCCCTGCTGAGGCCGCAGTCGTCGGCGTGCAGGATGGCGCGCACGCGGCTAACGCCCCACTCCCCGTCCGCGCCGGCGCGGGGTTTCACCGCCTCCGGCGCGCTCGCTGATCAGATAGCGCGGCCTGCCTTTGATTTCGTGAAAATTCTGACGGATGTACACGGACAGAACGCATATCGCGGCGAGAACCGAAGCCCCGGTGACCAGGATGAGCAGGATCACGGAAGTGAAGCCGGTCATGGCCTGCCCGGAAAAGTGCATCCACAGGGCTTCCCCGCCGACGATCAGGGAGAAGCCGAAGAAAAAAAGCCCGAGCAGCCAGATCAGGGTGATCGGTTTGGCGCTGAATGCCGTCAGGGAATCTAGGGCGAGGCGGATTTTTTTGAAAAAGGACCATTTGCTGCCCCCGCTCCTGCGGTCGGCGGGAACGAAAAAAATTTCGCGGTGCCTGAAGCCCAGCCAGGAGGTCATGCCCCGGTAAAAGAGTTTGCGTTCGGGCATGGATTTCCAGGCTTCCACCACGTCGCGGTCCAGGAGTTTGAAGTCTCCGGCCCCTTCCAGATCCAAGGAGGTCAGGAGATGGAACATTTTATAGAACAGCACGGCAAAGAGGCTGTCCAGCCTGGATTCGCGCTGGCGTTTTTCTTTGCGGGCCTCGACGATGTCGGCCTCGTCGTCCTGCCAGACGCGGATCATTTCCGGAATAAGTTCCGGCGGGTGCTGCAGGTCGCTGTCCAGAGTGATCACGGCCTCGCCGATTGCGGCTTCCAGGCCGGCGGCCAGAGCCGCCTCTTTGCCGAAGTTGCGGCTCAGGCGCAGGCAGCGCAGGCAGGGGCGGCGTCCGGCCTCTGCCTTCATCCGTTCCCATGAGTCGTCCGTGGAACCGTCGTCCACAAGGAGTATTTCATAGGGCAAATCCAGCGGCCGCAGGACTTTTTCCACGGCATCAAGAAAGACGCCGATTTGCGCGCTTTCGCAGTAGACCGGACTCACAACGGAAAGGACCATAATTCACCTTTACGCCGCCTGAGCATTTTCAATTTTGAAATGCCCCAAGCGTAAAAAGCTCTACTTGAGCAGGAGCGGAGACGCGCCGGGGTTTTTCAGGTTCACGCCGCCCGGCCCCCCGAAGCCGCCCGACGACAGGGTCAGGTTGGAGCAGGCTTCCAGGTATTTTGTCTTCAGTTCCTCCGGGCAATTTCGGTATTCATAGATCACATGGCGCATGGGCACGGCGCCGGTGAACGCGTTGTCGAAGGGATAGCCGAAGGGCATGAGCATCATCTGCACGCCCTGTTGCGTGGGCAGGGTCTGCAAAACCGCCGGTTCCTTGATCTCCGAGGCTTCGGCGTCGAATTTGCCGAGCACGGTTTCACCGCTGACCAGTTTCGCCATGCGTATGTCGTAAGCCATGTCGTTCTCCTTAAGGCAATTTGATTTTGAAACGCTCCCTTCGGCGCTTAACGGCGAAAACAAGTTTCGCCTACGCCTGCGGGGCGGGCGACGGATACCCGCCGCCGGAGCATTATGCAATTTCATTCGCAAAATGCTCTAAGGCAATCTGATTTTGAGACGCCTCCGCCGGCGCTTGACGGCGAAACACGGTTTCGCCTGCGCCTGCGGGACGGGCGGCGGCGCTTCGCGCTTACGCCGCCTGAGCATTTTCAACATTCAAATGCTCTGATGCATTTCAGGGCCGGACGAAGTATTCACCGGTACAGACGAAGTCCGCGCTGCCGCTCATGTAGATCGTATCGTCGTCATCCCATTCTATTTCCAGTTCGCCGCCGGGCAGCCGGACTACGACCTTGCGTTCCGTCCATTTGTTCAGGGCGCAGGCGACGGCGGCGGCGCAGGCCCCGGTGCCGCAGGCCAGGGTTTCGCCGGCGCCGCGTTCCCAAACGCGCATGCGGATGCGGCCGCGGTCGACCACCTGTATGAATTCAGTATTCACGCGGCGCGGGAAAAGGGCGTGGTGTTCGAAGAGGGGGCCGATTGCCCGCAGGTCGAGCTGTTCCAGCCCCGGAACGGGGATCACCAGATGCGGGTTGCCCACGGATAGGGCGGTACCCCGGTAGCGGCGTCCGTTGACGGTTATTTCCCGGTCGATGAAACTTTCCCCTTCGGCCTGCATGGGCAGGCTTGCGGGGTCCAGGCGCGGGCAGCCCATGTCCACGCGTACGCGGGTAACGCGTTGCCCTTTCGTGAACAGGCTGATCCGGCGCACGCCGGCAAGGGTTTCCAGGCGGAAGGATTCTGTCCGCACCACACCTTTTTCATACAGGTATTTGCCCACGCAACGCGATGCGTTGCCGCACATTTCGGCTTCGGAGCCGTCGGCGTTGAAGATGCGCATGCGGAAGTCGGCCTTGTCGGGGTCGGAAGCTTTGCCGATCAGCACCAGGCCGTCCGCGCCTATGCCGAAATGTCTGTCGCTGACTGCAACCGCCAGAGGCGAGGGCCGTGCGACGGGTTTGTCGAATTCTTCGACATAGATATAGTCGTTGCCCAGGCCCTGCATCTTGGTGAAGGGCAGGCGCCGCGGCAGATCCGTATCGTCGGGCGAGGCGGGCGGAGTTGCGAAAAGGTCCACATCGCGCACTGTGCGTATCCTCCTCCGGCCGATTTTGGTGTGACCGGGGCGTTCTTTATACGCCGCCCGGCCCTGCCCGGCAAGTCCGGGTTGCGGGCAAAATTTTCAACCCCCGACGCGCGGCGCGGCTTACGCTCCGGCGTCGAGCCGCAGGATCAGATCCGCCGCTTCGGCAAGGTCCGCCGCGCGGAAATCCGGTTCCACGGCACAGGCTCCGTCCCGTCCTCCCGCACCCGTGTCCGTCAGTATGGAGAGCAGCCCGGCCTGCCGCGCGCACAGGATGTCGCTTGTCCTGTCGCCTACGAGGATGCTCCGGGCGAGGTCTATGTTCATGTCTTCCGCGGCGCGGCGCAGCATCCCGGCGGCGGGTTTGCGGCAGTCACAGGCGATTTTGAGTTCCGGACGTTCGCCCGGAAAACCTTTGTCCGGGTGATGCGGGCAATAATATATCCTGTCAAGGTATGCGCCTTCGCGGCCGAGCAGGTTTTCCAGGCGCGTATGCACGGCTTTCAGACCGTTTTCCGTGCATTCGCCGCGCGCCACGACGGGCTGGTTGGTGACCACGACGACCGGCAGGCCGACCCTGTTCAGCCGGCGCACGGCGGCGGCGCTCCCCGGCAGAAGGCGCAGTTGATCCGGGTCCGAGATAAAGCCGGCCTCTTCATTGAGCACGCCGTCCCGGTCCAGAAAGACGGCCCGTTGCGGCAGGCGCAGCGTACCCCGTTCAAAACGTCCGGAAGCGATATCGGCCTCGGCCTGGTCCAGACGTTCCGGAGTGCCGATATCTTTGATGTATTCCGGCGAAACATAGCCGTAAAGGCGCTTTCTCCGTCCGAGCAGGTCCGGGAAAAACTCCTTGGCGAAATCAAGTATCCGGGGCGGGCCGTCGGCGAGGCCGCGTCGGGCTTCCATGGTTTCGCGGCGGATTATGTACAGGCCCGCGTTGACCAGATTGGGGTATTCCGCATTGTCGGGGTGCGGATAAGGGTGGAAAGCGGCGATGAAACCCTGTTCGTCGAGTTCCACGAGGTCCAAGTCATGGGGATGATCGTCGGGATGCAGGAAAAGGGTCGCGTCCGCGCCGCTGCGGGCGTGGACATCGTGGAAGCGTTCCAGGTCCGCGTTGAGCAGGGTATCCCCGTAAAGGATCAGTATGTCTTCGGCAGCCGGATCAAGGTGAGGGAGCGCGGCCAGGACGGCCCCGGCCGTGCCGCGCGCTTCGACGTCATCGACGATGTTCAGGCGCAGGCCGAAGCTGCCGTTGAGGGCGCAGAAGGCGGCTATGTATTCCGCCTTGTGGTTGACCGACAGGAGCACGGATCGTATGCCGCTGCTTTTGCAATACAGCAACAGGCGTTCCAGCAAGGGTATGCCGCCGATGGGAACCAGAGGTTCGGGCAGCACGTTCAGACGCGACGCCGGGCGTGTGCCTTTGCCTCCTGCGAGGATGACGGCCTGTTTCAGCATGGGGGCATTCCTTCTTGCGCGGCGATTTCATCGACGGCACGGCGCACGGCTTCTTGGGAAGACAGGCGCGATTTCCAGCCCAGGCAGGCGAGTTTGTTTACGCCGCAGCGAAATTTCGGTACATCGCCCACCCGGCCGCGCCCTTCGTTGCCGTAGACTATGTCGGCCTGCGGATCGACACGCGCGGCAACGGCCTCGGCAGAGGTTGTCGACGACAAGGACGCGTCCGCCCCGTTCGAGAAAGCGTCCGGCCGACCTGTCGCCGATAAAGCCGGCGCCGCCGATAAGTATGATGGACATGATTGAAAAAGCTTACACTTTTTCGCTTTGAATGTAAATCGCCGCCCCGGCCGATTTCAGGGCAATTGCATGAAGTGGATAACCAAGTGAAATATCAAGATAATTTTCGAGACCTTAATTTAGAAATTTTTATTATTTCAAAATGTTATCGTTTTTCATTCGTTTGACTTGCGCAAAACTCCCTCTTGACTTTTGCCCGAACTCGGTTACATGCCATGCGTTACCGTCTTCCCGCCTCGGCCGACAGACAAAAATTGCAGGACGCAATTTTACCCGGAAATCGTAATGACCCGAAAACGGCTCCCCCCGATGCCGGGAGTCAAGCAAAAATCTCCTTGTAAAGGAGAGCTTTCAGATAATGAGGACCTTTTTGATGAGTAAAGAAATTCGAAGCTTTCCCGGCGCGACCATGACCCCGGAAGGAATGCTGTATAACGGCGCCCTTTTTCAGCCGGTGACGGAGCAATGCGACGGATGCACCCGCATCCGCGACTTTGAAGACGTCCGCTACTGTTCGAGTTACCCCATGCCCGCCGCCAAATGGTCCATGGGGGCATGCAACTTTTCCACGCACACCCGCGTTGCCGCGGCTGCCCATGCCAAGGTGAACCCGCTCAAAGCATCCAAGCGCGCCGCCAAGGGCGGGCGCTGACACCGCCGCCGCCCGCCGGCCCCCGATGCCCGCCCGCCTGCTCTCCTATCTGGACGGCCGAAGAGAACGCGTCATTCACCTGCAAAGGGAACTGACCTCCAGACCGGCTGTGGGGCCGGACAATAACGGGCCGGGAGAAGCCGCAAGGGCGGTCTGGCTGGAAGAGGAAGCGGCCCGCATCGGGCTTGAGCGGGTCAGGCGTCACGACTGCCCCGACCCGCGTTGCGCCGGCGCTTTTCGCCCCAACATCTCCGCCCGCGTGCCGGGCAAAAGCGACAAAACGCTCTGGCTGATTACCCATCTGGATATCGTCCCGCCTGGCGACGAACGGCTCTGGCAAAGCCCTCCCTATACCCTGCGCGTGGAAGGCGATTACGTATACGGGCGCGGAGTCGAAGACAACCAGCAGGCCATAGTCACGAGTCTGCTGGCCGGCGAAGCGCTGATCACCTGCGGGATCGTGCCGGACCTGACCTTGGGCCTGCTCTTCGTCGCTGATGAGGAAACAGGCATGAGCTACGGCCTGCCGCATGTGCTGGCCGACGCGCCGGAACTCATCGGCCGGCACGATCTGCTCTTGGTGCCGGACATGGGCTGCCGCACGGGCGATATGGTGGAAACGGCGGAAAAAAGCCGTCTCTGGCTGAAAGTGACGGTCAACGGCAGACAATGCCACGCCGGCAACCCGCAGGACGGCGTGAATTCCCTGAGCGCGGCCGCCGCCTGCATCTTGGCGACGGAAAAATTAAATGATGCCTTTCCCGACTCCGATCCCCTGTTCACCCCGCCCCGCTCCACTTTCGTGCCGACCAAAAAAGATGCCAATGTTGAAAATATCAACACCATGCCGGGGAGAGACGTATTTTATCTGGACTGCCGCGTCCTGCCGCGCTACGACCTAGCGGATGTGGAAGCGGAGATCCGCGCTCTGGCGGACGAGGCGGCAGGGCGGTACGGAGCGACGGCGGAGGTGGAAAGGATATGCGGCGAACAGGCGACGGACCCCACGCCCGCCGACGCGCCGGTTGTGCTCAGGTTGCTGGACGCCCTGCGCAGACACAGGGGCATAGAAGGGAAAGTCTGCGGAACGGGCGGGCAGACCTTGGCCCTCTGCCTGCGCCGACGCGGGCTGTATGCGGCCGCATGGTCAACCCTTATACCCAATGCCCATGCGCCGGACGAAAAATCGGACATCCGCGCGGCCATAGCCGACGCCGGAACAGTGCTGACCATGCTTTTCAACGTCTGATTTTAAATTTGTCATTGAACTTTACGGGACGGAACGCTACAGTAGCCAAAATGCCGAATACCGCGGCCTTCCCGGACGAATGCCTGCCGCATTGTCGCGTTGCACGGTGCGTAACCAAAATTCCGAATACCACAGCCTTCCTGGACTGACGGATGACGCTGACGGACATACAGCACTTTTTTTCTCTCCCTCCCCTGGATCCGGAGGGCATACGAATTTGGCTGTGGACCGTGGGCATATCGTGTCTGCTGGTGCTGATCGTCTTCATCGTCAAGACGGCAATCAATTTCCGCACCCGGCGCTACCCGAGCGGGCACATCGAAGATGAGAAGACGATACGCAATATTTTGAGCACGGCATTCGACCAGCGCGCGGTATTCGAGGTGCAGGTCAGGACGGCGGGCGGGCAGCGCAGGCCGACCTTGAGTTGCGCTCCCGACCATATCGGGCCGTCTTCTGTCTCTTTGGAATTGAACGGACTGAAAAGCCTGTCCGACAAATGGATCGGCCGCGACCTCACAGTGTACTTCCGCTTCAAGGTCAATAAAGAAACCATTTTTTACACTTTCACTTCCACCATTTCGGGCATCAGGCAGCAAGCCTCCGGCGCCTGTTACATCACCCTGCCTTTTCCGCGTTCCCTTGAAAACAAGCAGAAGAGGGCTTTTCTGCGTATAACGCCCCCTCCCTCCTACCTTCTGGGCAGCGCGCTCTGGCACAACGAAAGCATGCCCATGCCGGACAGGCTCCACGACATTTCCCTGTGGCCCCCTCCTTGTCTGATCTATCTCGCCGGCATAGCGGAACAGTTCAAGGTGGTGGACCTGTCCGCAGGCGGAGCGCGCCTCGGTGTGTCGTCCAGCGTCATGAGCGAACGGCGGATGCAGTTCAATGCGATTGAACAGATTATCTTCATGATTGATCTTCTGGACCCTGAAAACGACAAACGCCTGCGCTTCTGGTTGCACTGCCGCATCCAGAGCGTGTGGGTGGACCATGCGACGCGGATGACCAATCTGGGCCTGCAATGTCTGGCCTGGGCCAGACCGCGCGAACAGGCCATACCGGGAGAACCGGGCAGCATTGAATGGCTGCGCAGTTCCCTTTCCAGCGAAGTTGAACCGCTCGGCAAATGGATCATGCGCCGACATATCGAACTGTTCAGGGAGCACCCGATCTGACGCGGGCAAAAGTGCCTGCGTAAAACCGGGACGAGCCGGGGAGTATCGCGTTAAGCGACAACAGAGCAGATCAATTTTGAAAAAGTATATCCGCTCTGCAGGGGTTTGTCTGCAAGCCTCTGTCGCGAGCGGGCTGCAGGCGGGCTTTGCCCGCCGTAAGCAACTATCTCGCGCGTAGAATGTTTCAATCGCCGGCCGAAGGGCGGAGCGCCGCAAAATGCGACGT
This sequence comes from Desulfovibrio sp., assembly GCA_031273845.1. Lineage (GTDB taxonomy): Bacteria > Desulfobacterota > Desulfovibrionia > Desulfovibrionales > Desulfovibrionaceae > Frigididesulfovibrio. The sequence continues at coordinate 17,813 of JAISRC010000082.1, forward strand.
GAGCAAAGCAAAAAGTACGCTTTCGGCTTTGCGATCTTCATACCGAACCGTCAGGTAAGGTGTGACATCACAGGAGGATCACTTGGACGACGGCTCAGACAGTCACAGTATTTGGCGTAAAATAGGCGGATGGTTCCGCGGACGCCACGCCGACACCGTGGAACAGGCTATTTTGGAGGCCGGCGAGGAAGGTGAACTGGACACCGAAGAGAGGAGCATGCTCCTCAGCATCCTGACCTTGGACGAATTGCAGGTCCGGGATATCATGACCCCGCGCACGGACATCGCCTGCCTGCCGCACAATGCAACCATAACAACCATGGCGGAACTCATTGTTTCCACAGGACATTCCCGCATTCCCGTATTTTCCGAAAACCGCGACAACATCGTAGGCATCGTGCACGCCAAGGACCTGATTCAAGACCTGCTGGACCCCGACAAGCGCCGAAGAGAACTGTCGAAAATAATGCGCGACCCCTTTTTCGTGCCTGAAAGCAAGAATGTTCTGGATCTCCTGCACGAATTCCGCAGCCGCAAAAATCATCTGGCTATCATTCTGGACGAATACGGAGGCACGGCCGGCCTGGTCACGATTGAAGACGTGCTTGAGCAGATAGTGGGCGACATAGAAGACGAACACGATGCGCCGCGCGAAGAGGTAATCAGCCTGCAAGGCGACGGCAGCTATCTGGTCAACGGGCGCGCCGGGCTGGACGATCTGAACGAAAGCCTGCACCTTTCCCTGGAATCCGACGAAGTGGATACCATAGGCGGTTACCTGACGCATCTGGCCGGCCGCGTGCCTATGCCGGGTGAGTCCTTTACGCCGGATGACGCGGGAGGCGCCGTGTTCACGATTATGGAGTCCAACCCCAAGCATATCAACTCCGTGCGTCTTGTCCTGCCGGGGAGCGAAAAACTCCGCGCCGCGAAACAGGAAGCCGGTGCCGGAGACCCGGCGGACAAGCAGGACTGAGCGCCCGTATCTTCATGCGGAACCCGCAGCGCCCCGCCCTTTTGTTCCTCTGCGCCGCCGGGGCGGCAGGCTTTTTTTTCGGGCTGCCGAACGCAGTCCTGCATCTGCCCTTCGCGGCCCTGCTCCACCCCTTCTGTCTGTATCTGATCGCTTCCCGCGCCGCTTCAGACGGGGAAGTCATCATCTACGGCTGGCTTCAGGGGTTCCTTAGCAATGCGGCGGGCCTGTACTGGCTGGCCTGGCCCATGCTGGACGTAGCGGACATGCCTCCGGCCCTCGTCCTGCCTCTGCTGCTTGCGCTCTATGCCCTCCTGGCCTGCTACAGCGCCCTGGCCGCCTTTGCCGCCCGGAGTTTCAGACTTGCCTTCGCAGCAGAGGACGGCGCGGGACGGCGGATCCCGCTTCCGCGCGACACGGCCCCGCCCGTGATGAGCGGCCTGGCTTACGGCGGCTTTGAAGTGCTGAACAGTGTCCTGTTCAGCGGTTTTCCCTGGCTGACCTTGAGTTCGGCCTTTGCCTTTTTTCCGGTGATGCTGCAAGGCGCGGCATACACCGGCGGTTACGCGTTGAGCGCGGTTTACGCGGCTACGGCCTGTCTGTGCGCGTCCCTGCAGGACGGGCCGGGCCGGACCGGACGCGCCTGCGCTGCTCTGCTGATCCCCGCCGCCCTGTTTGTCTGCGGCGTGCAGCGCCTTTCCCCCGGCGCGGGTGACCGGGACGACAAGGCCGGCATGCAGGCGCACCTGCGCTTCACAGCAGTGCAGGGTAACATAGATCAGGCCCGGAAATGGGACAGGGACTTCCAGACGGCAACGGTCGAGCATTACATCCGGCTGTCCGAAAAGGCTTTGGCCGAAGAAAAAAACCGGCAGAGCGGGCAGAGTTCCCTGGTCGTCTGGCCTGAAACCGCCATGCCCTTTTATTTTTCCCGGCGCCCGGAACTGGACGGCATGCTGCGCCGCTTTGCAGCCGGGCACGCCGTATATCTGGCCTTCGGCGGCATTGCACGGGACGAGGACCGGAAAGGAGCGCCGCTCCTGCACAACTCGCTCTTTCTCCTCTCCCCCCAAGGGAAGATCGCGGGACGCTACGACAAGACGCACCTTGTGCCGTTCGGCGAATATGTGCCCGTTGTGGACGACATCGCTTTCCTGCGCGGACTTCTGCAGGGCATGAGCTTCTCTCCGGGCACTGCCCCCCGGCCTTTAGTTTTGGACGGCCCCCCCCCTCTTTCCCTCGGGCCGCTGATCTGTTATGAAGCCGTCTTTCCCTACCCGGCGCAGGAACAGGTGCGGCAAGGCGCGGACATTCTGCTGAACGTCAGCAACGATGCCTGGTTCAGAAAAAGTTCGGCCCCTTTGCAGCATCTGGCCCATTCCGCGGTGCGGGCCGTGGAGCAGGCAAGGCCGCTGATCCGCGCGACAAATACCGGCATAAGCGCGGTATTTGATGCCGAAGGAAGGCTGACGACCCGCGTGGAAGGACTTTTTACGGAAGCTTGTCTGCAGGCCGAGGTCACGGCCGGGGCGGAGGCGACCCTGTATCACCGTCTGAGTCCACTGCCGGAACTGTTCCTCGCCGCAACGGCGGCGACGGCTCTTGTTCTCGGCGCCCTGAGACGCAGAGCCGGGTGCCGGAACGCGACAATCTGAAAAACACAACAGGTACGCGCATGTATACTTTTCCTGAACTCAAGTCCTCAGCGGGACCCCTTTTTGAACAATTCGACGGCTTACGGGGGCGTCTTTGACCCGGATGACATCAGCATGCGCCTCTCGGAAATGGAAAAGCAACTGTCCGCGCCGGATGCCTGGGACAAACCGGAATTGCTGACCCCGGTCCTGCGGGAAAAAAGCCGCCTGGAAAACGAACAGAACCGCTTTGCGCGGCTGGAAGAAGCCAGGAGCGATGTTGCGGACTGGATCGCTCTGGCCGAGGACGAAGGCGGCGAGGAAGCGCTGGAAAGTCTGGCGCAATCTCTGGAGCACCTGCGCACTCTGCTGGAGCAGACGGAGATGGAAATGCTCCTTTCCGACGTGGGGGACGACCTGCCTGCCGTTCTCTGCCTGCATCCCGGCGCTGGGGGAACGGAGGCTCAGGATTGGGCGGCCATGCTGCTGCGCATGTATCTGCGCTGGGCGGACAGGCACGGCTGCGCCTGCGAGTATCTGGATTTTCAATCCGGCGACGAGGCGGGCATCAAAAGCGCCACCCTGCGCATGACCGGCCCCAACGCCTTCGGCCTGCTCAAAGGGGAAAACGGCATTCACCGCCTGATCCGCATCTCGCCTTTCGACGCCTCGGGCAGACGGCACACTTCCTTTGCCTCCGTTGACGTGTTGCCGGACGCGGGACAGAACATTGACGTCCGCATCGACGAGAACGACCTGCGCATAGACGTTTTCCGGGCCGGAGGCGCGGGCGGGCAGCATGTGAACAAGACCGACTCCGCCGTGCGCATCACCCACCTGCCCACCGGCATTGTGGTCCAGTGTCAGAATGAAAAATCCCAGCACAGCAACAAGGACGCGGCCATGTCCGTGCTCAGGGCGCGCCTGTATGAACGCGAACTGCGCAAGCTGGCGGACGAGAAAAAAAGCCGCTATCAGGACAAGGACGCCATAAACTTCGGTAGCCAGATCCGCACCTATACCCTGCAGCCGTACCGTCTGGTCAAAGATCACAGGACAGGCGCGGACGAAACGGATGTGGACGCGGTACTCGACGGCAACCTCGACAAGCTTATACGTTCTCTGCTATTATACCGCCATGCCGATAGAACGCAATGAAGCCATCCTGCCGCCTGACGGCGGCATATACGGCAACATGCTCGCCGACCTGGAAAGCGTGGTTGAACAGGTATTGCGGGAGACGCCGCATTCCGGCGACGATTCCACCGCATTGCTGCGCATTCTCAAGGGCGTGCCGCTTGAGACCTGGGAACGGTGCGCTTCCACATACGGCCTGGACAACTGGCTGGCCCTGCCTCTGCAACACGGTCGGGCCGAAGCGGTGGCCAAGATGCTTGAAGTCCAGCAGCGCCTTGCCTTTCAACGCGACCATGACGCGCTCACGGGCATAGGCAACCGCGGATACTTCAACAGGCGTCTCGACGAGGAAGTGTCCAGAGCCATGCGCTCGCACACGGAATTGAGCCTGATGCTCATTGATCTGGACAATTTCAAACAGGTCAACGACCGCTACGGCCATGCCTGCGGCGACCGTGTATTGCAGGGCATGGCCAAACTGCTGCAAAACTCCGTACGCCACTATGACATCACAGCGCGGATCGGCGGGGAGGAATTCGCCGCCATTCTGCCGGCCACAACCGTCTGGACGGGAGTGATGCTCGGCAATCGCCTGCTCGACTCTTTCAGAAAAGAGTGCTTCACATGCAACGGAGAGGATTTCTCCATGGCTTTCTCCGGCGGGGTTTCCACTCTCTCCCTGCTCGACGGCGAGCGCAAAAACGGTGCCTGTCTTATGGAAAGCGCGGACAAAGCCATGTACGAGGCAAAGAGAAACGGAAAAAACAGTGTAACAGCAGCCTTAAACGAAAGACTGAACAAGGACCGGACGAGCCTGGTCCATGCGGGCGAAAAACAACTCCTGTTCGCCGCCGTGGACGGGGAGTGAGCAACCATGAACAGAAAATCCGTCAGTTTCTCCGTTCTCAGCGGCAAAGGAGGCGTGGGCAAAAGCAATCTGGCCCTGAACATCTGTTACGGCCTGCATCTTCTCGGCCGCAAAGTGCTGCTCATGGACTGCGATATGGGTCTGGCCAACATGGACGTGCTTCTGGGCGTCACCCCGGAAAAGGATATGCAGGACATACTCATCAACAACCGGAACCCGTCGGAGATACTGATCCCCTTCGGGCCCGGAGGGCAATCCGGGCTGGACCTCTTGCCTGCGAACTCGGGCATGGCGGAATTTGTGGATCTGGACACGGGAGCGCGAAGCATACTGCGGGAAAAACTCAATCCCCTGGCCGCAACATACGATTTTGTCTGCATGGACATCGGGGCGGGTATCTCGCCTACCGTACTCAGTTTCGCCGCCATGAGCGTCCTGCGCCTGGTGGTGATCACCCCGGAGCCGACTTCCCTCACGGACAGCTATGCCCTGATGAAAGTTTTGTCGGCCCGCTACGATGTCTCGGACTTCCAGATCATAGTGAATTTGACGGACTCCCGGGACGAGGCGAAAAGGACCTATAACCGTCTGTCGGCCGTGTGCAAACGATTTCTCGGCTTCGTGCCCGCCTTTCTCTGTGAAATCCGCACGGACAGGAGTCTGGTGGACGCCGTGCGCAAACAGCGGCCGCTCATGGAACTGTCGCCCCGTTCGCCCGCTGCCCTGGACTGCATGGCGGCCGCCGAAAAACTGGACCGTCTGCGCGATGCTCTGCCGGGCACGGGTGACAATAACCCTCCCTTGCGCGCCGTACGCGTACTTGAGTAAAGGATACAGCGGGCCGGGATATTTTTCTGGACCCGACCCGCCCTTCAGTATAAAATAATCCGAAAATAATAATAAACACCGGGCAACAGCGGGCAATCGAAATGCGGAATGATTGCCGTGAGGCAAAAGAGCCGCATTTCCGCTATGACCGCTTCGCCGATCCGGCGCAGCACGGAGCAGAAGATGTTTCAATCCACAACCGGCGCCCGCCGCCGATTGACGTCCGTCCCGGCGGATAGGAACCGGCCGGCTTGCCCCTCCCTGAATGAAGGGGTTACCTGGAATATGCTCCCGTAGCCTTGCCGGGAGCCAACCGGCAATCTCCCTGAAGGGAGAGGTTTCAAACCATAAAGGAGATTTTGATGAATAAAAGCGAACTCATTAAAACAATGGCCGAGGAAAACTCCCTGTCGGCGGACGAAGCGACCACGGTCGTCAACACCTTTTTCGACTGCGTCCGCAAAGCCCTTCTATCTGAACAGCGCGTTGAAATACGCGGACTCGGCAGCTTCAAGATCAAACAGTACGCAGGCTACGCGGGGCGCAATCCCAAAACGGGAGAAATGGTTTCGGTCGCTCCGAAAAAACTGCCGTTTTTCCGCGCCGGCAAAGAACTTAAAGAGTTCGTCAATTCTTAGAGCGTTCTGCGGATGAACTTGCGCAATGCTCCGGCGGCGGACATCCGTCCGGCTCTGTCCTTGCTCAAGGCTTTTTCGGCCTTGCTGTTTTTCGCCGCGCTGTTCGGCGCGTTGCCTGCCTCTGCGGCCGGCGTTGCGCCCGATGCCGACGAGGATCTGTTCACGACGCCCGGCGGCATGCGCGCCGCCGATCCTCTGCTGACCATTTTCTACAACGCTTCCACCTTTGGAGAAACGCGCCCCTGCCCGACCTGCGGCATAAGCGCCGGCGCATACGGCGGCATGGCCCGCCGTGTAGGGCTGTTCCAGGAATACCGCAAGCGGGGCAAAGCCTGTCTGGTCCTTGCCGGACCGTACGAATTCACGGCCGACGACCCTTTCCGTTTCGGGCACTTTGCCGAAGAAGGGCGCCGCAACAGCTTGCCCCCGGCCGCTGAAGCGGTTTTCGCCCTGAAACTGCATACGTTGCTGCATGTGGACGCCGGGTGGATTTCGCAAAAAGCCGCCGGATGGCTGAAAAAAGCCGCCGGAAACATACCCGCGGGCTATGTCGGGATCGGCGGGGAACCCCTCGACAAAATATTGCAGACCCCGGCCGGGCCTGTGGGCATCGTCTTTTTCTCTGAAGGCGCTGTGCCCGGCAAGGGGCCGAGCCCGGAGCAGGAGCGGAAAATTCTGGAAAGAGGCAGGGCGTTGCGCAAAAAGGTTCCGCTGCTCCTCGGCATCAGCCCTTGGGGCCTCACAGCGGAAAAGAGCTTTTTGCCTAGGGCCGGCGGAATTTTCGACTGCATTCTGGGCGGCGGCGAAGGGGTGGGCTTCGGCTTTTCCCTGGCCGAAAAGGTTCCCGGCCTTATCTGGTTGCGCCCGGACGGCAAGGGGCGCGCCGTGAATGTGCTTGAACTGAACAAAATGCCGGACGGCAAAGGTCTTTTCTCTTGGGAAGAAGGCAAAAATTTCAACGCCCGGCTGGATTTTATGGGCGAAGGCGTGCCCGAGGACAAAACAGCCCTTGAACTCATCAGCCGGCAGGAAAACATGTAGGCGCGGAGGTCCGCGCAACGCTCCCCCCGGCATTTACCGGACAACGTGCCTGTCCCGTATACCAGTCTGAAAGACCTCCAAAAAAAGAGACATTCATCATGAAAACAAAGATAGTAGCCACCATCGGCCCCGCCTGCAACACCCCGCAAAAACTGTCGCAGCTCGTCACCGCCGGCGCCCGCATTTTCCGCCTGAATTTTTCCCACGGCACGGCCGCGGATTTTTCAAAAACCATCAAAATTATCCGCGAGCTGGAAATAAAGCACGGCATACCCATAACCGTCATGCAGGATCTGTCCGGCCCCAAAATCCGCATAGGAGCGATTGAAGAAGGGGCGCTGTCCTTCGTCAAAGGCGATCTGGCTTTTCTGGGACCGGAACGGCCGGACCGTTGCGATGCCAAATACATCCCCTTTGACAAGGCGGAACTGCTCAACAGCATGGAAACCGGCGACCGGGTCGTGCTGGCCGACGGCACCCTGCAGTTTCTGGTCGCCTCCAAGGTAAGCGGCGGCTTCATCATGGAGGCCGACAACAGCGGCATCGTGACCTCCCGCAAGGGTCTGGCCCTGCCCGGCAAACATCTCAAACTGCCCGCCTTGACGGACAAGGACAAAAAGGATCTGCTCGACGGCCTTGATCTGGGCGTGGATGCCGTTGCTCTGTCTTTCGTCCAGACCCCGGATGACGTACTTGAGGCCCGCGCCATAATCGGCGAGGCGGGCTGCAGCATTCCCATCTGCGTGAAACTTGAACGCAAAAATGCCGTGGACCGTCTGGAAGAAATCCTCGCGGTAACGGACATCATCATGGTGGCGCGCGGCGACCTGGGCATAGAGTGCCCCATGCCCACGCTTCCCACCATGCAGAAACGCATAATCGCCGCCTGCAACAAAGCGAACAAGCCGGTCATCGTGGCAACGCAGATGCTGCTCTCCATGGTCAACAATCCCATTCCCACCCGTGCCGAAACCACGGACGTGGCCAATGCCGTGCTCGACGGCACGGACTGCGTCATGTTGTCCGAAGAAACAGCCATGGGCAGTTTCCCGGTGGAAGCCGTATCCTTCATGTCGGCCATCGCCGCTGAAGCCGAAACCCTGCTGTCGGAGCGTAGTCATCTTTCCCAGTACCATATGCCGGACACGGCGCCGGATTTTCTTTCCTATTCCGCCTGCCTGCTGGCCGAACGCCAGGATGCAACGGCAATCGTGGCCCACAGCATGAGCGGAGCGGCCGCGCGCAGCCTGTCCTCCCAACGCCCCAGGCAGCCGGTTTACGGGCTGACCCCCGACCCGAAAGTGTTGCGGTATCTTAATTTTTCTTGGGGCGTGAAACCGCGCTCGACGGATGACTCCCTGTCCGGCCATCTGGAGAGGGCGGAATCTTTCATTGATTCCTGTCCCGACATCAAAAAAGGAGATCTCTGCGTGATCACGGCGGGACAGTTCCGGGCTGACCAGGGGTCCTCCGGCACCAATCTCGTAAAAGTATACACCAAGTAGGCCGGAATGTCCCAAGCCGACGCCCTTGCGGCCATCTCCGAGGAATACTACCAGATAAGCGAATCCATACTGGACAGCTTTCCCAAGTATCGCCTTCCTCTGGACCTTTTTGTGCTCGACGAAAAAGTAACCCAGCTCCTTACCTACTCCCGCAAGGATACGCGTTTGTCCAACGAGCAGATTGAAGAGATACACAGGCTGTGCGCCGAAGGTAATCTTTTCGTTTCACGCAAGGACCATCCCATCTATTCGCAGCACATCGTCAAGCAGCTTGATCTGGTGCTCGTGGACCGGAATCTCAAAGAGCCGGAGGTCGCGGATATCTGTATCCGCGCTCTGGACCTGCGCCTTTCGGAGTTTTTCGATCAGCCGGTCAAAGCCCTGTTCGAGCAGTTGCACCGCGATTTGCTGGTGGTGACCGAATACCTGTGGACGGACCTGCACCGCCTGCACCTCTTCGCCCGCCGTCTGCACAAGGGGGAATTTTCCCTGAGCCGGCACTGCATCAACACCATGATCGTAGGTCTGTGGCTCTATATCTACACGGAAAACAAAAATATGAAACGCAAGGATCTGGATCAGGCGGCCCTTGCCCTGCTCTTGCATGACGTGGGCATGGCCAAGGTGCCGGCGTTCATCCTGAATAAAAACACTCCGCTCAAGCCGGAGGAAAAAGAAAAAATACCGCAACATACAGTCAACGGCTATAAAATCATGAACAAGCTGGACCAGCGTTTTGATCTGATGCGTCAGGCAATGATGGAACATCACGAACGCCTCGACGCTTCCGGCTACCCGCAGCACAGCAAGAACATCAGTTCTTTCGGGCGCCTGACAGCCGTAGCCGATGCCTTTTCCGCCATGCTGCAAAAAAGGCCTTACGCCGAAGCCAGAGAACCGCGTGACGCGGCGCGGGAACTGACGGATGCGAAAGCGCGCTTCGACCTCTCCTTTTCCGGCAAAATACTGGCCTCGCTCTTGAACGACAGCTTCGGAAAAATACAGTAAAGCGCCGCGCGCTTCGCCCCGGACGGCATATCCGCCATGCATCCCGCAGACATAACCCGCAGCCGTAGGACGGAGGAAGGAAACATTCCGTTGAACACCCGTCCCCGGTGCAAGCGCTGTGGATGTTCCGAAGCCGTAGGGCGGCGGAAGTGAGCATTCCGTTCAACAGACACGTCAAGCCCTGCTCCGGGCGCGGCAACCCTGCCGCTTTCCTTCTGATCCCGCTGTTCTGCATGCTCGCTTCGTCGGCTTTTGCCGTTGCGCCGCGCAGACTGATCGCCGATCCTCCCCCTGTTTTGCGCATAGACGACGATGTCCTTACAACGGAAATTTCCATAGCTGTAGACAATGAAGCGGATCTGCTCGGCATGCTGAAAGACGGCGCGATACTTGAACTGGGCATATCCGCGTCCGTGGAACGCCTGCGCTCCATACTCGGCAACGCCGCCTTGGGGCGGCGGGAGTATATATCCGTCATCCGCCACGACCCCCTGAGCCGCGAATTCCTGATGAGCGTTCCCGATGCGGATAAAGACAGAGAACTGAGGGACAGGAATCTCACCCGCCTGCTCCACGCGGGCTGGAGCAAGCTCATCCTTCCCGTCATCTCTCTGGAGGTCCTGCGCGACGAAGGCGAGGACGAAAAATACGCCGTCAACATGGAGATTACCCTGCGGCACGCCGATGTGCCGCCCTGGCTGCAGAAAAACTTCGTTTTCTGGTCTTCCGAGGTGGCACCGCAACTGAACTTCACCCTGCCTTTCGCCTTCGGCGGCCGATGACGGCAACGATGTGACCCGGTGATGAAATCAGGACCTCCCTCCCGATCCGGCTCTCCTCCGCTTTCCGGAGCGGAACTCATCGCGCGCGACCGCAGGCGCAGGCGCAAGGAACTGCTTTTCGCGGCCCTTGCTTTCCTGCTCGTCCTGCTCCTGACCTGGGTGCAGCTTGAGCAGTTCAGGTCGGGCGACAGCCTCTTCGTGGTCATGTTCAATATCAACTTCGTGCTGCTCATCGGCATCTTGCTGGTTGTGCTGCGCAACGGTTTCAAACTGCTTCTGGAGCGGCGGCGCGGCATTCTGGGATCAGGGTTGCGCGCCCGTCTGGTGGCGGCCTTTGTGGCCTTTTCCCTCCTGCCCTGTCTGCTCATGTGCCTCATCACCACAAAATATGTGCAGCTTTCAATGGATTTCTGGTTCAAGGAACGGGTTGAAAGCTCCATGGCAACGGCCCTGGAACTGGTCGGCAATATTTACGAGCGCACCGGGCAATCCCTGGTGCGTCGGGTCGGAAATATCAAAACGGCGCTGGAGGAAGCGCGGACGGAGCCGGACTCCGAGAGCGGCGAAGAACTGTTGCGGGGCAAGGCCCGCGAATACGGCGATATCCTGATTGATGTATTCAACCCTGCCGGCTACGCGGGCAGAACGCCCGCCGGCGGCGCGGCCCTAGAAGCCGCAAATCTGGCCAACAGCAAGCTGGACAGGGAAAAAATCCGGCGGCAGGGCTATGATGTCACGCTCATTTCCACGGAGGCGCAGGATTATATTTTCGCCGCCGTTGCCCTGGACAAGGAGGCCGAACGGCTGCTCCTGGCGGGCTCGGAACTCGGCCCCGGGTTCTCCTCCGGCACGGAGTTGGTCATGCGCGGCTCGCGCGAATACAGCCATCTGCGCAACATCAAAAACCCGCTGAAACTCATGCTCTACAGCAGCCTGGGCGTATTGACGGCCCTGATCATCCTGGGGGCGGTATGGTTCGGCTTCCGTCTGGCCAGGGAACTGACCGCGCCCATTTCCGCTCTGGCCCAAGGCACGGACAGGATTGCGGCCGGCGATCTCAGCGTGCGTCTGACGGAAAACCCGCAGAATGAATTCGGGATGCTTATCCGCTCTTTCAACCGCATGGCCTCGGATCTGGAGGAAAGCCGGCGGGAAACGACGGACGCCTATACCCTTCTGGAGCAACAGAACCTGGAAACAGCGCGGCACAGCAAATATATGGAAACCGTGCTCGACAACATAGCCGCCGGGGTGCTTTCCTTTGACGACCAAGGCCGCATATCCACCGTCAACACGGCGGCGGGCGATATTTTGAACATGGACCCGAAGAAAATGATCGGGAAAAAGATCGGCGAATTCATGCCTGAAACATACGGCGCCATAGCTGAAACCATAAAAGAGCGCCTGCGGAGGCGCATTGAGTCCCGCAGCCGGCACAGCGTCGGCCTGAGCATCGCCGGGGAGGAAAAACGCCTGCTGCTGAACGCCGTGGGCTTTTCCACGGAGGGCGTGTACCGCGGGGCGGTGGCTGTGTTCGAGGACATCACGGAGCTTGAGCGGATGCAGCGCATGGCCGCATGGCGCGAAGTAGCGCGGCGCATCGCTCATGAAATCAAAAACCCCCTGACGCCGATCAAGCTCTCCGCCCAGCGTCTGGCAAAAAAATTCGGAGCGGAGGTCAATGACCCGGCCTTTATCCAGGGCACGGAGCTGATTGTCCGGCAGGTCGAGCATCTGCAGGCCATGGTGCAGGAATTTTCAGCCTTTGCCAAACTTCCGGAAGTCGCGCCCCGTCCGGACGACATTCTCGGCCTTCTGCAAACCGTTCTGGAACTGTTCCGCAGCAGCCATGCCGACATAGGCTGGAAGCTTTCCGCGCCGGAGGCGCCTCCCCTTCTGCCCATTGACCGTGAGGCCATGAACAGAGCCTTTATGAACATCCTGGGTAACGCCGCCGAGGCCTTGAACCAGGGAACCGTAAGCCCGCTCGTGCATGTCACTGTGTCCTGTCTCCCCGCGCTGAATCTGGTGCGCATCGACGTGGCCGACAACGGGCCGGGACTGACGGAAGAAGAGCGGTCCCGCATCTTTGAGCCGTATTTTTCCCGCAAAAAGGGCGGTACCGGCCTCGGGCTGACCATAGTACGGTCCATTGTCACGGATCATCGCGGCTATGTGCGCGCGTTGCATAACGAAGGCGGCGGCACGATGATCAGTATGGAACTGCCCCTGGGCTGAAGCAATTTGATTTTGAAATACCGCTTCCGGCGTACAGACATTGCTGTCCGGAAAGCGTTCGGCTTCCGCAATGGAAATATATTATTGAAGCTCCGGCGCGCAAAGACCTCTCCCGACATCGAATCCGTATAATACCGATTCCTGATCAAGAATATCTTGAATTCTGATTTGGAATCGGCAGGCACGACAGGACGTCGTGCCGAAATACAAAGCATTCTATCGCGCCGACGAGGTACGGATTCCAAACCGCAGACAACTTGCAGATCTGAAAATAACTTGCGGACATGCAAGTTATTTTCATAAAAAATCATTTCGCTTATTTTTCGTTCTCTGCCGCTTGCAAACCGGCAAGCGGGGAAGGACGCGAAAATGTGCTCTTTTCCGGAAAACCACCGCCGTTATTCAATTATTGTCACAATCGTCTCCTGGCACGCAGATTGCTTTTGGATAACGTACGATATTTTTCGCACATTGAAAAAGTGGAAGTAGCCCGCCAAGTCGGTTAGGTTTGGTCATCACCAAACAACCACCAAACCGACGGATAACGTACGATATTTTTCGCACATTGAAAAAGTGGAAGTAGCCCGCCAAGTCGGTTAGGTTTGGTCATCACCAAACAACCACCAAACCGAC